>NZ_KI911559.1:1361196-1662095 GCF_000515255.1 Rhodovibrio salinarum DSM 9154 | reverse complement strand
CGCCGACCGCTTGCCCCCCGATGGCCATGCCGCCTTGCTGGTCCCGAGCGGGATCGCAACCGACCGCAGAACGTCAGGCTTCGTGCGCCGGCTGGCGGCTACCGGCAGGCTGGCGTCCTTCCTTGACTTCGAGAACCGTGGACGCGCGCGCAGCGGCGGCGCCCACCGTTTCTTCCCCGAGGTCGACAGCCGCTTCCGCTTCGCCTGCCTCACGTTGAGCGGACAGGAGAAAGCCGGGCAGCGAACCCGGCTTGCCTTCGCGCTCGGCGATCCAGGCGATCTCGCCGCGGAACGTCCGCTGGCGCTCAGCCGGCGCGCGCTCGCCACGCTCAATCCGGCCACAGGCGGCCTCCCGATGCCACGCAGCCGACAGGACGCAGCGCTCGCGCTTAGGCTGCATCGTCGCTGGCCGCCCCTGGTCGACCGACGCTGCGATGCGCCCTGCCCCACCTTTCCCGTCCGCTACCGGCGAATGTTCGACCTCACCAACGATGCCCATCGATTCCAGCCCTGGTCTGATGCCGACCCGGACGCCTGGCCGCTCTACGAAGGCAAGATGGTACAGGCGTTCGACCATCGGGCAGCCAGCATCGAGATCCATCCGGGCAATCTGAAGCGTCCGGCGCAGCCGCGTCGCACGAGCGACGCTGAACATGCCGACCCGACCTTTCGCCCCACCCCCCGTTTTGCCGTTCCGGGCGATCAGATGCGTTGGCCGGAGGGGCTGCACTGGGCGATCGGGTTGAAGCATGTCACCTCCCCCAGCAATGCCCGAACTGTGATTGCGGCGGCGGTGCCGCGCTGCGCTGCGGCCAATTCACTGCCGCTGCTGCTGCCCGCCGCGGAAGACGACGAAACCCTCGCGGCCTACCGTCGCGCGGCCCCGTTATTGCTCGCGAACCTGAACGCGCAGGTGCTCGACTGGCTGGCGCGGGGCAAACTGCAGGGCCAGAACCTGAACCTCTACATCCTGGAACAGCTCCCGGTGATTCCGCCGCACGCCTACACCAGCGAGACGGCCGCGACCGTGCGCCATGAGCTCAAACTGCTATGCCACACCAGCCACGATCTGGATGGTTTTGCCCACGATCTGGGCCATCCCGGCCCGCCGGTCGACTGGTCTCCGGAGCGCAGGGCGCGCGCCCGCAGTCGGCTGGATGCACTCTATGCGCGACTCTATAGCCTCACTCGTAACCAGTGCTCGCAGATCACCAACCACTTTCACGTTAGATGTTAAAAGATTAATAGGTATTCATAAAAGTCCAAAGCACACTTAAAGTTCCGTGAACGTTTGAAATTTGCAGCTCTGTACCTGCCCCTTACCTCTAACAACATACGTCCGATAACCCCGTCTTATTAAGACACATGCGCGTTGACCAACGCATTGCAACTTTCTCTATCGACATTCAGCTTTCTTTTGGTAAAAAATACTGCGGTATCCATTTTCGCGCTGTGAAATTGCGAAGGAAGAGCATGGCCGGTGTTGATCGACGTTCAATAACCTGGAGCCCACGGGATCCTATGACGGCACCAGAAATGCGCTGGGCCGATTCCCAGGATGCCCGTGCCGAGCCGGTCGACGAGCCGGCCCATCCGACGATCACCGATCACGAGCGCGGTGCGGGTGCGGTGGCCCACTCACTGGAACAGCTCGTACGGGTGCACTTCGCGCGCAGCTTCGTCCACGGCCTGAAGCCAGCCCAATGGCATGCGCTGCGCTATTTTGCGGTGATGCCGCAAGAACAGCGGACGGTGACGGCGTTCGCGCGCCATCGCGGATCCACGATGGGAACCGCATCGACCACGATTTCCGCTCTGGTCCGCAAGGGCTACCTGGGCCGTCGCGGCAGCGGGGCGCGCAACAGCGGGTTACACGTGACCGAGGAGGGCCACGAGCTGTTGAGCGACGATCCAATCAACGAATTGGTGCAGGCAATCGACACACTGGATCCGCAGGAGCGCAGCGCCCTGGAGCGTGCCCTGCCCAAGCTGGTCGACTATATGACCCGCGGCGACTGACCCGCGGCGATCTGGTTGGCCGCAAAGGGCGGCCTGATACAGCTGCAGGCGGACACAGGCGGCTTACGGAAAAAGTCCACCGATCGATGCCGATCGGTGGACTTTTTTTTCGCGATCCAAGGCCGTGACTGGCCGACTCCGGCAGCGCCTCAGCGCGGCGCGATCACCATGATCATCTGACGGCCTTCCAGCTTCGGGTGGGCCTCGACCTTGGCCTTTTCACCCAGGTCTTCCTGCACCTTTCCCAGAAGCCGCTTGCCCAAGTCCTGGTGCGCCATTTCACGGCCACGGAAACGCAGCGTGACCTTGACCTTGTCGCCCTCGTCCAGGAACTTATTGATGGCCTTCATCTTCACGCCGTAGTCGTGGTCGTCGATGTTCGGGCGCATCTTGATCTCTTTAAGCTCGATCGTCTTCTGTTTCTTTCGAGCTTCGGCGCGCTTCTTCTGTTCTTCGTACTTGTAGCGGCCGTAGTCGAGGATGCGGCACACCGGCGGCGAGACGTTCGGCGACACCTCGACCAGGTCGAGGCCGTGCTCCCCTGCCCGATCGAGTGCATCACGCGTTTCGAGCACGCCGAGATTCTCGCCCTCGGGGCCGATCAGGCGCACTTCACGGACATTGATCTGGTCGTTGACGCGGGGGCCGCCCTTGGTCGGCGGGCCCGAAGTTGCTGGCCTGGCTATGGATCAGACTCCCTTGCCTGTTTAACCGTGTCGCTCGCTCGGCGCCGCCGGCACTGCCGGCAACGCGTCGCGTGTCGTTACGTGGTTGTCCTGTCGATGCAATCCAACCCGTCGGTGCAACCCATCCGATCGATCGCCGGTCATAGACCGGACAATCGCAGGTGGCTCAACCAACCTTGGGCATTGCTGCTTCTTCCGCGAGTCTAGTCACCGCATCGTCGAGCGCAAGAACCTCTTGTTGCTTGCTGCCCAGCCGACGCAACGCCACCGTCCGGTCTTGCGCCTCGCGCTCACCGACCACGGCGATCACCGGGACCTTCTGGTTGGAGTGCTCGCGGACCTTGTAGTTGATTTTCTCGTTGCGCAGGTCCGTCTCAACCCGAAGACCCGCCTGGCGCAACGCCGCCGCAGCCTCGTTGGCATACGCGTCGGCCGCGCTGGTGATCGTCGCCACGGTCGCCTGCACCGGCGCGAGCCACATCGGGAAACGCCCGGCGTGCTCCTCGATCAGGATCGCGATGAACCGCTCGAACGAGCCGACGATCGCCCGGTGCAGCATGACCGGCCGGTGCTTGTTGCCGTCCTCGCCGATATAGTTGGCGTCTAGCCGCTCCGGCAGCACGAAGTCGGCCTGGTGCGTACCGCACTGCCAATCGCGGCCGATCGCATCACGCAGCACAAACTCCAACTTGGGCCCGTAGAACGCACCCTCGCCCGGATTCATCGTGTAGGGGATGCCGGTCGCCTCGATCGCTTCCTTGAGCGCGGCCTCCGCCTTGTCCCAAACCTCGTCCGAGCCGGCGCGTGTCTCGGGGCGGTCGGAGAACTTGACCCGCACGTCCTCGAACCCGAACGCGTGATATATCTCCAGCAGCATGTCGCAGAACTTCTGCGTCTCGCTGTTGATCTGCTCGGGCGTACAGAAAATGTGCGCGTCGTCCTGGGTGAAGGCGCGCACGCGCATCAACCCATGCAGCGCACCCGACGGCTCGTAGCGGTGGCAGGAGCCGAACTCCGCGATCCGGTAGGGCAGATCACGGTAACTGGTAACGCCCTTGTTGAAGATCTGAACGTGCGCCGGGCAGTTCATCGGCTTGATCGCGAGGGTATGGTCATCCTCGCTCTTCGCCGTAAACATCGCCTCGCGGAACTTCTCCCAGTGGCCCGAGCGCTCCCACAACGACCGGTCGATCAGCTGCGGCGTCTTGACCTCGTGGTAGCCTTCGCGCTCCTGCATCCGGCGGACGTACTTTTCCACCTGCCGGTAGAGCGTCCAGCCCTTGGGGTGCCAGAACACACTGCCGACGGCTTCTTCCTGGAGGTGGAACAGGTCGAGTTCGCGGCCCAGCCGGCGGTGGTCGCGCTTCTCCGCCTCCTCCAGCATGGCCAGGTAGTCGTTGAGCCGTTTCTCACTCTCCCAAGCCGTGCCGGCGATCCGCTGCAGCTGCTCGTTGTTCGGGTCGCCGCGCCAATAGGCGCCGGAGACCTTCATCAGCTTGAACGCATGACCGACCCGTCCCGTCGACGGGGCGTGCGGCCCACGGCAAAGGTCGAGCCAGTCGTCGCCCTGGCGGTAGATCGTGATCTGCTCGCCCTTCGGGATGCCCTCGCGGATGTGCTGGGCCTTGTACTTCTCGCCCTTCTCGTCAAAGAAGTGCGCCGCCGCGTCGCGGTCCCAGACCTCGCGCACGAACGGCTTGTCCGCATCCACGATCTCGTGCATGCGCTGTTCGATCTTCTCCAGATCGTCGGTCGAGAAGGGGTGCGCGCGGGCGAAGTCGTAATAGAAACCGGTCTCGGTCGCCGGGCCGAAGGTGACCTGCGCGTCCGGAAACAGCTCCTGCACCGCCTCCGCCATCACGTGGGCGGCGTCGTGCCGGATGATCTGGCGCGCGTCCTCGTGCTTCGGGGTGACGATCTCGACCCGCGCGTCGCCCGTGACCGGCAGGTCCAGGTCGCGCAACTCGCCGTCCACCTTGACCACGAGCGCGTCCTTGGCCAACCGCTTGCCGATCCGCTCCGCAATCTCGCGGCCGGTCGGTGCGTGGTCGAACGCCAGTTGGTTGCCGTCCGGGAGTGTGATCGTCACCGCCTGCGCGGCCTTGGCAACACGCGTCAAAACTCTGCCCTTCTCAACTAACACTGCCGGCCCGTTACGCGACCGTGGCGTCAAGCTAGCCAGCGCAGTCACCCTGTCAAGCGACGAGGGCGCGCAGCCGCCCTACTGGCCCAAAACAAGCACGAGCACTTAGACGCCCCGGCGCGTGGCCTCCGCCTCGACTATCTGGATGCGGGCCGCAACGTCGATCTCCAACTGGCTGGTCACCTCCAGCTCCCTGTTCTCCAGTGCCGCCTCGCTCACAACGCCGCCGCCGGCCTGCACCAAGGCCGCGTCACGCGCGGTCAACAGGGCTGCGATATCCGCCCGGTAGAGACGCAACAACGCGCTCAGCCAACCATTGACCTCGGGCGCCGGCTTATCGCCCGTCATCTCGAAGTTGGCCAACAGACGCACCGCCGTCGCGGCAGGATACCAACGCTCACCCGTGACCCAACGGTTGGTGGTGAACAGCCGCACGGCGCGTCCGGAGGTATCGATCGACACCGCGACCAAGTGGGTGAGTGCGGTCGGCGGCGGCATCTCGTCCCCTGGGAGCAGATCGCTCAGGCCGACCGGACGGACAAAGGTATGGAAATGCCCATGCTCACCGGGAAAGCGCTCTTCGGCCGCATGTGCATGGTAGAAATATTGGCTTTCCCGGGACGGGTCATAGGCATCGCCCTCGGGATAATGGTCCCACTCGTAAAAGGCCTCGGCCTCCGCCAACAGACGGGCCACGACGTTGCCGCCGCGCACCGCGAGGTCCGTCTCGATCTCACGCACCCGCCGCGCCGCAGCGCCCAGAGCGGCCACCTCCGCGTCACCCACCTGGGACAAATCGACTGTCGCAAAGCCGCCTTCCGACGCGGCCTTCGTTTCCGCCTGTACGTTCACCTGCGCCTACTTTCGTCCGCCGCCCGGATGCGCTGCCAATCGCTAGCGCCATCCCAACAGCCTACCCGTTCGGCGCGTCGCGCACCACCAGGACGGAGCGCTTCGAATGCCGAACCACGCGTGCGGCGTTCGGCCCCAGCAGATAATCGCGCAATTCGGGACGGTGCGAGGCCATGCAGATCAGATCGCAATCCGCTTCCTCGGCCATCCGTAGGATCTCGTCATAGACGCGCCCGTGCCCCACCAGGTGCTGCACCTCGACGCCGGCCGGCACGTGATCCCTGGTGAATGTATGCAGGCGTTGGCGCGCCTCCTCGACGATTTTCTGTTCGTAGTCGTGCGGGAAGTACTGCGCGACCATCGTGGCGCCGAAATCGGGCACGACGGTGAGCACGTGCAGCCGGCTGCCGAACGCCTGCGCCAGCTCGACCGCCCGCGACACGGCGGCCTTCCAGGAGTTTTCCTCGGCCAAGTCGACCGGAACCAGGATGTCTTTGTACATGCCGTTACCCTCTATCGTTGACCGGTCATCGGGGATCGGTCGCCCCTAGCCGGTCATTCCGCGCCGGCGCCCTGGGGTTGCGGCTTCGGCGCCGGACGGCCGGGATTGCGCCGACGCTGCAACAGATAGACGCCGCCCAGGAGCACCAACGCCGGAATGAAGAACAGTTCCTTTGGCGGCTGCTGGGTGGGAACCTGCAGACCCCGCACCTTCCAGCCGAAGTCGACGCCCGCCTTCTCCGCCGGCGAGTTAAAGACGACATTGGTGATCTGCACCTGATCGCCCATCGTCTGCACCATGATACCGGCGTGTTGCAGACGCTGCACACCCGACTTGCCCTCCGCCGGACCCAGTGGCAGGAGCACGGTCTTGCGCGCTTCTTCGCCTTCAATGGTCAGGCCTTCGATCACCACGCGCAGGGAATCGCCGGCCGGCGCCTCGGCCGCGCGCTCGGTGATCTGGGTCGGGTCGACCGTCCGGTAGGGCGGGATCATCTGATCCATCCAGTAGCCAGGCCGCAGCAGCGTGAAGGCGACCAGCAGCAGGAGCGCACTTTCCCAGATCTTGCTGCGCGCGGCGAAGTAGCCCTGCGTCGCCGCCGCGAATACCAGGATGCCGGCGAGCGCCGAACTCACCACCAAGATAAAGTCGATCGGCCCCGAGACGTCGATCAGCAACAGCTCGGTGTTGAAGATGAACACGAACGGCAGCACCACCGTGCGCAGCGAATAGAAGAACGCGGTGAAGCCGGTCTTGATCGGGTCGCCGCCCGATACGGCGGCCGCGGCGAAGGAGGCCAGCCCCACCGGCGGTGTCACATCGGCCATGATGCCGAAGTAGAAGACGAACATGTGCACCGCAATCAGCGGCACCACCAGCCCGACCTCGGAGCCGAGCTGCACCACCACCGGCGCCATCAGCGAGGAGACCACGATATAGTTCGCCGTGGTCGGCAGGCCCATGCCCAGGATCAGGCTCAACAGGGCGGTGAACAGCAGCATCAGGATGATGTTGCCGCCGGAGATCAGCTCGACGAACTCCGTCATCACCTGGCCAATGCCGGTCAGGGTCACGGTACCGACGATGATACCGGCGGCCGCGGTGGCGACGCCGATGCCGATCATATTGCGCGCGCCGGCGATCAAACCGTCGAGCAGTTCGATCCCGGACGCCTTCATCTGCGTGGCGTAGTCGCTGGACTTGCGGAAGAACGCCTTGAGCGGGCGTTGCGTCACCAGGATGAACAGCATGAACGCGGTCGCCCAGAAGGCCGAAAGGCCGGGCGACAGCCGCTCGATCATCAAGCACCAGACGAGCACGCCGACCGGCGGCAGATAGTACAGACCAGCCTTCACCGTCGGCCCCACCTCGGGCAGGCGGTAGACCGGCTTGTTGGGGTCGTCGAGTTCCAGTTCGGGCACCCGGGTGGCATACCAGACCAGCGCCGCATAGGCGGCGAACACCAGCAGCGCCATGACATAGACGGCCACGCCGCCGAACAGCGCGGTGACCAGCTTGACCAGCCCATAGACGCCGAACGCCCCGATCACGACGTTGCAGGCGATAATCGCGCCGGTCGACACCAACTTCCAGCGGCTGTCGGCAGGCACCGCGCGGCTGACACCGAAATAGAGCGCCATCTGCAGCGCGCCGATCAGAACCACCGCCCACAGCAGGTTGGACGACTGCGCCAGCAATCCGGCAAGCTCGAACAGCCAGTAAACCGCCCCCGCGATGATCGCGATCGACGCCACGGTCAGCCCGAGCGCGATCAGCATCCATTTCGCCGGCTTGGGTTCCTGCGGCTTGGACAGCGCCTGGAAGTCGCCCTTCAGCGCCTCGAGGTGGACCAGATAGAGCAGCGCGATATAGCTGATCACCGCCGGCAGAAAGGCGTGCTTGATCACCTGGAAATAGGGGATGCCGACGTATTCCACCATCAGGAAGGCGGCCGCGCCCATCACCGGAGGCATCAGCTGGCCATTGACGCTGGAGCCAACCTCGACCGCGCCGGCCTTCTCGCTGGAGAAGCCGACCCGTTTCATCAATGGCACCGTGAAGGTCCCGGTGGTGACCACGTTGGCGATCGAGGAACCGGAGATCAGACCGGTCATCGCGGAGGAGACGACGGCCGCCTTGGCCGGCCCACCGCGCAGGTGGCCCAGCAGCGCGAAAGCGACCTGGATGAAGTAGTTACCCGCCCCTGCTTTATCGAGCAGCGAGCCAAACAGCACGAACAGGAAGACGAAACTGGTCGAGACACCCAGCGGCACCCCGAACACGCCCTCGGTCTGCAGCCACTGGTGCCACATCGTCTTGTCGAGCGAGGCGCCCTTCCACTGAATCACGTTCGGCACGAGTTCAGACGAGCCGAAAAAGACGTACGCCAGGAAGACCAGCGCGACGATCATCAATGGCGGACCAAGCGCCCGGCGCGTCGCTTCCAGCAGACAAACCATGCCCACACAGGCAACGACAGTATCGTACCAGGTCGGCAGACCAACGCGCCCGGCCAGCGCCTCGTAGAAAAAGAACTGATAGGCGGCACAGAAGGCCGCGACGCCGGCAATCAGCCAGTCCTGGACCGGCACCTTGTTCCGGGGCGAACTCTTCAGCGTCGGATAGGCGGTGAACGCCAGGAAGATCGCGAACGCCAGATGTATGGCGCGCGCTTCCGTGTCATTCAAAATGGCGATGTTCAGGATGAACGGCAGCGGCGAGGCGTACCACAGCTGGAACAGCGACCAAGTCAGCGCAACACCGAGAATGGTCCATTTGGCTGCGGAATTATCGGGATCGCGCGCGCCGGTATCGGTCGACGCGACCAGATCGTCCAGCTTCTTATCCTCGGCCGCCTTGCCCTGCTGCGGGCTTTGCGAACTCGCCATGACGCCTCCAGGTCACCCAGCGCGTGCACCGGCGACGCGCATTGTCGAAGCAGATCCGCCGACGTTTCAACGCCGCCTCTTCACAGTACAGATCGGCCGCGCCCCGCTTGCCGGGACGCGGCCGTCTGCATCTCAGATCAAGGTCGCTGACTTACTTCAGGCCAGCTTCCTTGTAGTACTTCAGAGCCCCTTCGTGGATCGGAGCGGACAGCGACTGGCTGACCATCTCCTCCTTATTCAGGACCTGGAAGGCCGGGTGCAGCGACTTGAACTGGTCGAAGTTCTCGAACACGGCCTTGGCCAGCTCGTAAGCCACCTTGTCCTTGACGTCCGCGCTGGTGACCAAGGTCGCACGCACACCGAAGGTGGTCACATCGTCCGGGTTGGCGTTGTACATGCCGCCCGGGATGGTGGCGAAGGAGTAGTATGGCCGATCCGACACGAGCTTCTCGATCTGCTCGTTCTTCACGTTGACCAGCTGGGCGTTACAGGTGGTCGTGGCCTCCTGGATCGAACCGGACGGGTGGCCGACCACATAGACGAAGGCGTCGATCTTGTTGTCGCACAACGCCTGCGCCATCTCGGAAGCCTTCAACTCGGAGGCGAGCGAGAAGTCATCCATGCTCCAGTCCATGGCCTCCATGGCGATCTCCATGGTGGCGCGCTGACCGGAGCCCGGGTTGCCGACGTTGACCCGCTTGCCCTTCAGGTCCTCGAAGTCCTCGATGCCGCTGCCCTCGCGGGCGACCACGGTGAACGGCTCCGGGTGCAGCGAGAACATCGCGCGCAGATCCTTGTACGCGCCCGCATCCTCGAAGCGGGAAGAACCGTTATAGGAGTGATACTGCCAGTCCGACTGGGCGACGCCGAACTCCAGCTCACCCGCGCGGATGGTGTTCAGGTTGTAGACCGACCCGCCGGTGGATTCGACGGAGCAGCGGATGCCGTGCTCGTCGCGGTCCTTGTTGACCAGACGGCAGATCGCGCCGCCGGCCGGATAATAGACGCCGGTCACGCCGCCGGTGCCGATGGTGACGAAATTCGTATCGTCCTGGGCCAGCGCCTCGCTGCTGGTTCCCGCCATCCAGGCACCGGTCGCAACGGCGACGGCGGCGGCCGTGATCACGAGCTTCTTCATGTAGGAGCCTCCGTAGACTGCCTTGGGTTGGTTGGTTTCGGGGATGGCATAGCGACGGCAGATACGCCAGTCCTCCCCGACCGGCCCGTTACGCGAAAGCGCGTAGACGCAAGCCGGCGATGATTCTCGGCCTTAACAACAAAGGAGAGACGCGGTGATCTGGAGAGCACATGCAGGCTCGGTGCCCCAAGCCGTTCGACATCGGCGTGCGTGCACCCAGAGCGTGTGGCGCTTACCCGCTGGGTCCTCAACGTTCCCCTCTGTTGAAGCCAATCCCTGAAGGGTTTTGTTCTTCTTCCCTCACACGCGCCGTTGCTTCGCATCATGGGGTCGGCGCGCGTGTCCCATTGAACACAGTTTCCCCTCGCATGACCAGAGGGAGCTACGGGCAATTTTATCCCTGTTCCCAAAGCAGCCCGTTCAATTCCGCGCGCAAGGTGGCGGCGTCCGCAAGCGGCCGGCCGATCGCCTGCGCACCCGTGGCAACGTTGGCAACCAAGGCGGCGTTGTCCGGCGCACTGCGGCCATCGGGCAACAGTAGATTGTTCTCGAATCCCACGCGTACCTGCCCGCCGAGCCCGGCTGCCGTGAGCGCGCAGGCGGCCTCGCGCGGGCCGAAGGCACATACCATCCAGGGCGTCTCGTCCGGCCAGTCCGGCGTCACAAAATTCAGCAACTCCCCAGGGGTTGCATCACGCGCTTGAGCATAGCTGCCGAGGACGAATAGCAGCCAGTGCCGCCGGCCGGGGATCACGCCGCGAGCGACCAGGGCGCGGTAACGGGCCAGATCGCCGGAATCGTACAGGATATACTGTACCGACACCGCCTGCGTCCGCGCCCAGCTCAGGAAGTCCGCCGCCGCCTCCTCGTCCTCCGGCCGGCCGATCGCCTCGCGCACCGCCAGACTGACCGACTCCGGTTGCAGGGCGCGCATGGCGTCCAGCTGCTCGCGCGGACCGTACCGGCCGCCGGACTCAGAGGTCGCCTGGATCACCAGCCGGTCGCCGACCCGCGCGCGGATCGCGTCGATCGCCCGGGCATAGTGCGCCGGGTCCAGGCTGTGGCGGCCCTCGGCGTCGCGGACGTGCAGGTGGAACATCGCAGCCCCCGCCTGCTGGCAGGTCGCCGCAGCATCGGCCAACTGGTCGGCGGTCACCGGCAGGGCAGGACAATCGTTCGGGGTCTTGCGCGCGCCGTTCGGGGCAGCGGCGATCACCAGGGGCGCGACGTGCGCACTCACGCCGACGCTCCACTCACCTGGCCGAGCGCATCCGCCAGAGCCGCCTCCAGCTTCTCCACCAGCTCCTCGCGGTGGCTGTCTTCCAGGATGTACGGCGGGGCGAGCAGCACGTGGTCTCCGCGCGTTCCATCCGCCGTGCCGCCATTGGGGTAGCAGACCAGCCCGCGCGCAAAGGCGGCCGACTTGATCCGGGCGTGCAGCTTCTCAGCCGGGTCGAACGGGGCCTTGGTGGCGCGGTCGGCGACCAGTTCCATGCCGACGAACAAGCCACGGCCCCGAATGTCGCCCACGTGCGGATGCTTGCCGAAGTGCGCGGTCAGATCCGCGCGCAGCTTGTCCCCCTGCCCGATCACGTTGGCCAGCAGATCATCGCGCTCGATCGCGCGCTGCACCGCAAGCGCGCCGGCGCAGGCGGTCGGGTGCCCGATGTAGGTGAAGCCGTGCTGGAACGCCCCGCTACCGTTGGCGATCGCGTCGTAGATCGCGTTGGACATCAACACCGCGCCGACCGGCTGGTAGCCCGCGCCCAGGCCCTTGGCGCAGGTCAACAGGTCCGGCGCCACGCCGTCCTGGCGGCAAGCGTAGAGCGTGCCGGTACGGCCCATCCCGCTCATCACCTCGTCCAGGATCAGGGTAACGCCGTGACGGTCGCAGATCTCGCGAATGCGTTTCAGATACCCTTCGACCGCCGGCACCGCGCCCAGGGTCGCACCCACCACTGGCTCGGCGATGAACGCCAGCACGGTTTCCGGGCCCAGCTCCTGCAGTTTCGTTTCCAGTTGGTCGGCCGCCCGCAGGGCGTAGTCCAGATCCGACTCGCCTGCCTCCTGATAGCGATAGGCGTAGCAGGGATCGATGAAGTGCACGTTGTCGGCCAAGAGTGGCCCGTACAGCGCGCGCCGGCCGGGGTTGCCGCTCGCCCCCAGTGCTCCCAGCGTGTTGCCGTGGTAGCTCTGGTGCCGGGCAACGATCTGGGTGCGCTGCGACTCGCCGCGCTCCACCGCCGCCTGGCGGGCAAGCTTGAGGGCCGTCTCGTTCGCTTCCGATCCGCCGGAGACGAAGTAGACGTGCTCCAGCCCCTCGGGCGCCCGGCTGGTCAGGTGCTCGGCAAGCTCCTCGGACGGCTGATTGCTGAAGAAGGCCGTGTGCGCGTAAGGCAGCCGGTCGAGCTGAGCCTGGACCGCCTCGATCACGTCGCGCCGGCTGTGACCCAGGCAGGACACGGCCGCGCCGCCGGAGGCGTCGAGGTAGCGCTGGCCGTCCTGGGCGATGATGTACGGGCCGTCACCGCCAACGGCGATGGGATAGCTCTGGCGGGTGGAGCGGTGGAGGATGCGGGTCATCGGGTCGTGGCTGCCGTTCGTGTTGGGCGACTAGGAACAGCCGCATCCCACGCCAAGCCCGGCCCCGGCGCAACCCCTGACGGTTGCGGCAGGCGGGGTGCGTCCTGTCGGCCCGTTGTCACCCGCCAGCCGCCCCAGTAGGATCGCGGGGCAGAATATCAAGCGCGCCGCGTCTTGCGCGCCGGCCGCGCCGCTCTCCCCCACACGTTAGGAAACCGCTGCGCTCATGGACCTCAAGCCGCACATCCGGCAGGTGCCGGATTTCCCCAAGCCGGGAATCCTGTTCTACGACATTTCGACCCTGCTGGCGCACCCCCAAGCCTGGCAGGCCACCGTGCAACAGTTGGAGGACGCGGTGCGGCCGGAAAAGCCGGAAATCCTGGCCGGCATCGAATCCCGGGGGTTCCTGGTCGCAGCCCCGCTTGCCCTGCAACTCGGCCTGGGCTTCGTGATGGTGCGCAAACAGGGCAAGCTGCCGGGGCCGAACGTGCCCTACACCTACGATCTCGAATACGGGCAGGACACGATCGAGATTCAGGAAGGCGCGATCCAGCCGGGCCAGCGGGTGATCGTGCTGGACGACCTGCTCGCCACCGGCGGCACGATGTCCGCCTCGGTCGAGTTGATCCGTAAGATCGGCGGCGACGTGCGCGGCTGCGCCTGCATCATCGAGTTGTCGTTCTTGCAGGGCCGCGCCAAGCTCGACGTGCCGGTGACCTCGCTGATCCAGTTCGACAGCTAACGGCTGGCGGTGCGGGAGGCCGTCGCAACCGCGGCCTTCCTTGCCGACTCTATGATGTAAGCGGTTAGCACACGCGTATTTTGGCACTGGCAAACCCAGTGCATCTGCATGAGTCCCGCACAGGCGCACGCTTTCCACGGTTCGTATGGGAAGCTTTTCGGCTTGAAATTTACGCTGGGGACGCCGATTGTGCAGCGCACAATGACATGGCGGTAGTCGGCCGGTTGCTTGGGCTCGTGTCCGCGGGAATCCAGGGACCTTCTGGCCGCCGCTTAGCCTGAGCCTCATTCAATACCTGAAAACCATCACACGACCGGCGAAGCGCAGCCGCGCGGCGATAGGATTTGCATGTTTAACTTTCACGCCTACCGCGATCAGTGGTTCGGCAACGTCACAGGCGACCTGCTCTCGGGGATCGTCGTTGCGTTGGCCCTCATTCCCGAAGCCATCGCGTTTTCCATCATCGCCGGGGTCGATCCGAAGGTCGGGCTCTACGCCGCCTTTTCGATCGCCGTCGTGACCGCCATCGCTGGCGGTCGACCCGGCATGATCTCAGCAGCGACCGCGGCGACCGCTGTGCTTATGGTCACGCTCGTGCGCGACCACGGCCTCGAATACCTACTCGCCACCACCGTGCTTGCGGGTCTGCTCCAGATCGCGGCTGGCGCCGCCGGGCTCGGGCGTCTGATGCGTTTCGTGTCGCGTTCGGTCATGACCGGTTTCGTCAATGCGCTGGCGATCCTGATTTTCATGGCGCAGATCCCCGAACTGGTGGGGGTGCCCTGGCTGACCTATCCGCTGGTGCTGGGCGGACTGGCGATCATCTACCTGTTCCCACTGATCACCAAAATCGTGCCCTCACCGCTGGTGACGATCGTCGTGCTGACAGGTCTCGCACTCGTGTTCGACTGGGATGTCCGGACGGTCGGCGATATGGGCGAACTGCCTGACACGCTGCCGATGTTCCTGATCCCGGATATCCCGCTGACCTTTGAGACCTTGACGATCATCCTCCCCTACGCGGCCGCCGTGGCGGTGGTGGGGCTGCTCGAAAGCCTGATGACCGAGAATATTGTCGACGACCTGACCGATACGCCCTCCGACCGGAAGCAGGAATGCATCGGCCAGGGGCTGGCGAACACGCTCACCGGTTTCATCGGCGGAATGGCGGGCTGCGCGATGATCGGTCAGTCGATCATCAACATCAAATCCGGCGGCCGCGGCCGGCTTTCCTGCTTCACCGCGGGCGTCTTCCTGCTGTTCATGGTGGTCGTGCTCGGCGACCTGGTCGCCCGGATCCCGATGGCGGCCCTCGTCGCAATCATGATCATGGTCTCGATCGGCACCTTCTCCTGGTCGTCGATCAAGCAGCTTCGGACGCATCCGATGTCCTCGTCGGTCGTGATGCTCTCGACCGTGGTCGTGGTCGTGGTGACGCACAATCTGGCAATCGGCGTTCTGGTCGGCGTGCTCCTGTCCGGCATCTTCTTCGCCAGCAAGATCGCGCAGCTCTTCCGGGTTCGCTCCGCCCTGTCGGAGGACGGCCACACGCGCACCTATTACGTCGAAGGCCAGCTCTTCTTCGCGTCTGCGGAAGCCTTCATGGACGCCTTCGACTTCAAGGAAGCGATCGAACGCGTGGTGATCGACGTCAGTCATGCGCACATCTGGGATATCTCCTCCGTTGCCGCGTTGGACATGGCCGTGCTCAAGTTCCGTCGCGACGGCGCCGACGTCGAGATCGTCGGCATGAACGAGGCATCGGAAACGATCGTGGACCGGCTCGCCATCCATGACGAGCCGGGCGCCATGGAAAAATTGATGGGGCACTGAGGGGCAGACGCATGACACACAAACTGACCGCGCTGGTGGACGGCTCCACCTATTCGAAAAGCGTCTGCGACCATGCCGCCTGGATCGCCCGGCGAGCGGAGCTGGACGTCGAATTGATGCACGTGCTCGGCCGGCGCGAGGCCGGCGGGGGCAGCGACCTGTCCGGCTCGATCGCGCTGGGCGCCCGCAGCACCCTGCTGAACGAGCTGTCCGAACTCGACGAGCAGCGGGCCAAGCTCGCGCTACAACGCGGACGCGCCATTCTGGACGACGCCAAGGCCCTGCTGGAGGACGCGGGGATCGCCGTGAAGGCCCATCTGCGCCACGGCGACCTGGTCGAGGCGATCGCCCAGAAGGAAACCGAAGCCGAGATGGTCCTGATCGGCAAGCGGGGCGAAGCCGCCGATTTCGCCACGGAGCACCTCGGCTCCAACCTCGACCGCGTCATGCGGGCGGTCGGCAAGCCGCTGTTCGTTGCGTCGCGCGCATTCCAGGCGATCAACCGGGTGTTGATCGCCTTCGACGGCAGCCCGAGCGCAACCCGGGCGGTCGAGTACGTGGCACGCAGCCCGCTTTACGCGGGGCTAGAACTGAAAGTCGTCACCTTCGGTCCAACGACGGACGCGGCGGAGAAGAGCCTCGCCAACGCCCAAGCCACCCTCTCGGCCGCCGGCCGCGACGCCAAGACCGAAATCCGGCCGGGCCAGCCGGACGAGGCGCTGGGCAGGCTGATCGAAGAGGAGCGGTTCGACCACCTCGTGATGGGATCGTCCGGGCACACCCGCTTCCGCGCCTTCTTCGTGGGCTCGACGACCATCGAGATGCTGCGGGTCTGCCGCGTGCCGATCCTGCTGGTGAAATGAGCGTCGAGGGTCGGGTTCCCGCACGAGCCCATGCAGGTGGCCGAGCGCCCTACCCGTCCTTGAAGGCGACAGCCCGGGTCACTTCCCGGTCGCTCACGATCAGCGGCAGCCCGGCGTCGAAGCCGTGGCGATCGGTCAGGATCAGGAAGCGGTACTTGGCATCCTGACGCAGGATCGCGCGCACCGTCTCGTTCAGGCGCGGGTCGAGTGCGCCAACTGCCGAACGGTAGCTGTCCTGCTCGTGCGTGTACTCCAGGGCCGCGTAGGCCGGCGCGCCGACCGCCGCCTTGAGCGGCCGGGCCAGACGCTCGCGCGCTTCCGTGAGCCGTGCGCGGGCCGTCTCGGCATCATCGACCCCGGGCACGAAGAAGGCGCCGCCGGTCTCCGTGACCCGGCTCAAATCCGGCGGGCCAACGGGGGTCTGGCCGGCGGCGCCCTTCTTGCCGAACAGCTTGCCGAACATCGCTGTCGTCGCGTGCCTCAGTGAACCAGAAAGGGATCGGTCACCAGGATCGTGTCGTCGCGTTCGGGACTGGTCGAGAGCAGAGCGACCGGCGCCTCGATCAGCTCCTCGATCCGACGGATGTACTTGATCGCGGTCGCCGGCAGGTCGCGCCACCGGCGTGCCCCCTGGGTCGAGGCGGACCAGCCCTCCAGCGTCTCGTACAGCGGCTTGGCCTTGGCCTGCAGGCTGGGCGCGGCCGGCAGGTGGTCGTAGGTCTGCCCGTCGATCTCATAGCCGGTGCAGACCTTCAGCTCGTCCAGCCCATCGAGTACGTCCAGCTTGGTAAGCGCGATGCCGTCGATGCCGCCAACCTTGACCGCCTGGCGAACCAGCGTGGCGTCGAACCAGCCGCAACGCCGGGCCCGCCCGGTCACGGTGCCGAACTCCCGGCCGCGCTCGCCGATCTGCTGGCCGGTATCGTCGAACAGCTCGGTTGGGAACGGCCCCGCGCCGACGCGCGTCGTGTAGGCCTTGGCGAGGCCGAGGGTATAGTCGAAGCCGCCGCCGAAGCCGCTGCCGGTCAACGCCTGGCCGGAAACGGTGTTTGACGAGGTCACGTAGGGATAGGTGCCGTGATCGACGTCCAGCATGGCGCCCTGGGCGCCCTCGAACAGGATGCGCTGGCGATCCTTGCGCGCGCGGTCGAGCACGTCCCAGACACGGTCGACGAAGGGCAGGATGCGCGGCGCGACCTCGCGCAGGCCGCGCAGCAGCTCGTCGCGATCGAACTCTTCCCGGCCCAGACCGCGGAACAGCGCGTTGTGGTGCAGCAGCAGGTGATCGACCCGCTCTTCCAGCAGCGCGTCATCCATCAGATCGCACACCCGAATGGCGCGCCGGCCGACCTTGTCCTCATAAGCCGGGCCAATACCGCGCCCGGTGGTGCCGATCTTCTCAGCGCCGCGCGCCTCCTCACGGGCGCGGTCGACCTGCCCGTGCAACGGCAGGATCAGGCAGGCGTTCTCAGCGATCTTCAGCCGATCAGGGGTGAGTTCGACGCCCTGGCCGCGCAACCGGTCAATCTCCTCCAGGAGCGCCCAGGGATCGATCACCACGCCGTTGCCGATGATCGACAGCTTGTCCGGGCGCACCACGCCGGCGGGCAACAGCGACAGCTTGTAGGTCACGCCGTCCACGACGAGCGTATGCCCAGCGTTGTGACCGCCCTGGAAGCGTACGATCACATCGGCACGCTCGGAGAGCCAATCGACAATCTTACCCTTGCCTTCGTCGCCCCACTGGGCGCCCACGACCGCCACGTTGGCCATGTCGTCACTTTCCTTGCGGTTGTGGCTACGAATATCGCCCGGTCACGTTCATAGACCGTCCAACGGCTGCACGTCGCCCTGCATCAACAGGTGCGTGCAGTCCAGGCGCCGCGCTTCCGCCACCGGGTCGTCCTCCGGCAGCAGGCCGACCAGCGCCGACCAGCCGGCCTGGCGTAGCCGGGCCGCCTCGACGGCGTGGGCGTGCGGCACGTAGACGCGCCGCGGCGTTTCTGGGTCCGGCAGCGCGCGCAGCACGCTGTCCATGAACAGCGTGAAGCCGGTTGCCGGTTCCGCCGGACCCCCGGCGGCGTCGGTGGTGTAGCGCCCGCCCCGGCCAAGTTCGCCGCGCACGCCGCGGGCATAGATCGTGAAGGTCACACCCTGGTGATACTCGAAACCACGGTGCTCCACCGGATCCACCGTCAGCGTCAGTTCCGGCAGCGCGGCTTGTACCAGCCGGACCACGTGTTGCAAGCGGTCGACTTCGCGCTGGACACGTTCCGGCAGATCGAGCGCAGCCAGGTTCTGCAGCGCCCGATCCGCTGGACCGGCGGCGCGCAGCAGCCCCTGGAACAGCGTCCCCTGGTCGCCAGCCAGCCGATCCACCGCCGCGGCATCCTTGCGGTCCAGCGCCTGGCGCAAACGCTGCGTCGTGTCGCCGTCGATCTGCAGCCGCTCAGCCAGCGCAGCGACCAGCGGCGGCAGGTTGAGATCGACCGTCAGCCCCTCGGCGCCAAGGCCGGTCAGGCCGCTGACCGCCATAACCAACGCTTCCGCGTCGGCATGCTCGCTCTCACTGCCGATCAGTTCCGCACCAACCTGGGCGAACTGGCGTTCCGGGCGCAGCTGTGTCCCGGTCACCCGCAGCACCTGCCCGCCGTAGCACAAACGCAACGGCCGCGGCGCGCGCGACAAACGGGAGGTGGCAATCCGCGCGACCTGGGTCGTCATGTCCGCGCGCACGCCCAGCATGCGCTGCGAAACCGGGTCCATCAGCCGGAAGGTCTGCTGGCCCAAGGCGGCCCCGGCGCCAGCGAGCAGCGCGTCCTCGAACTCGATCAGGGGCGGCTTGACGCGGTCATAACCGTACGCGCCGAACGCCTCGATCAGTCGCTCGACCGCGCCTGCTTCCTGCGCCGCGGCGGGCGGCAGCAGGTCCTGAAGGCCGGCGGGCAGCAGGGCCTGATCGGCGGTGGCGGTCATTGACGCGTCGTCCCGGGCTCGAAGGGGTGTTTAAGGATCGGTGGTCGCTAGCGGGTCTCCCCGCCAGCCAACCGGGCTCGTCCTAGCGCGTTCGCGGACACGCCTGCAAACGGAAATGCCGCCGTGCCGTCGAGACGCGGGTGTCAGATCGTGAACTTTCACCGCCAAAACCACTCAGGCATCAGGATCGCGAAAGATGTCGAAAACTCTTCAGACCCGGGTGCCACGGGGTTGCGACCGCGCGGAACCGCGCAAGAAAATCCTTGGTGCCATCGTGTTTTGGTGGTGAACACCCAACGCGTATCGATCACCAAACGAAACAACGGGGCAAGATGCGGCTGACTCATCCTGAAACGCTGGCGGGGCGGGCACGCGGGCTGGACCGGCTCGTCGGACCCGCGCTGGCAGGGGCCTTGGGGCTACTGATCGCCGGCTGGACCTGGCCAATGATGACGGTCAGCCGGTTCGTCTGGCTGGAGGACGAGGTGTCGCTGTTGAACGCCACGCGGGCGCTCTACGGCCAAGGCGACTGGCTGTTGTTCGGCGTGCTGGCGGTGTTCGCCTTCGCGTTTCCGCTCGTCAAGTTGGTCGCGGCCCTGTGGATCTTCTTGATCGTCGATGCCCGCGGACACGCTCTTCCCCGCGCGCTCGACGCCCTCGACCTGCTCGGGCGCTGGTCGATGCTGGATGTCTTCGTCGCCGCCCTGCTGGTGGTCGCGGTCCAAGCCTCGCTGGTCAGCGACGTCACGCTGCATGCCGGCCTGTACCTCTTTACCAGCGCAGTGGTGCTGTCGATCACAGCGACGCAACGGCTGCGCGCACTTGCCCGCCAGGCGCGCGACTCCGCGACGGCTTGATCCGACCCGCCGCCCGGGTCAGGTTAGACGGCACCATGCACCAGCACGATCAGGATCATACGCACGAGCACGGCGAGGGCTGCGGGCACGACCATACCCACGGTCATGCCCCGCCGGTCGACGCGGACAACCAGCGCCGCGTCTTCTGGGCGATGCTGATCACCGGCGGCTTCATGACGGTGGAGGTCGCCGGCGGGCTGATCTCGGGCTCGTTGGCGCTGCTGGCCGATGCCGGCCACATGCTGACCGACACCGCCTCGCTCGCACTCGCCTGGTTCGCGTTCCAACTGGGCCGCAAGCCGGCCGACAAGGCACGCTCCTACGGCTATCAGCGCTTTCAGGTGCTGGCGGCGTTCGTCAACGGTGCGACGCTGCTTGCCATCGTCGGCTGGATCGCGGTGGAAGCGGTTGGCCGCCTGCTCAACCCGCAGCCGGTGATGGGCTCGGCCATGATGGGCGTGGCGATCCTGGGGCTGGTGGTCAATCTCGTCGCCTTCCGCCTTTTGCACGGCGGGGATCAGCACAACCTGAACCTGCGCGGGGCGGCGTTGCACGTTCTCGGCGACCTGCTGGGCTCGGTCGCGGCGATCGCGGCGGCGATCGTGATCCTGACCACCGGCTGGACGCCGATCGATCCGCTGCTGTCACTTCTGGTCGCCGCGCTGATCCTGCGCAGCGCCTGGATGTTGGTGCGCCAAAGCAGCCATATCCTGCTGGAAGGCACGCCGGGTCATCTGGATATCGAGGAAATTAAGCGCGAGCTGCCGGCAGCGGTCCCCGGCATCTCGGACGTGCATCACGTACACGCCTGGTCGTTGACGGCCGAACGGCCGCTGGTGACGCTCCATGCCAATGTCCATGAAGGCGCGGACCATGGTCGCGTGCTGCAGGCGATCAAGACCCACCTGGCGGAACGCTTCTCGGTCGAGCATTCCACCGTGCAACTGGAAGCCGGCCCCTGTGCCGACCACGAGCGCGAACACGTCTGCGGTGCCGAGATGAACGTGGCCGGGAAATCGTAAGCGGCACCATTTCCGCCCATCGGCCACGCTTCAACAGGCCGACTGCTCGGCCTGATGTCGGGGTCGGTCGAACCCGGTCGAGCCCCGACATCAGAGTAAGCAGACAGCTATCAGGCAGCCTCGATCATGGCCACCTGACAGCTGTCTGCCCAAAGGCCTCTTAAAACCGCAGGGCCTTGGCCTGCTTCACCAAGTCCAGGCCGCGGATTTTTTCCAGCGTCTGCTCGGACATGGCATCGTCCACCTCGATCAGCGCGATGGCGTCGGTGCCGCGCGACTGGCGGCCCAGGTGGAAGGTTGCGATGTTAACGTTGGCCTCCGCCAACGTGCGGCCCAGCGCACCGATCAAACCCGGCTTGTCCTCGTTGGTAATATAGAGCATGTGCGGGCCCAGCTCGGCCTCGATCGGGATGCCCTTGATCTCGACCAGCCGCGGTTTGTCGCCGCCGAACAGCGTGCCGGCGACGGAGCGGGTCTGGCGTTCGGTTTCCACCGTCACGCGCAGAAGCGTCTGATAGTCGCTGTCACGCTCGTGCTTGACCTCGGACACCTCGATGTCGCGCTCGCGGGCCACCACGGGCGCGTTGACCATGTTCACGCTGTCCAGCATCGGTCGCAGGAGTGCGGCCAGCGCGGCCTGGGTGAGCGGTCGGGTATTCAGCCTGGCGACCGCCCCTTCGTACTCGATGTTGACCTTTTGCACACCGCTCTCGGTCAACTGACCGGCGAACGAACCGAGCTGCTCGGCGAGCGTCATGTAAGGGCCCAGGTGTGCCGACTCTTCCGCCGTCAGGCTCGGCATATTGATCGCGTTGGAGATCGCGCCGGTCAGCAGGTAGTCGGCCATCTGCTCGGCGACCTGGACGGCGACCTTCTCCTGCGCCTCCGAGGTCGAGGCGCCTAGGTGCGGGGTGCAGACCGTGTTCTCCAGCTCGAACAGGGGATTCTCGCGGGCCGGCTCCTCATCGTAGACGTCGATCGCCGCACCGGCGACATGACCATCCTTCAGCATGTCGGCGAGGTCCTGCTCGACGATCAGGCCGCCACGCGCGCAGTTGATGATCCGCACGCCCTTCTTCATCTGCTGCATCGCGGCCTTGTCGATCATGCCCGTGGTCTGCTCGGTCTTGGGCACGTGCAGGGTGATGAAATCGGCCTCGGCATACAGGTCTTCGAGGTTCTTCACCCGCCGGATGCCGAGATCGCGGGCACGCTCGACCGTCAGGTAGGGATCGTAGGCCACCACTTTCATGCGCAGGCCGCGGGCGCGCTCGGCGACAATCGCACCGATGTTGCCGCAGCCGACCAGGCCGAGGGTCTTATTGGTCACCTCGACCCCCTGGAACTTCGACTTCTCCCACTTGCCGGCCTTGGTGGAGGCGTCGGCCTGCGGGATCCGCCGCGCCATTGCGAGCATCAGAGAGATCGCGTGCTCGGCCGTGGTGACCGAATTACCGCCGGGGGTGTTCATCACCACCACCCCGCGGGCGGTCGCGGCATCGGTATCGACGTTGTCGACGCCAACACCCGCGCGGCCGATCACGCGCAGGTCGCCAGCGGCTTCCAATACGTCGCGCGTCACCTTGGTGGCGGAACGGATCGCCAGGCCGTCGAAGCCCGGCAGCTTCTGCTTCAGCTCCTCCGCGCTAAGACCGGTAGCGACCTCGGTCTCCACGCCGCGCTGGTGGAACACCTCCACCGCGCTGTCGGACATCTTGTCGGCGATCAGGACTTTGGGCATCGGACGAATTGATCCTGTGCTATGAACTCGATTGAAAACTGCTTGGCGAGAGAGACGCGTTCATCCGGCCCCCTCTCCTCCAAAGGGAAGAGAGAGGACCCTTAGTGTGCTCTAGCGCGCGATGCTTACGCGGCCATCCGCTCGGACTTGACCGTCTCGAACGCCCAGTCGAGCCACGGCAGCACGGCGGCCATGTCGGACGGCTCCACCGTAGCGCCGCCCCACACGCGGATACCCGCCGGCGCATCGCGGTAGGAGCTAAGGTCAAGGCCGGCCCCCTGCTCCTCGACCAGCGTGGTGACGCGCTTGGCAGCGGTCGCGCGGGCCTCGCTGTCCAGGTTGGTGAACCAGGGGTCAACGATCTTCAGGCAGATCGAGGTGCAGGATCGGGTTTTCGGATCTTCCGCCAGGAAGTCGACCCAGTCGCGGCTCGCGGCCCAATCGGCGACCGCCTTGAGGTTCTGCTGCGCACGCTCCTTCAGCCCTTTCAAGCCGCCGATCTCCTCGGCCCACTTCAAGGCATCAAGGTGATCCTCGACCGCCAGCAGCGAGGGCGTGTTGATCGTCGAGCCCTTGAACAGGTCTTCGTTCAGCTTGCCGCCCTTGGTCATACGGAACAGCTTGGGCAGCGGCCACGGCGGCGTGTAGCTCTCCAGCCGCTCGACCGCGCGTGGGGAGAGCACCAGCATGCCGTGCTGGGCCTCGCCGCCCAGCACCTTCTGCCAGGACCAGGTGGTGACATCCAGCTTGTCCCACGGCAGGTCCATGGCGAAGACCGCGCTGGTGGCGTCGCACAGCGTCAAACCGTCGCGCTTGGCATCGATCCAGTCACCGTCCGGCAGACATACACCGGAGGTCGTGCCGTTCCAGGTGAACAGGACATCCCGGTCGCAATCGACCGCGTTCAGGTCCGGTAGGTGTCCATAATCCGCCTCGAAAACGCGGCGATCTTCCAGCTTCAGCTGTTTGACGACATCGGTCACCCAGCCGCTTCCGAAGCTCTCCCACGCCAGCACGTCGACCCCGCGCTGGCCAAGCAGCGACCACATCGCCATCTCGTAAGCGCCGGTGTCGGACGCCGGCACCACCGCGATGCGGTAATCGTCCGGGATACCGAGCAGCTTGCGCGAGCGCTCGATCACCTCGTTGATCTTCCCCTTCGGACCCTTGGCACGGTGCGACCGCCCGACGGCCGCGTCCTCCAGCGCCGACAGGGACCAGCCAGGCCGCTTGGCGCACGGTCCGGAAGAAAACCGGGGATCGGCCGGACGGGTCTGCGGCGGCGTGGGACCGGTCATGTCTGACCTCCTTCGTCTGTTGCGATAGCCAGGCTCTGTATCGGTTCAACCCGGCGCGCTGCGCAGCGGTCAGCGGGCTCGGCATAGTTGGGCCAAATCCGGGGCGCATGCGCTTGCACGCCCGCGATATTTCGAGTCACGGTAATGCCGCATCGGGTTTTCGAGCCGGGCGCGAGACAGCGCCGAACCTACGGCGCACGCTGCACCGCGTCAACGCAGCCCCCTTCTATGCTGCAGCGCAAGGTTGCCACCCCGCACTCGGACAACCGCCCGATTCCGCGATAGATACGGCCGATCAGCGTGCTGGACACACGCAACCACGGCCCTTAGAAGGCAGGGTTCGGCAAAGCGAACGCGGCACCTTTCGGGACGTTCCCCCGAAAAAGGTATCAACCATTCGTCGCATGACAGACCGCATGGCGGAACAGATGACGGGCCAGCCCGGCGCGAACGCCCCCTTGGGCCAACGGGCTTGGGGCGCTACCATCGCGCACCGTGGCCACTGCCATGGTCGCCGTCGACTCACCTCGGTTCCGCAGGCGCTCGTGCAAGCCCTTTCGTTCGGCTCGTCATCCTTTCCCAGCAAATCTGGAACGCCTTCATGACCAGCCAACAGCTTATGCTGTTCGCCATCCTGCTGGGCGCGCTCGTACTGTTCGCCTGGGGACGCTGGCGTTACGACGTGATCGCCGTCGGCGCCTTGATGGCCTCGGTGCTGCTCGGCATCGTCCCTGAAGGCAAAGCGTTCGACGGCTTTGGCCATCCAGCCGTGATCACGGTGGCGGCGGTCCTGGTGCTGTCGCGCTCGCTGCACAACTCCGGCTTGATCGAATGGGTAACGCGTGTGCTGCGGCCGGCGACCGCGCGCCCGACCACGCACATCATGGCGCTGTCCAGCCTGACCTCGACCTGCTCGGCGTTCATGAACAACGTAGGTGCCATGGCGCTGGTGCTGCCGGTCGCCCTGCAGTCCGCGCACCGCGCCGGCCGGGCGGCCAGCCAGATCCTGATGCCGTTGTCCTTCGCCTCGCTGTTGGGCGGGCTGGTGACGCTGATCGGCACGCCGCCGAACATCATCATCGCCAGCTACCGGAGCCAGGAACTGGGCACCGCGTTCGGCATGTTCGACTTCACGCCGGTGGGGTTGGGCGTCGCGGTCGCCGGCATTCTGTTCGTCAGCCTGGTCGGCTGGCGCCTGCTGCCGACCGAACGGCAGGGCCAGACGGAAGGCACCAAGTCGCTGTTCCAGGTCGAGGATTACATCACCGAGGTTCGCCTGCCGGAGGACTCGCCCTACGTCGGCCGGCGGCTGGTCGATCTGGAAACGGCCGCGCAAGGCGACATCGCGATCGTCGCGCTGATCCGGCGCAAGGATCGGATGCTCGCCCCGTCCGGCTACTTGCGCCTGCAGTCCGGCGATATCCTTCTGGTCGAGGGCGACACCAACGCCCTGGAACGCGTGGTCAAGCAGGCCGGCATGGTGATGGTCGGCGAGGCCGAGCTGTCGGCGGAGAACCTCCGCTCGGAACGCGTCGGCATGGTCGAGGCGGTGGTTACCCCGGGCTCACGCCTGGAAGGTCGAACCGCGCGCTCGCTGCGCCTGCATACACGCTACGGGCTGAACCTGCTGGGCGTCGCCCGCCAGGGCCAGCCGATCACCGAGCGTCTGGGCAGCGTGCGGTTGGTCGCCGGCGACGTGCTGCTGCTCCAGGGCGAGCGCGAGTCGATGCCGGAAGCCTTCCAGGCGCTCGGTTGTCTGCCGCTGGCCGAACGCGAACTGCCGCTGGGCCGCCGGCAGGCGAGCCCGGGCGCGCCGATCGTTTTCGCCGGCGCGATCGGGCTGGTGGCCTTCGGCGTGCTGCCGGCACACATCGCCTTCGTGCTGGCGGTGCTGGTGCAAGTGCTACTGGGCGAGTTGTCGGTGCGCGAGATCTACGAAGCGGTCGAATGGCCGATCATCGTACTGCTGGGCGCGATGCTCCCGGTCGGCCAGGCGCTGGAGACGACCGGCGGCACGGGTGTGATCGCCGATCCGATCCTGTCGATGGCGGGAACGATCCCGGACTGGAGCATCCTGGCGCTGCTGATGATCACGACGATGCTGCTGTCCGACATCATGAACAATGCCGCCACCGCCGTCCTGATGGGCCCGATCGGCGTGACGGTGGCTCAGGGCCTGGGGGCAAGCGTGGACCCCTTCCTGATGGGGGTGGCGATCGCTGCGTCGTCAACCTACCTGACCCCGATCGGCCACCAGTCGAACCTGCTGGTGATGGGCCCGGGCGGCTACAAGTTCGGCGACTACTGGCGGATGGGCCTGCCGCTGGACGCGATCATCCTGCTCGTCTCGGTGCCGATGATCCTCTGGGTCTGGCCGCTGTAGCGCAGTCGACGCGCAACCGCTTCAGTCGAGCGTAAGCGTACGCCAGGCCGTCGCCGGACAGTCGGCGGGCAAGAGGGACAGCACGACCAGGTCGCGGTAACGGCCGTCCTTGATGTAGCCCTCGCGCCGCGTGCCTTCCTCGATGAAGCCGTAAGCGCGATAGAGCGCAAGCGCCCGGGCGTTGTCGGACAAGGCATCGAGCCAGCAACGATGCGCCCCCAGCGGCCCGAAACAGGCTCCGACGGCAGCATCCAGCAACATCCGTCCATACCCCTGCCCGCGCTTGGCCACGACCAGCCGCTGGATTTGCCGGTTGTCATGTGGATCGTCGAGATCGGTGATCAGCGCGTAGCCGACCGGTGTGGACCCGTCCTCGAGAACCAGGATCAGGCTTTTGTCGCTGGCAATCCGGGTGCGGTGTCCAGTGGCGTCGTCCCCACTGACCCAGGGCGCGACATCCGGATCACGGTCGCTGACGGCCATCCACTCGGCATCTTCAGCACGCGCCCGTCGAGCCGTCATACGAGCTGTCATGCCGTACTGCCTTGGGCGCTTTCCGCCCCCTTGCGCGTCCGCAGGATCTGATTCGCGGTCACGGTCATCACCGTCTCGCCGCGCTGGTTCTTCATGGTATAGGCGATCCGCACACGCCCGCGCGACGAACGGGACTGGCTGGGTTCGGCATGGACGACCTCGAACTCGGTGCACAACGTGTCGCCCGGACGCACGGGCTGTAGCCAGCGCAATTCGTCCAAGCCGGGCGACCCCATCGAGCAGGCGGTGAACACCTCTGCCTGGATCGCCATGCGGAAGCAGACCGAAAGGGTGTGGAAACCGCTGGCGATCAGACCGCCGTAAGGCGACTGCTCGGCCGCGACCTTGTCGATGTGGAAGGGTTGCGGGTCATACTTGAACGCGAAGTCGATAATGTCGGCCTCTGTCAGGGTGACGCCGCGCGTCGTAAAACGGCGGCCGACCGTGAAATCCTCGAAGTACAGCGGCTGCTCGATACTCATGGCAAAGAAACTCTGTTCAGACATACGGAATGGGAGCAGCCACGCGGGTGCGTGGCTACTCCCTCACTAGCGCGCCTGAGTGCTGACGGCCAGAGCCCGCGTCACGGCCGCCAGAACGGCTTGTAAGCCTCGCGCAAAGCATCCTCGTAGCAGATGCCCATGTCCCGGCGCAGCCGGTCGTCCATGGTGCGCAGGGCGGCACGCGAACTCGCACGCTCCTGATAGACCAGCAACGCCCGCCAAATGCGCGTCGGCAAGGCACGGACCAGTGGCACCAAGTCGCCGATCGCGGGCATTGGGATCGTCACGGTGAACGTCAACGCTTTGCGCGACATCGGATCTCTCCTCCGGCTCTGAGGCCAGCCCCGCCGGGTCATCGGCGCGGAAGGCCCGTCGCGGTTACACTTCTTGAAGGCACGTCGGGCCTCGAAGGCACATCGAGTCAGACGCGGATCGCCGCCTGCGCGCTATCCGAATTGTGCGCGCACGCTATGCGGGCTCCGCGCCGAGTGGTCAGCCGCGGATAACCGGCGGGCAAGAAAGCGTGTGCCCGGCGCTCGGCCATCCATGGTAAAATCGGCAACTTCGGCGAACCCCAACGCCTCGTACAGCCGCCGCGCCGCAACCAGCCGGTCCAGCGTCTCCAGCCGCAAATCCGCGTAGCCAGCGGTGCGGGCCGCCGTGATCGCGGTCTCGCTGAGCGCGCGCCCCAGACCTGTGCCCTGCGCCTCCGGGCGCACATATAGCCGCTTCAACTCGCCGGTTTGCGGCGCTTCCGGCCCTGCCGGGCTCAGCGCAATACACCCGAGCGGCAACGCTCCGCCCCAGGCGAGCCACAGGCCAGCCGCCGGCCCGGCATAGCGCGTCGGCAACTCGGCCAGTTCTGCCGCGAAGTGCTGGAAGCACAGATCGGCCCCGATCTCGGCCTCGTACTCGCGCAGCAGACGCCGGGCGGCCTCGTACTCGGGCGCTTGTACAGCCCGGCGGATTTCGACGGGCCTAGACATGGAAGTGCCCCGCGATCACCAGTTCACAACGACCGCCGATCGCGACCCGATCGCCATTCCGTCGACAACTCAACGTCCCGCCGCGCGCGGAGATTTGCCGGGCCTGCAGGTTGCCCTTGTCGAGCCGCTCGGCCCAATAAGGGGTCAGTACGGTATGCGCCGACCCGGTGACTGGGTCCTCGTCGATCCCGGATTGCGGCGCGAAAAAACGGGAGACGATATCGACGTACTCTCCAGGGGCGCTCGCGATCACCCCCACCCCGCCGAGCGCAGCCGTCGCCGCCATGTCCGGCACGAGCCCGGCGACCGCGGCTTCGTGGTCGAACACCGCGAGCCAGAACCCACCGGCGCGTAACACTGTTTCCGGCCGGCTCCCGAGCGCGACCGCCATCGCTGCGCGGTGTTCGTTGGCCGGCTCCGGTGGATTGACCGGAAAATCGAGCGTGTACAGATCGCCGGTCCGGCGAACCGATAGCAGGCCGCTGCGCGAGCTGAAGGTCACGGTGTCGCGACCGCTCACCAGATGGGTCAGGACGACAAAGCCGCTCGCCAGCGTGGCGTGTCCGCACAGGTCGACCTCCACCGTTGGCGTGAACCAACGCAGTTCATAGTCCGCCGCGTGGCCCTCCGAGGGCACGAGGAACGCCGTTTCCGCGAGATTGTTCTCCGCCGCGATCGCCTGCAGATGGGCGTCGCCGAGCCAAGTTTCCAGCACCATCACGGCCGCTGGATTGCCCTGGAAACGGGCGGGCGCAAAGGCGTCGACCTGATAGAACGGAACGGTCATGCGGTCCTCCAGCAGCCCTCTCGGCTGCGATAATTGTATCGATACATTTCCGCAGCGTGCATCGATCACGACTTGATTGTTGCTACTACTACCCATACAATTCCGTCAACGCCTTTATTGTACGGGTACAATATGACCGAACATTTGAGCTGGACCCCTGATCTCACGGCCCGTAGCGGCGCGCGCTACCGCGCGATTGCAGATGCGCTGGCGGCGGATATCGACGCCGGGCGCCTGCCCGAAGGGACGCGTCTGCCGACCCACCGCGCGTTAGCCCAAGCGCTGGAGGTCACGGTCGGTACGGTCACGCGTGCCTATACCGAGGCGGAGCGCCGCGGACTGGTCGAAGCAACGGTCGGACGCGGCACCTTCGTCCGGCCGCACAAGGCCACAACGGCCGACTGGATGCGCCCGGGAAGCCCGCCACGAAACGATCCGCACAGCGCGCTGTCGCTCGAGGACTGTGGGGCGGAGAACGTCGAACCCCAGGGACCGATCGACCTCAGCGTCAACTACCCCGCCCGCACCTTCCTTGCCGGCGCCCTGCAGCCCGGGCTCGCCGGGCTCGATGGCGACATTGGCCGCCTGACCGCCCTCGCCGGCTACCAGCCATCGGTCGGCAGGCCGGAGCACCGGGCGGCCGGGGCGCGCTGGATCGCGCAGTTCGGCCTGCCGGCGCAGGCGGACGATATTGTCCCCGTGCACGGCACGCAGGGCGGCTTGACGGCCGTACTGCATGCCCTCGACCGGCCAGGCGACGCATTGCTGGTGGAAGAACTGACCTGGCCCGGCGTCCATTACATCGCCCGGCAGCACGGCATCCGATTGATCACGGTGGCAAGCGACGCCGAGGGCATGCGCCCGGACGCCCTGGCCGAAGCCGCCCGACGCAGTGGCGCGCGTACGGCCTACCTCGTGCCGACCCTGCACAACCCATCCAACATCACCATGCCGGACGCCCGGCGCGACGCCCTGATCGAGACGGCCCGGGCGGAGAACCTGATGCTGGTGGAGGACGACATCTACGGCTTCCTGGCGGAGACCCCGCCTGCCCCGCTCGCCGCACGCGATCCCGAGCGGGCGGTCTACGTCACCAGCCTGTCGAAATGCGTCGCCCCCAGCCTGCGCATCGGCTTCATCAAGGCACCGGCGTCCCTGGTCCCCCGGATTGCACAGGCGGTCGCCGCGGATACGCTGATGGTTTCGGCCCTGCTGCTGGAAATCGCGATGAAGCTGATCGACAGCGGCCAGGCACAAGCCGCTGCGCGCGCCCAGCGGGAGGAAGCAGCGGCGCGCCAACGCATCGCCCGCCGCCTGCTACCGCTCCAGGAGCCGGCCGGCGCCGACTCCTCCTTCCATGCCTGGCTGCAACTGCCCGAAGGCTGGCGTGCCAGCAGCTTCACCGCGGAAGCCCGCGCCCACGGTGTTGCAGTAACCTCCGGTACCGCCTTCCGCGCCGACGGCACCGACCCGGGCGCGGTGCGCCTGTGTCTGTCCGCCGTCCCCGAGCGCGCGCAGCTGGAACAGGGCCTCACCATCATCGCCGACCTGCTGGCCCGCCGCCCGGAAGCGGCGATGCCGATGGTATGAGGCCGACATCCCCGCGACGCGCCCCGTCTGCGACAGCATCGTTGTTTTCCGAACCGCCTCACGGATGGCAAGCCACGGGAGGCCCTTTTAGCGCTGTTAGCTGCCTTCAGAAGTGCCGTGCGCGCGTAAAGGGGGGGATCGGGCTCCGGCAGTTGTTCTGGATCTGACAATTTTCGTTTTGACCCTCAGCGCCCTCATCCAGCCTCCGCTCGGCAACACCCACACGGCAACCTGCTCAGGTTAACGCGGTGAGGTACGGATTTCGCTGGTGCCGACGCGGAGCGGTTTGATTCAAACAGGTTTCCCCGGTTCGAAAGGAGACCTGCGGATGGATCAGGCGCCGCCCNGCGATAGTCTGCGCCTCTTGTTGCAGCACTTCAGCCGGGTCGAGGATCCCCGCGATCCGTGGCGGGTTCGCTTCCAGCTGTCGGAGCTGTTGTTCCTGGTGACCAGCGCCACCATCGCTGGATGCGATGACTACGACGAGATCGTGGCTTGGGGCGACAGCCACGTGGCGTTCCTGCGCCAACACGGAGAGTTCTACTTCGGCGTGCCCAAGGAGGACTGGCTGCGAACTGTGATGAACCGGATCGATCCCGCGCTGTTCGAGGCGGCGTTCATGGCCTGGGTGGCCGACTTGCGGCCAGATGGCCCCGAGGTCGTCGCGCTCGACGGCAAGACGTTGCGGCGCAGCCACGATACCAATGCCGCCCAGGCGGCGCTTCATCTGGTCTCCGCCTGGGCGTCCAACGAGCGCCTCGTCCTGGCGCAGGAAGCCGTGCCGGACAAAGCCAACGAGACCGCAGCGATCCGCGCCATTTTGGGGCGCCTGCCGGTCAACGGCGCTTTGGTCACTGTGGACGCGATCGGCGCCACGCCCGCGGTCGCCGCCGCGATCCAGGAGGCCGGAGCGGATTACGTCGTCGCGCTCAAGGCCAACCAGCCCAGCCTACACGCGGAGGCCGACCTCTTCTTCACCGACCCCGCCAGCGCCGGGCTGCCCAGTCTGGAGGTCGTCGACAAGGACCATGGCCGGCTGGAAACCCGGACCTACCGGGTCTGCCATGATATCGCGTGGCTCGGCGGCAACCGGCGCTATCCCGGCGAACCGCGGTTTCCCGGCCTGGCCTGCCTGATCCAGACGACCACTCGCAGCGAGAAGGCCGGCCACGTCAGCGAGCAGATCCGGTACTACCTCTCCTCTGCCAAACTCACCCCCGAGCGCGCCGCCCAGGCGATCCGCGGCCACTGGGGGATCGAGAGTCTGCACTGGGTGCTCGACGTGACCTTCAAGGAGGACCTCTCGCGCCTGCGCCGCGGGCACGGCGCCAAGAACATGGCGCTGGTCAGGCGCTTCGCCTTCAACATCCTGCGACGCGGCAAAGACAAAAACTCCCTGAAAACCGCCCGGAAAATCGCCGGCTGGAATACCGACTACCTCCAGAAGATCCTCACCTCTGCCGCCCGTTAACCCGGACTCGTTGCCGTGGCAACACCCACCCACCCTTGGAACACGCCGTGCATCGCTCCATACTTATTACAGAGTGCAACGAAGATCGGGCGAAGAGTATGGCTGGTGGCTGGACCCGCGATGGGGCGGTGCAGGATCAGATCGACGACAGCATCGCCGATGCGGTGACGAGCGCGCGGGCGCAGTTGCCTGACGGGCCCGGGGAACTCTATTGCGTCGAGTGTGACGAGGAGATTCCCGCGGTTCGGCGCGAGGCGCTGCCGGGCGTGACCACCTGTGTGGCGTGTCAGGAGGCGATCGACCGCCGTTCGGTGCCGGGCGGCGGAATCAATCGTCGGGGAAGTAAGGATAGCCAACTCAAATAGCGCCGGATGCCGTGACCGCTACGCCTGACAAGCCCGCCGAGACGTCACTGTAACCGCGCCCAACTCTTCAGCCCAAGCCAAGCTGTGTCCCGTTCCAGGGCTCGAACCACGGGGCGTAACTCTTCGTCGGGGAAGGCATCCGGATAGAGCCTGTCGATCCTAGCGGCGTCGCTTGCTCGGCCGTCACGAATATCGACGCTGCCCATCACCTTCTCGTCACTTAAAGGCACCCGCCGGCAGAATCCCAGGTGACGTAGGTTCCACCGACCGCGCGGCGCCTCTTACCCGTCGAACCGGGGAATCGCCCAAGCGTGATTGACCGGGCCCTGGCCGCGGCCGACCCCGGGGGCATGGGCGAGTGCGCCGCGCAGATAGGCGCGCGCCCGGACGACGGCCGAACGCAGGTCGTGCCCCTGCGCTAGGCCGGTGGCGACCGCACTGGCGAGCGTACAGCCGGTGCCGTGGGTCTGGTCGGTCGGGATGCGCGGATCGGTAAAGTGCTCCAGCTCCGCCTCGGTCGCCAGCAGGTCGATCAACGCGTCGCCGGTCAGGTGGCCGCCTTTCACCAAAGCCGCCGGAACGCCCAGCGTCAGCAGCGCGTGCGCAGTGTGCTGGGCCGCATCGATGTCCGAGACCTCCATGCCGGTGAGCCGCTCGGCTTCCGGCAGGTTCGGAGTCAGCAGCGTGGCGTGCGGCAACAGACTGCGCAGCAGGCTACGCACGGCATCCGGCTCCAGCAGGTTGGCCCCGCTCTGCGCGACCATCACGGGATCGACCACCACCGGAATGTCGGGCACCTCGGCCAGCACCTCGGCCACCGCCTCGATCACCTCGATGCTGTGCAGCATGCCGGTCTTGATGCAGTCCGCGCCCAGGTCATCCAGCGTGACGCGCATCTGCTGCTGAATGAATGCGGGGTCGACCCCCTCCACCCCGTAGAGACCTTCGGTCGTCTGCGCGGTCAGCGCCGTAATGGCTGTCATGGCGTAACCGCCCAGGGCGGTCACCGTCTTGATGTCCGCCTGGATTCCGGCACCACCGCCAGAATCCGACCCGGCGACGATCAGTACGCGCCCCTGCATCCGCTCTGGCATGACATCCCCTTTGCGCTGATTTGCACGCGCTATTCCGCGGCGCTGGAGCGTTTGCTCTGGTGCGCCCGGTCTTCCGCGATTTCCTTGATCCGCCGCGCCAGACCATCGACCTGGCGGTCGACCAGCTCTGCATCGTCAGCTTCCGCCATCACGCGGATTTTGGGCTCGGTGCCGGACGCGCGGATCACCAGGCGCCCCTGATCGGCCAGCGCGCGCTCGGTCGCCTGGATCGCATCCTGCGCCCGCGCGTCGTCCAGCACGGTGCGATCGGCGACACGCACGCTCGTCAGCTTCTGCGGTACCGGCTGGAAGACGTTGAGCGCCCGGCTTGCCGCCTGCTGGGTCTCGACCAGCACGGCCAGCACCTGCAGGGCGGCAATCAGACCGTCGCCGGTGGTCGTGTAATCCGACAGCACGATATGACCGGACTGCTCGCCGCCGACGTTGTAGCCGTCGCGCCGCATCCGTTCGACCACGTAGCGGTCGCCGACCGGGGTACGGATCAGCTCCAATCCACGCGCCTTCAGATGGCGTTCCAGGCCCAGGTTGGACATCACCGTGGCGACCAGACCGCCGCCGGACAGCGCGCCCTCGTCCTGCATGAACCCGACCACGAGCGCCATCAACTGATCGCCGTCGATCAGCCGACCGTTCTCGTCGGCCACGATCAAGCGGTCCGCGTCGCCGTCCAGCGCCAAGCCGATGTGTGCGCCATGCGCGACGACAGCTTCCTGCATCGCCGTCGGCGCGGTCGCACCGCAGCAGTCGTTGATGTTGAAGCCGTCCGGATCGCAGGCGATCGGCACAACTTCGGCGCCCAACTCGTAGAACACCCGGGGCGCCACCTTGTAGGCCGCGCCGTGGGCGCAATCGACCACGATCTTCAGACCATCCAGACGCAGTCGACGCGGGAAGGTGCTTTTGACGAACTCGATATAGCGTCCGTCGGCATCGTCCAGGCGACGGGCCCGGCCCAGTTGATCCGGTGCGGCCCGGCTGTGCTGCATGCCCTGCTGCACGCGCCGCTCGATCGCCGCCTCAACCGCGTCGGACAGCTTGAAGCCATCCGGACCGAACAGCTTGATGCCGTTATCCGCATACGGATTGTGGGAAGCCGAGATGACCACGCCCAGATCGGCTCGTAGCGAGTGCGTCAGCATGCCCACCGCCGGGGTGGGGATCGGACCGGTCAGCACCACGTCCATGCCCGCGGCGACGAATCCGGCCGTGAGCGCTGGCTCCAGCAGGTAGCCGGACAGCCGCGTATCCTTGCCGATCACCACCAGATGCCGGTGGTCGCCGCGCCGAAACTGCTCTCCGGCCGCCATCGCCACGGCCATCGCGGTTTCCGCCGTGACCGGATGGCAGTTGGCGGTGCCGCGGATACCGTCGGTGCCGAAAAGCTCGCGGGTCATGGTGTATCCTCTTCTCGTGGTGCGATCCCGCGTCCGCGCTTGAACCGCGTCAGTATCTTCCGGTCTTAGATTAAGACAGGCTTACCAGCAGGCAAAGATCACGGGCACGAAGCATCAAACGCCTTCCGGTGCCCGCACCAGCTCGCCCGCCTGCCAGACGGCGAGCGCCTGCAACGTCTCCGGCACGTCGTGCACGCGGATCACCTGCACCCCGCGTGCCGCGCCCATCAGCGCGGCGGCGAGCGAGCCCGGCAGCCGCTCCCGGCCCGCTGGCGCGCCGCCGGACAGCTTGCCGATCGTCGACTTGCGCGAGATGCCGAGCAGCACCGGGCAGCCCATCCCCTGGAACAGCGCCGCCCGGTTCAGAAGTTCCAGATTGTGCTGGACCGTCTTGCCGAATCCGATCCCGGGATCGACGATGATCTGCTCCAGCCCGATCCCAGCCTTCAGGCAGGCGTCGACGCGGGCCTTCAGCTCGTCATAAACGTCCAGCGTGGCGTCGTCGTAGCTCGGGCGGCGCTGCATCGTCTGCGGCGTGCCCCGGATGTGCATCAGGACCACCGGCACATCGAGTTCGGCCACAGTCGTCATCGCGTCAGGATCGTGGGTCAGGCCGCTGACGTCGTTGACGATCGCCGCCCCCAGCCGAACTGCCTCGCGCATGACGGGCGCGTTGCGCGTATCGATCGAGATGCGGCAACCTTCCGCCGCCAGCCGCTCGACCACCGGACGGATACGGCGCAGTTCTTCCTCCACCGGGACCGGCTCCGCGCCGGGTCGTGTGGATTCGCCGCCGACGTCCAGGAGCGTGGCGCCCGCCTGCCACATCGCCAGGCCATCGGCGACCGCCTTGTCGGCGTCGAACCGCTCGCCGCCATCGGAGAAACTGTCGGGCGTGCAGTTGATTACGCCCATCACCCGCGGCTGGTCGAAACGAAGCCCTGCGATCTCCGCGCGCGGGCTGGAAAGCGCGTGCAACCAGTCGCGCGCGCCATCAATGCCCGCCAACTCCGGGATCGTCAGCACCTCCCGCTTGACCGCCCCGGGAGTCGCCGGATCGCGCCGCGCCACCTCGCATGCGCCGAAGGACAAGTTCCCACCCGCTAGCGGCAGCGCGGAGTCCGGGGTGGCGTGCGGACCACCAATCCAGGTCGGCGTGAAATACATCTGCTCACTCATGGACAGCGTTATAGAAACGCACGCTCAACTGGGAAAGGGGTCTGACCGCCCTTCCATTTCACCAGAAGCCCTTCCCGAGCCTCTCACCGTTTCGGGAGAGCCAACCGTGTGCTGGCCGGGCCTGAGCGTCCCGGCCGCCATCGCACCTCAAGCCGATCGCACAAGCGCCTTGTAGAGCGCCTGGTGGTGGCTATTCAGGGGCACGAACTCGGGATGCCACTGCACGCCCAGCACGAACTGGCCGCTCTCGCAGTCGATGCCCTGAACGATTCGGTACTTGTCGCGGGCGACCGCCCGGAGGTCCTGGCCCAGCTTGTCGATCGACTGGTGGTGCAGCGAGTTGACCCGGCAGCGGCGCAGCCCCATCACGCGGTAGAGCCGACTGTCCTCGACAATGGTGATGCGCTTGCGCGGCAGCACCGTGCGCTGCGGCGGCAAGCGGCCGTAAGCCTCGTAGATGTCCGGGTGCAGCGTGCCGCCGCGGAAGACGTTCAGGATCTGCGCGCCCCGGCAGACGCCCAGGACCGGCAGCCCCCGGGCATGCGCGCGCTCCAGCCGGTCCAGTTCCAGGCGGTCGCGCTCCTTGTCGATGCGCAGGCCCAGACGCAGGTCCAGGCCGTACAGCTCGGCGTCGATGTCGTCGCCGCCGCCCACCAGCAGCGCGTCGATATCGTCCGGCGGACCGGGATCGTCGACGGTGATTCGCCGGGCCTGCCCGCCGGCGCGCCAGATGGCTATGCGGTTCGCCCACCACATCCAGCGTCCGCCCCGGGCGGAGGCGGTGACCCCCACGAGCGGCCGTGCGCTCATCACTTGAGCCAAGCGTCCGCAGCTTCCGCCCAGTCGGGGAACCAGGCGTCTTCAAGGTAGCGCCGGTAAGACTGTGCCATCGCCTGCAGCCGATCGGGGTCCTCGGCCAGCGCCTCCACCGTGCGGGCCCAACGGTTCCATTCCTGCACGATCCCCCAATCGGGATCATCGATCCGACTGTCCGGCAAGCGATAGTGCAGCGCCGGGCGTGCCTTCAGGCGGGGATCGTCGACCGCCGCCCGCACCTTCTGCGGCGCCAGGAAGGTGAACAGCGGCAGCAGGTCCAGGTCGCGGTTCCGGCTGGGGTTGTAGACGAGGTAATCGTCGATCAGTTGCCCCAGGTTCGGCTCGTAACCGGGTGCGAGCACGCGCTGAATGTAGGTTTTGGGATAGGGCTGGATAAACGGCAGCACCCGACGGGTCAGGTCGATGCCGATATCCCGGCGCAGCCAGTCCGCGCACAACAGATAGGCGCGCAGGTAGCGCAGGATCGTGCCGGCATCCATCGCCGGCAGGTCCAAATTCAACTGCAGCCCGAAGGCGTAAACCACCGACTCCCGCGTACCCAGCGCACCGGCGCGGCGCAGGCGCCGGGTCATCTCGTCCAGCCGGGCAAGCTCCGCGATCTCGACCGGCGGACAGACCAGCTCGACCGGCAGGTACATGCGCGTCACCTCACCGATCGCGGTGCGCAACCCCTCTTCCAGCGCGCGGCCCAGGCGTTCGCTCTCCAGCTTGACGCGTTCCTCGGCCTTCCCGCCTTCCTCGGGGTGGACATACTGCGTGTCCAGTTCGACGACGTAGGTGCCCTGCCCGGTCTCCTCGATCAGGTAGCGATAGCGGTCAACCTCCTGCAGCTTGCCACCGGTCACCTCGGCCACGATCCGCGCCGCGGGCCGGCACTCCAGACCGGCGAACTCGATCTCTACGCCGACCTGACGCGGCTTGCCGTCGGCGGTGGTTGTCGTGGCGGGCTGGATCGGATTGTCGGACATCATGCCGGCTCACTCAGAGGTGGAAATACCGCCTAGCCGTAAAGATAGGCGACGATCGCCACCGCCGCGAGGATGCCAGCGATGTCCGCCGTCAAGGCGGCGGCCAGCGCGTGGCGGATGCGCCGGATCTGCACCGCCCCGAAATAGACCGCGAGGACGTAGAAGGTCGTTTCGGTCGATCCCTGGAAAGTCGAAACCAGATAGCCGGTGTAACTGTCCGGCCCGATCGCCGGGTCCTGGATAATCGAGGCAAGCACGCCGTAAGCACCGGACCCCGACAGTGGACGCAGGATCGCCATCGGTAAGGCTTCACCCGGCAGGCCGAACAGGCGCGTGACCTGGCTCAGCGGATCGATCAACAACGCAAGCGCGCCCGAGTCGCGCAGCATGCCGACCGCGACCAGGATCGCCACCAGATACGGGATAATCCGAAGCGCCACCTGGAAACCGTCGCGCGCGCCTTCGACGAACACCTCGTAGACCCGCACGCGGTTGAGCGCGCCATAGCCCAGCAGCAGCACGATCAACCCGGGGATGATCCAGGGCGCGATCGTCTTGCCGTAGACGACCGTCAGCGGGATCAACGCGGCCACGACCGCGAACACCAGCGCGGACACCCACCCGGGATAGGCCTCGCTCGCCGCGTCCGGCAGCTCGGTGTCCCACACCTCCTCGGATGTCTCGTCGTCGGCCGCCGGCTGGCTGGGATCGTCGGACTGGTGCGGCTGCTCTTCCGGCCGGTCGTGCACTTCCGCCCAGCCGGCGGCGGGCTCGTCCACAGCCGGCTTCGGGTAGGACCAGAAGCGCTGCAGCAACTTCGCCGTGGTGATCGCCACAGCCGTAGAGCAGATGGTCGCGAACAGCGTGGTCGGCACGATGCCGGCGGGATCGTCCGACCCGGCTGCCGCCCGCAACGCGATCACGCCGGTGGGCAGTAGCGTCACCGAGGAGGTGTTCATCGCCAGGAACAGCACCATGGCGTTGCTGGCCGTGCCCTTGTGCGGATTGATCGTGTCCAGCTGCTGCATCGCGCGGATACCGAACGGCGTGGCCGCGTTACCCAGCCCCAGCACGTTGGCCGAGAGGTTCAGGATCATCGCGCCCATCGCCGGATGGTTCGCCGGCACTTCCGGAAACAGACGCACCATCACGGGCCTGAGCGCCTTGGCGACGACGCGCAGCAGGCCGCCGGCCTCCGCGACCTTCATCAGGCCGAGGAACAGCGCCATCACACCGACCAGCCCGAGGGCCAGCGTGACCGAGCCTTCGGCCGCGTCGACCACGCCCAGGCCCAACTGCTCCATCGGCGAGGTCGGCTCTTCCGCCCCCGCCGGCGGGGTCCAGCCGATCTGACGGACGGCGGCAACGACGAAGGCCACCAGTACGAGGACGAGGAATACGACGTTCACGGTCCGGACGCCTCCCGAACGGCCAAGGGTACGCGGCAGATCGGCGTGCGCCGAAAGCGGGCGCACATCCGCCCGGCCCTTCTCGGTCATCGCCCCGCGCTTGTAAAGTCAGGCGCCCGCGGGCTAGGTTGCCGGCGTTATCGCGTCCGCCCGCCACCTCGCCTGACCACGAACCGGAGCCCGTTCGCGCCGTGAAAGCCCGCGTCCACGTCACCCTCAAGACCGGCGTCCTGGACCCCCAGGGCAAAGCGATCCAACACGCGCTCAGCCAGCTCGACTTCGACGGCGTCGAGGGCGTACGTACCGGCAAGGTGTTCGAGCTGGAACTGACCGATACCGACCAGACGCACGCACGCGAGCGGGTGGAGGCGATGTGCCAGCAGCTGCTCGCCAACACCGTGATCGAAAACTACGACATCGAGATCGGCTAGCCCCAAGATGCAGGCCGCTGTCATCGTCTTCCCCGGTTCCAACTGCGACCGCGATGTCGCGGTTGCCCTCGAACGCGCTTCCGGTCAGCGCCCGCTCATGGTCTGGCACAAGGACAGCGTCCTCCCCGACGTCGACCTGATCGTCCTGCCCGGCGGCTTTTCCTACGGCGACTATCTGCGTTCCGGGGCGATCGCCGCGCACTCCCCGGTGCTGCGCGACGTCAAGGCGCGCGCGGAGAAGGGCACGGCGGTGCTGGGCATCTGCAACGGCTTTCAGGTGCTGATCGAATCCGGCCTGCTGCCGGGCGGGCTGCTGCGCAACGAATCGCTGAAGTACATCTGCAAGGACGTCGGCTTGACGGTGCAGAGCAACGAGAGCGTGTTCACCCGGCACTACCACAGCGACCAACGTGTCGTGTTCCCGATCGCCCACGGCGACGGAAACTACTTCATCGACGAGTCCGGCCGGAAGCGCCTGGAGGACGAGGAGCGGATCGCCTTCCGGTATTGCGACACCAAGGGCCAGGTGACGCCGGAAGCCAACCCGAACGGGTCGGTCGCCAACATTGCCGGTATCTACAACAAACAGCGCAACGTCCTGGGTATGATGCCCCACCCCGAACGCCTGGCCGACCCCGCACTCGGCGGAAACGACGGGGCCGCGATGTTCGACGGCCTGGTGGAGGCGCTGTCGTGAGCGAACCGAACCCGGAAATCACCGACGCCCTGGTCGCCGAGCACGGCCTGAATGCGGAGGAATATGCCCGCGTCCAGGAGATCCTGGGCCGCACGCCGAACCTGGTGGAACTCGGCATCTTCTCCGTGATGTGGAGCGAGCACTGCTCCTACAAGTCGTCGAAGAAGTGGCTGAAGACACTGCCGACGGAAGGCCCGCAGGTGATCCAGGGCCCGGGCGAGAACGCCGGAGTGGTCGACATCGGCGACGGCCAGGCCGCCGTGTTCAAGATGGAGAGCCACAACCACCCCTCCTTCATCGAGCCGTATCAGGGCGCGGCGACCGGCGTGGGCGGCATCCTGCGCGACGTCTTCACGATGGGCGCGCGCCCGATCGCCAACCTGAACGCCCTGCGCTTCGGCGATCCGCAGCATCCCAAGACGCGCCATCTGGTCTCCGGCGTGGTCGCGGGCATCGGTGGCTACGGCAACTGCGTGGGCGTGCCCACGGTCGCCGGCGAGGTGAACTTCCACCCGGCCTATAACGGCAACATCCTGGTCAACGCGATGACCGTGGGCCTCGCGGAAGCGGACCGGATCTTCTACGCCAAGGCGCATGGCGCCGGAAACCCGGTGGTCTACGTCGGCTCCAAAACCGGGCGCGACGGCATCCATGGCGCGACCATGGCCTCCGCCTCGTTCGACGCGGACAGCGAGGAAAAGCGCCCGACCGTGCAGGTCGGCGACCCCTTCACCGAGAAGCTGCTGATCGAGGCCTGCCTGGAACTGATGGCGACCGACGCGGTGATCGGCATCCAGGACATGGGCGCGGCCGGCCTGACCTCGAGTTCGTTCGAGATGGCGTCCAAGGGCGGCAGCGGGGTCGCGCTGAACCTGGACCATGTCCCGGTGCGCGAGGACGGAATGAGCGCCTACGAGATCATGCTCTCCGAAAGCCAGGAGCGCATGCTGATGGTGCTCAAGCCCGGCCGCGAAGCCGAGGCCAAGGCGATCTTCGACAAGTGGGACCTGGATTTCGCGGTGGTCGGCGAGCTGACCGACACCGGGCGGATGGTGATCCAGAAAGGCGGCGAGCAGGTCTGCGACCTGCCGATCGACCCGCTGGCGGAAGCCGCCCCGGAGTACGACCGCCCCTGGGAGCCCACGCCCGCGCAGGCCGAGGTCGACGCGACCGACGTGCCGGCGCACGACGCGACCCGCGCGCTCGAGACGCTGATCGCCAGCCCCGACCTCTGCTCGCGCCGCTGGGTGTGGGAGCAGTACGATCACATGGTCGGCGCCGATACCGTGCAGCGCCCAGGCGGCGACGCCGGCGTGGTGCGCGTTCACGGCACCGACAAGGCACTCGCGGTCACGGTCGACTGCACGCCGCGCTATGTGCTGGCCGATCCGATCCAGGGGGGACGCCAAGCGGTCGCGGAGGCCTACCGCAACATCACCGCAACCGGTGCCAAGCCGTTGGCGGTGACCGACAACATGAATTTCGGCAACCCCGAAAAGCCCTTGGTGATGGGTCAGTTCGTCGGCTCCTGCCAGGGCATGGGCGAGGCCTGCCAGGCGCTCGACACGCCGGTCGTCTCGGGCAACGTCTCGCTCTACAACGAGACCGGCGAGACCGCGATCCTGCCCACCCCCGCGATCGGCGGCGTCGGCCTGCTCGATGAGCTGTCGGCGATGGCGACGATCGGTTTCAAGGCGGGCGACGAGGCGATCATCCTGATCGGCGAAACACACGGCCATTTGGGCCAGTCGCTCTACCTGCGCGAACTGTGCGGCCGGGAGGACGGGCCGCCGCCGCCGGTCGATCTGGACGCCGAGCGGCGCAATGGCGATTTCGTCCGCGACCTGATCCGCAGCGGCAAGGTCACCGCCTGCCACGACCTGTCGGATGGCGGACTGTTCGTGGCGCTGGCGGAAATGGCGATGGCCGGCGATCTGGGCGCAACACTCGAACCGCCCGAGGAGATCGCCCTGCATGCCTGGTTGTTCGGCGAGGACCAAGCGCGCTACCTGGTGACCGCACCGCAGGCGGGCGCTATCCTGCAGGCTGCGCAGGCGGCACAGGTGCCCGCCTACGCGATCGGACGCACGGGCGGGCGCGCGTTGAAAGTGGCGGATGGCCCGTCCATATCCGTCGAACAGGTGCGGGCAGCGCATGAAAGCTGGCTGCCGACCTTCATGTCGGCGGCTGACTGAGCGCACGCCCCGCCCGCGCGCATCGAAACAGCCAGGCCAGAACACACAAGAGACAACAAACCCGGAGAGCCGCCCCCATGCCAATCCATGCACATGACCTCGAGTCGATGATCCGCGAGGGCATCCCGGACGCGCAGGTCTCGGTCGAGGACCTGGCCGGTGACGGCGACCACTATGCGGTCTATGTCGTCTCGAAGGAATTCGAGGGCAAGAACCGGGTGCAGCAGCACCAGATGGTCTACCAAGCCTTGCAAGGCAAAATGGGCGGTGAGCTGCACGCGCTCGCCGTGCAGACATCGACGCCGAAGAGCTAAGCGCCGCTACGCTTAACCGCGCTCAACGAACCGAACCTGATAGGTACCGAGGGGAAAGCCACCATGGCCGACCAATCCGTCCACGACCGCATCCAGCAGGAAATCTCCGACAACGACGTCACCGTCTACATGAAGGGGACGCCGACCTTCCCGCAGTGCGGCTTCTCCGCCGCAGTGGTGCAGGTGCTCAATCACCTGGGCGTCACCTACCACGGGGTGAACGTGCTGGAGGATCCGGGCCTGCGCGAAGGCATCAAGGAGTTCTCCAACTGGCCGACGATCCCGCAGCTCTACGTCAAGGGCGAGTTCCTGGGCGGCTGCGACATCGTCCGCGAGATGTTCCAGACCGGCGAGCTGCAGGACACCCTGCAGCAGAAGGGCATCGAGGTGCAGAACGCGGCGTAACTCACGCCCGCGGGTCCACCCGATCCAGCCCGGAATTGAAAAGGGGAGGCCAACCGGCCTCCCCTTTTTCGTGTCCACGCCTCCGAGGGATGTCAGGCGGCCATCATTATGCCGCCGACTTCCACTTGATCGAGCAGCCCATGGAGGGGACCTGCTCGCGCGGGCCTTGACCGGTTTCGGCGACCTGGGTCATCGCTTCCAGCAGCTCGCGCTTGGCATTCGGCGCGGCCTCCTTCCGGGATTCATCCAGGCGGCCACGATACTGTAGTTCCAGATCCGCGTTGAAGCCGAAGAAGTCCGGCGTGCAGACCGCGCCATAGGCCTTGGCGACCTCCTGCGTCTCGTCGATGACGTAGGGGAAGGTGAAGCCGTGCTGCTTGGCGAAGGCCTGCATCTTGTCGAACGAGTCGTCCGGATAGGTTTCCGTGTCGTTCGGCATGATCGCGATCGCACCAATCCCTTTATCCTGAAGCTGCGTCACGTCGTCGACCAAGCGGTCGATCACCGCGCGCACATAGGGGCAGTGGTTGCAGATGAACACGACCAACAGGCCGTTCGGTCCGGCCGCGTCGGCCAGCGTATAGGTCTTGCCGTCCGTGCCCTTGAGCGCGAAGTCGGCCGGCTTCCAGCCGAACTCGCAAACCGGCGTCTCCATCGCGGCCATGGCGGGTGCTCCTCGCTAGCGTGATCGTTCAAGGTTGCTACTGCCTCCTGTAGATGCGGGCCAACGATCGGCTAATCAAGTCGCCGCGCGCTTAGCCCCCTAGACGACGCGGACGGTTTCGGATGACACTCGCATAACAGCCAAGCTCCAAGGGTGCGTGCGCGCCCCACGTGCCGCACGCCAGCCACCCGCGAGGACAAAGGGGAACCGCGCGCGATGAGCCAGGGAAGCGGGGCCAAGAGCCAACAGCAGGTCTTCTGGACACGCGCCGAACTGCAGCAGCTCCTGAACCTCTATTCCACGCACGTGGCGAACGGCGACTGGCGCGATTACGCGATCGATCACAAGAAGGGCATCGCCCTCTTCTCGGTGTTCCGGCACACGATGGAACGCCCGATGTTCTCGATCGCCAAAAAGCCGCAGGGACAGATCTACGAGGTCTGGCAGGGGCCGCAACGCCTGAAGCGATCCGGCACCCTCAAGGGCGCGCTCGAAGTGTTCGAGAAGAAGGCGCGCCTGCGGGTGGTGTCGTAGAGGCGCAGGCCGTCCTCAGACGCTCTCGCCCTGCTCGTAGCCCTTGATGTCCTCGCCCCACTGGTGTGGGCGCTCGGCGACGAAGCGGGCGAAGAAGTCGGCGAGGTCCGGATCGTCGAGCAGGCCGACCTCGACCCCGCGATCCAGCAGCCAGTCCATTTCGCCCGCGAAATTGCGGTTCTCGCCGACGATCACGCGCGGAATGCCGAACAGGATGATCGCGCCCGCGCACATCGCACAGGGACTGAGCGTGGTGTACAGCGTCGTACCGGCGAACTCGCCGCCGCGGCCGAACTGCCGGAGACAGTCGGTCTCCCCGTGCAGGATCGGGTTGCCCTCTTGCTGCAGGCGATTACGCCCACGCGCCAGCACCTGACCATCGCGGACCAGCACCGCGCCGACCGGCACACCGCCCTCGTCGTAGCCGGCGTGCGCCTCGGCGATCGCCTCCTGCATGAAACGCCGGTCATCGGCGGTCGGCTCGATCCGTGCCATCGCTAGCCCCGTGCATGATTGGCGTTAAAGGTGCGCGCCCGGTTCCTTCAGGCCGTATTCCCGCAGTTCGCGGGTGATGATCTCGTACGCCTCGTCCAGATCATCGGTGATCGTGAAGAGATTCTTGTCCGCCTCGTTGATGGTACCGTATTTGACCAGCGCGTCGAAATTGATCGTCTCACGCCAGAAATCGGAGCCGAACAGCACGATCGGCATGCGCTTCTTGACCTTCTGCGTCTGCAGCAGGGTCAGGATCTCGAACAGTTCGTCCAGCGTACCGAAACCGCCAGGGAAGAAGATCACCGCCTTGGCGAGATAGGTGAACCAGAACTTCCGCATGAAGAAGTAGTGGAATTCGAAGCCCAACTCGCGGGTGACGTAGGGGTTCTCGTGCTGCTCCAGCGGCAGGGTGATCGACAGGCCGATGTTCATGCCGCGCGCCTCGCTGGCGCCGCGGTTGGCAGCCTCCATCACACCGGGGCCACCGCCGGTGCAGACGACGAAGCGCCGGTCGGTCTCGTCCAGCTCCTTCGACCATTCGGTCAGCCGCCGGGCGAGCTCGCGCGCGTCCTCGTAATACTTCGACATCCACAGGTCGTGGCGCGCCTTGGCGAGCGGCACGTCGCCCTCGCCGGCCTCCGCCTTGTGCAGGATTTCCTCGGCGACGTCGCGCGGCTTCAGCCGTGCGGAGCCCATGAAAACGATCGTGTCGTCGATCTTGTAATGCTCGAACCGGCTTTCCGGCTCCAGATACTCCGCCAGGATACGCAACTGGCGGGCATCCTTGCTCTGCAGGAAATCGAGATTGGCGTAAGCCTTGATCGGCTTGCGGAAGCCGTTGTCGCCGCCGCTGTCGTCGGAGAATTGGGTCATCGAGGCCGTGCGTTCGCGTTGGGGTGGGCAGTCGGTGGTTTCGGAGCGAGCCCCGGTCAGCGTCAGGCCAGACGCAATGCGGAAAGGAAAGGTAGGCCTGTCACCATACGCCGCTGATCGGTCGAGGTCGAACGACGCAGACGAAAACGGGCCGGCAGAACTCCGCCGGCCCGTCCGCGTTCTCTGATCTGGGCGCCAAGCGCCGGCGCGACTACTCCGCGGCCTTACCTTGCGCGCGCTGGATCGCCGCCTCGATCATCTTGGCGGCCTCATCCGCCTCGCCCCAGCGCTCGATCTTGACCCACTTCTCCTTCTCCAGATCCTTGTAGTGCTGGAAGAAGTGCGCGATCTGGTCGAGGTAAGCCTGCGGCATGTCCTTGTAGGACTTCACCTCGGAGAAATAGGGATCGAGCTTGTCGACCGGCGCGGCAAGCAGCTTCTCGTCCTCGCCAGCTTCGTCGGACATCACCAGGACGCCGATCGGACGGATCGCCATGACGGAGCCCGGCTGGACCGGCTGACGGTTAACCACCAGCACGTCGATCGGGTCGCCGTCATCCGACAGCGTGTGCGGGATGAACCCGTAGTTGCACGGATAGTACATCGCCGTGTGCAGGAAGCGGTCGACGACCAGCGCACCGGAGTCCTTGTCCAGCTCGTACTTCACCGGGTCCGAATTCATCGGCACCTCGATGATGGCATTGACCTGCCATGGCGGGTTCTTGCCGACGCTGATCTTATCGATGTTCACTAGTGCCTCCCTTTGGCGGTCTCGCGGATGAGCCTGAATCTGAAAACGGACGGGATCGGCCCGTTCGTTGCTGGCTGCCATGTCGGAACGCGCGCGGCCGCATGCAACCCGCCCCGACCGGATCAACATCAACGCGGCCCCGGCCCCGCGCGGGCGCGATCCTGACCGAGAGGGCCGCCCAGGATCAAGCTCTATTCGCTGCGCTGCAACATGGCCGTGGGCACCGCCTCGCGCCGTCGCGTCGGATCGGTCCAGAGGCGCACCAGCGCGGCCTCGAGGTCCTTCGCCCGGTTCCGCCAGTCGCCGGCCTGGCGCCCCCAAACGGCGGCGCGGGGATTCGCGTCGTAAGCCCGGCGCAATGGCTTGTCGTTGACAAAGATCGCGAACATCCGCGCCCGTCCCGTTTGCGTCGGCAAGTAGCCGGCCAGACCGCTGACGAAGTTCATCGTGCCGGTCTTGGCGAACACGGCAAACGCGGTATCCGGGGTTTGCAGCCGCCGTCCCAGGCCGCCATCCAGACCCACCGTCGGCAGCAACTCCATCAGGGTGCGTTGGGCCTGGCCATACCGCCTGTCATGCGCGAACCGCAGGATCGCGGCCAGCTCCGCCGGCGTCACCCGGCCCGCCGCGTTGAGCCCGGAATGGTTCCCGGGATCGAAACGTGCCCAGTCGGTCTGTGGCAGGGTGCGCGCATACCACTGCCCCACGGCGATCGCCGACTGCGACGACCCAAGCGGCTGGCCGGTCAACTGCCGACCGGCGGCAAGCCCGATCAACTCGGCCACCAGGTTGTTGGAGTAGCGCAGCATCGAACGCACCGCCTCGTGCAATGGCGGGCTCGGGTGTTCAGCCAGCGCGCGCGCCTCCGACGGCGCCGTCCCCGGTTCGGGCGCCGGCAGCTTCACCCCCATCCGCTGGCAAACCTGCCGTGTCGCCTCTGCCGCGACCTGCGCGGGGTGTTTCAGCGGCAGCGAGTCCTGTCCGTAACCGCGCGCGCCGGTCGACAGTTGCCAGCCGTTCCCATCGGGCAGCCAATCGCCAGATTCCTGTCCCTGCGGTGACCGACGGCGCAACGACAGGGAGACCGAGGGGACTGACGGCAGGGTCCAGGCCTCCGGATCGCTCGGCGCGCCGGTGCCCCAGCGTACGGGCAGGCGGTTGAAGTTGATCGACAGCGCCGAAACGCCCGGGTTGTAGCCCGCGGTCATCGGCTGATCGTCGCGGATCGCCCGACGCTCCTGATAAAGCGTGGTGTCGTAGTAGAAATCTCCAATTACCTGACGCACACCCGCGCGGTGCAGATCGCGGCACAGATGCACCAAGCCGTCCGCGCCCAACAGCGGATCGCCGCCCCCGACCAACCACAGATCACCGTCCAATCGACCCGCGCGGGGCTGTGCGGTGGCGGTCATGCGGGTATCGAAGCGGTGATCGCCGCCCAGAAGCTCCAGCGCCGCCACGGCCGTCGGCAGTTTCGCGACGGAGGCCGGGATGAACGCTTGCCGGGCGTTGTGCGCCGCCAGCTCCCGGCCGGGTAGATCGGTCACCAGGAAGCCGACATCCTGGGGCGCGAAGCCGTGGGCGCGGATCAGTTGGCGCGCCGCCTGCGCATCCTCGTGGGTCAGCGGCGGGCCCATGCGGGCCGGGCGGACCTCCGGTTCCGCCGTCTGCTTCACCGGCGCTGAGGTGGCATCCAGATCCCGCCCATCCGGCACATCGGGCTCAGCTTCGCGCGCCGGCGGCGCGGGCTTGGCGGCGGGCGACGGGGCTGGCGGCTGCGACGTCGTACAGGCGGTCAGCAGCAGGGCGGCCACCCCACTCAGCAGCAAAGAGCTCAGGGGGCGAGAGGCTCGGCGAGCGCACACGGTTCGGGTCATAGCCCCACCTTGCCATGCGCATCCCCAAGGTGGAACGCATCGCACGCATCACTTTGACTTTATCGCCCGCCTGCCCGACCCTCCCGCGCGGTTCGCCAACCCGGGGAGGTCAAACAACAAGATGAGCCAGATCCCGTTCACCGATATCGTCGCCAATCTACCCGCGAGCGTGCCATTCGTGGGCCCTGAGCAAATCGAGCGCGAGCGCGGCTTCACCTTCCGCGCCAAGCTGGGCGCCAACGAAAGCCCGTTCGGACCGAGCCCGAAGGCGCGCGATGCCATCCAAACGGCCATTGAAGACAGCTGGGAATATCCGGACGCCACTTCCGTCACGCTGCGCCAGGCGATCGCCCGGCATTGGGATATCAACACCGACAACGTTCTGGTGGGCGCGGGGATCGACGAGCTGCTTGGCAACGTCGTCCGCATGACCGTGCCGCCCGGCGGTGCGGTGGTCACCTCGAACGGCGCCTACCCCACGTTCAATTACCATGTGCACGGCTTCGGCGGGACGCTGCACCTGGTCGACTACCGCGACGACCACGAGGACCTGGACGCGCTGGCCGCCAAGGCACAGGCGGTGGACGCGCGGCTGGTTTACCTGTCGAACCCAGACAATCCGATGGGCACCCGCCATACGGCCGACGCGGTAGCCGACTTCCGCCGCCGCCTGCCCACGGATACGCTGCTGGTATTGGACGAGGCCTATAGCGAGTTCGCGCCGGAGGGAACCAACCCGCCGGTCGATCCTTCGGACACCAACCTGATCCGGCTGCGTACCTTCTCCAAGATCTACGGTTTGGCGGCTCTGCGCGTCGGCTACGCGATCGCGCACGCCGACGCGGTGACCGGACTGAACAAGATCCGCAACCACTTCGGCGTCAACCGCGTGGCCCAGCACGCCGCCCGCGCCGCGCTGGAGGACCAGGCCTATATCGACGCCCTGAAGAACGAGATCGAGCGCGGCAAGCGCGCCTATGCCGAGATCGCCCGCCGGCACGGTTTCACCGCCCTGCCCTCCTTCACCAACTTCGTGACGATCGAAGTCGGCGGGGTCGCGCGCGGGGACCGGTTGCTAAAGGCGCTGCAGGACCGCCGCGTCTTCATCCGTAAACCGGGGGTCCCCCCACTCGACCGCTGCATCCGCGTCACCGTCGGCCCGGAAGACCAGCGCACCATCTTCGAGCAGGCCTTCGCCGAGGCGGTGCAGGAGGTCGGCTGAGCCCCCATTGCGGGCCTGCGCACACGAAAACGGGGCCCAGGCGTTTGCCCGGGCCCCGCTGTCTCTCAGACCTTGAAAAGGCCGGCACCGGACATCCCGGTGCCTGAACCACGTACGGTTTACGCGGCGGACTTCATGACCTTCTCGACCGTCTTGTTGGTCTGGCTCTGGATCGGCTCCATCGCCTCGTTCGACACCTTGACCGACAGCTCGGTCATCTTGGCGCTCTCGGCCATGAAGGTATCGAAGTTCTGACGGGCGAAGTCGGTCTGCGCGTCGAAGAACTCACGCAGGGTCTTCGCGCCGAACATCTTCTTGGCCAGGTTCATGTTGGCCTCGATGCGCTGCTGGGCGAAGGTCATGAACTCGCGGTTCATCTGCTCGACGCCCTTGGCGGCGATCGAAGAGGCCTGCACGACCGCGTCGACGTTGGCCTTATTCAGCTGGCTGGCCTCGTCGTAGTTCTTGAACGCGGTGCTGGACGCCTTCTCGGCCTGCTCCTTGGCCATCGAAACGACCTGCTCGTACTGCTTCGTGGCAGCCTCGTTGCTGGCCTTCACGACGCTCTCGATCTGCTCCTTGCCGGCGTTGACCGCATCCTCGACGGGCTTGAACACGTCCTGGGCGGCCTGGGCCTGGCTCTTCTTCTGGGTGGTCATGGCTATCGCCTCCTTTCGATGCCCACCAGCGCTCCCTAGCGCCGGGGGCGATTTCTGTGCCGTTTCCGCGCTGCCGCGCTGCCGCGTCGCTGCGGTCCGCGGCGTGTTCGCTGTGCTGCAGAAGTTATGCTGCACTGCAACACACTCTGGTATATGGGGAGGACCGCTGCTTCGTCAAGAGGCGTTTGTGCAGTGCACAATACACCTATCCGGTCGCGACGCGGTATCGCCCCTTCTATGCAAGAGAGCGCTTGCCGCCCCACCATGCGCATGGGACTCTCGCGGTTCGCCAAGCGGGTGCCACGTGTCCCCGGCCCCACTTGAACGGTCTGGCTACCAAGGAAGCTTCGATGACCTACTGCCTTGCGATCCGCGTCCAGGAAGGTCTGGTATGTCTGGCCGACGGACGCATCACCAGCGGCAACCAAGTCTCCGCCGCGCCCAAGGCCAGCTTCCACGGGGCGGAAGACCGACCGTTCATCGTCATGACGTCGGGGCTGCGTTCGCTGCGCGACAAGACGCTGGCCTACCTGGACCGCGACGTGCGCCGTCAGCACGCGGACGGCTTCCCGCAGCTACTGGATGCGGTCGATGTCTACGCCCGCTGCCTGCGTCGAACGGCGGAAGAAGACCGGGGCGCCTTGGAGAGCTCGAACCTGCGCTTCAATCTGCACGCCATCATCGCCGGACAGATGCCGGAGGACCCGCGGCCGACCGCCTTCCTGGTGTATCCAGAAGGCAACTGGATCGAGGTCAATGAGCGCACCCCCTATCTGTCGATCGGTGCGGTCGCCTACGGCAAGCCGATCCTCGACCGCACGCTGGCGGATGACACGCCGATGGCGATCGCACTCAAAGCGGCTTACCTGTCGTTCGATTCCACGCGGGTCAGCTCGGCCGACGTCGGCTTCCCGATGGACATGATGACGCTGGCGAGTGACGACCCGACCTGGCGCACCCATCACTTTCAGCACGACCAGTTGCGCGAGCAGCGGGAATGGTGGAACCGACACCTGACCGAATTGACCGCCAAGCTGCCCGACCAGCCCTGGCAGGACGTGCTGCCGCCCGCCACCGGGCCGGGCCGGATCAGCGTGGTCGGGCGCAGCGAAGAGTAAGCCGGTAGGTCACCGGACCGGTCATGGCAGCCCGATCAGGCCGTTGTCGCCTGTCGTCATCAGGAAATGGATATCCGCCGCGCGCCGGTCGCCCGCCGATTTGGTGATCGTCGGACTGTCCTCGAACCGCGCCGGATGGGGCGTGTAGTAAGCGACGCCGGTGTCATCCAGCGGCTTCACGATCTCCCACAGGTTCTGTTGGTCCCAGCGGTCGCCGCCTTTCCTCCAGGCATTGAAAGACAGCTCACCGTCCCGGCAGGCGATCGACACCCAGTAGGAGCCCCAGGATTTCAAATCGATCCCGCTGGGCACCCGCTGGAACACGCCACTGTCGGCCAGTCGTTCGGTCAGGCGTGCGCGCTCCTCAGGGGTGAGCGTCGTCGTGGTCTTTTCCCAGCGCCCGGTGGCGAGCGGATCTTCAAGCTTGAAATTCAGCAGATTGCCGGCGTCCTGCGGCATAGCGCGCGCCGTGACACGGGCGCCGCCAGCGCCGTCGCCGTTGATCTCGTAGGTGCGCACCTGCTGCTTGAAATTGCCGTTGTAGATCAGACGGACCTCGAAACGATCCGGATAGTCGCGGCAACGGTCCCGTACGTCATCGCCGTTCAAGTAACTGAACCAGGTTGCCTTGCGGGTCAGCGGGTTCTCGATCCCGCCCGAATAGCTGCATGCGGCGCCCAAAAGCGGTAGCAGGCAAATCACCAGGGCTGCCATGACTTGACGGGACCCGGGTTTATCCGCCGGATTTTTTCGATGCATCGCGGTGATCTCGCTCTGTTGACCGGTGGGAAAGAGGCTTACGCCAAATCAATCGAAGTTAACGTCTCGGAAACCCGCACGTCATTATTCTGGACAGTGACTCATGGTTTACTTAATCTTTCACCGATTCGCGCGGGTGCGGGATAGATGATGTCAAGGGGGCGAGTGGTGATCCGGAACCTCATCCGACAGGTGGCCAAGCGTGTACGTCACAGTGCGGCTGCGATCGGCGTTGTGGTCGTCGCAGGCGTGGTGCTTGCCCAACCGGGCGAAGCGCAGGCCCGCTACGCCGCCCTGGTGATGGATGCAGATACGGGCACGGTGCTGTACGCCGCAAACGCGGATACACGCAACTACCCCGCGTCACTCACCAAGATGATGACGCTGTACATGACATTCGAGGCCCTCGACCAGGGGCGCCTGACGCTGCATCAGCGCTTGCCGGTCAGCCGTCGTGCCCAGGGCATGGCGCCATCCAAGCTGTACCTGCACGCCGGCGAGACGATCTCGGTTCAGAACGCGGTGCTCGCACTGGTCACCAAGTCGGCGAATGATGCCGCAGTGGTGCTCGCGGAAGCGCTCGGCGGTGCGGAGTGGAAATTCGCCCGCATGATGACCGAGCGGGCGCGGGCGCTTGGGATGAAGCGCACGACCTTCCGCAATGCCTCCGGCCTGCCGAACCGCCATCAGCTGTCGACCGCGCGCGACATGGCCACCCTCTCGCGCGCGCTGATCTACGACTTCCCGGAATACTACCACTACTTCTCCACGACCCGCTTCAGCTACAACGGCCGGGCTTACGGCAACCACAATAACCTGCTGGAGGAATACCGCGGAACCGACGGCATCAAGACCGGCTATATCCGCGCCTCCGGCTTCAATCTGGCTGCCTCGGTCGTGCGCCAGGGTCGTCGGCTGATCGCCGTGGTGTTCGGCGGCCGCACCGCCCGCTCGCGCGATCAGCACATCATGGCCCTGCTGGACAAAGGGTTCGCGAAGGCCCGGCAACTGCGCACCATCCCCGTGGTCGCCCCGCCGCCGCGCAAGCCGGTACAGATCCTGCGCACCGCCAGCAAGGCCGACGAGGTCAAGGTCGCCGCGGCCGGGTCGGGCGTGGTGCCGGTGCCGCCCGCCCGCACCGGCATCCAGCAGGCAGACCGGACGGCGCTGCGCGACAAGGTGGCCCGCGTCGTCGATGGCCTACCGGTCCCGGGCTACGGTCGCCCGGAAGAGGTTCAGGTTGCCGCCCGCGAAACCTCGAACGCCGAGGGCCGTTATGCGGTGCAGGTCGGTGCCTATCGGGACGCCGCGCCCGCGCACGTCGCCGCCGTGCGGGCCGGCAACGCTGTCCCGCAGATCCTGGGCACGAGCGAGGTATCGGTCAGCCGCATTCGCGGCGATCAGGGTCCGCTGTACCGTGCCCGCCTGACCGGTCTGGACCGCACGGATGCCGAGCGTGCCTGCCGTGCGCTGGTCGCCCACGGGACAGACTGTCTGGTGATCCAGCCACGCGGCGGCGTCGAGGTTGCCTTCAACGCCAAGTAAGATATCCATCCCGGCAGTTCGCGACAGAACGCCCCGGTGCCCATCGCATCGGGGCGTTTTGCTTGCCGGGCGCGCGTGCTAAGCCGTTTGCCATGAAAGCCGCGATCTTCGAAAACTTCCGCACCCCGCCGGAGGTGCGCGAAGTCCCCGACCCGGACTGCCCCGCCGATGGCGCCCTGGTGCGGGTGCATGCCTGCGGCGTCTGCCGCTCGGACTGGCACGCCTGGACCGGCAGCGACCCGGATGTCGTGGCTCCGCACGTAGGCGGGCACGAATTCGCCGGCGTGGTCGAGCGGGTTGGACGTCACGTCGAACGCGTGCGCCCGGGCGACCGCGTCACCGCACCGTTCATCCTCTCCTGTGGCCGTTGCCAGACCTGCCGGGGCGGCGATGCAACCGCCTGCGACCGACAGGACGTGATCGGTTTCACCCGCTGGGGCAGCTTTGCCGAGCTGGTCGCCGTGCCGCGCGCCGACTTCAACATGGTCGCCCTGCCCGACCAACTGCCGGCGGTCGCCGCCGCGGGGATGGGCTGCCGGGTGACCACGGCGTTCCGCGCGCTGGCAGACCGCGCCCGTCTGCAACCCGGCGAGTGGCTGGTGGTGCACGGCTGCGGCGGTGTCGGCCTGTCGGCGGTCGCGTTGGGCGCGGCGATGGGCGCCCGCGTACTGGCGGTGGACATCGACGCCGCCGCGCTCGAACGCGCGGACGCACTGGGCGCCACACGCACGCTGAATGCCGGCTCGGTCGACGAGGTTGGCCATGCGGTGCGCACGATGACGGACGGCGGCGCGCAGGTTTCGCTCGACGCCCTCGGCATCACCGAGACCTTCCGGAACTCGCTCTATAGCCTTGCCAAGCTCGGCCGCCATGTGCAGATCGGCATGCCGCTCGACCGGCACGCGGAGCCGCCGGTGCCCCTGCTCGAACTGGTCTACGCCCGGCAAATCGCGATTCTGGGCACCCGCGGCATGGCGGCCGGCCGGTTCGACAATTTATTCGGCTTGATCGCTGGCGGACGCTTTGATCCCAGTCTTCTGGTCGAGCGCACGATCCCCCTGTCCGGTGTCGCCGACGCGCTGGCCGCGATGAACGGCTATACCAGCCCGGGCGTCACGGTGATCGACCGGTTCGACGCCTGAACGCGCCTTACGCCGCGGCCGTCGTCATGCGGTCATCGCCTTCGTCGAGGCCGGCGTCTGCGATCGCGCGGCGGTCGAGGTGCACGTTGGGGCGGGGCTGATCGACGCCCTGATGAATGACATCCTGCAGGCGACGGCGCGCCAGCCAAGGCGTGTCGAGGGCGATCGGCAGGCCATCGCTGCGGTGCATAAGCCAGGTGTTCAGCATCTCCCGCACTTCCGGCTTGCCGGTGCGCTGCCAGCGGCGGAAGTTCCAGGGCTCGCGCGTGGCCGCATCGCGATGGGTCGGCCGAAACGCCCAGGGGCGCAGGCGCTGGCGACGCTCATCGAACGCCGTGACCCGTTGCGGCAGGTACCACGGTCCTTCGAAATGCGCGATCCAAGTGAGCGCATGGGCGTCCATGCCCTCCACGAACACGCCCGAGACACGCCCATTCAGCTCCGGGACCAGGACCGGATAATCGCCATACCTCGCGGCGAAGCGGCGATGGTGGATCAAGACCCCCGGCGTCACGCGCAGCCCCTGGGCACGCGCGCCCAGCACATGCTGACGCAGCTCGCGATCCATCAAAGTGCCGTAGAAGAAGAACAGCATGCCGCGCACTCCCATCCGCAAGAACGTCGATGGCCGGGAGTCCGGCCTGCATAGCCGGCGCGCATACAACCACGCCAACTCGGGCGCCTAGATGTAGGGCGCTTGGTCAGCGGCGTAAAGCTGTCCGCTTGTGCCTTAGAGAAACTGGTGCTGCGGCAGCCGCCAGCTAGACCTTGTAGGCGAGCCGCACGCCGCCCCAGTGGCGACCATTGACGAAGATCGGGGCGGACACGTCCTTCATCATGACGTAGCTGTCGCCCATGTCGCGGCGGTAGGCCTGCAGCAGGAACGGGTCGGTGTTTCGGCCGGCGGCCAGACCGACCCGGTCGTTGAAAATCCGCCGGTTGCGGCAGTTCGCGGCGTTCCACACCGGGTCCTTGCCCTGCGGCTTGGCGAACTTCTTGTTGTGAGTCGGCAGGTAACCGTTGTTGTCGACACAAACACAGAACACGATCTTGCTGTCAAACTGCAGCATCGGCTCCTGGATCTGCGGCAGCACGCGGTCGCAGAACTCGGTGAACGCCGTCTTAACCTGCTCGGGGTCGGTCCCCGGAATCGGCTGGTAGTTGCGATCGAACAATTGCTGCTGGGTGATATTGCCTTCACGGATCGCAGCCTCGAACAGTTGGCCGACCCCGGAGGCCAGATCCTTCACCTTCTTGATGAACGGTGTGTCGACCGTCTCCGTGTCGGTCTGCGCGGTCAACTGAACCACCCGCTGGCTGGCGAGGGTCAGGTTCTGCGCCCGGTCGCGCGACTGCCGCATGGTCTCGCTCGTGGTGTCGACCCGGTCGGACAGCGCGGTCGCGCTTTCAAGCAAGCCCCCGCAGCGGGATTCGATGGTTTCCGCGGCCTCCGCAATGTCGGCGACGCCGGTCTGCATGGTGGTCATCGCGCCGGCGACGGTGTCGATCACCTGGCCGATCGTCTGAGTTCCCGAGCGCACGGCTTCGGCCCGCTTGGTGGACTCCTCGCCCTGCCCGATCAGCTGGCTGGCTTGTTCGGTCAGTTGCTTCAGCGTCTCGTCAATCTGCCCGGTGGCGCGGCTGGTCTGGCCGGCCAGCTGCTTGACCTCCTGGGCGACGACCGCGAAGCCCTTGCCGGCCTCGCCGGCGCGCGCGGCCTCGATCGTGGCGTTGAGCGCCAGCAGGTTGGTTTGCTTGGCGATCGCGTTGATGCCCTCGGCGACCTCGCCCACCTGAGCGAGGGCGTCCTGCAAACCGTTCAACTGCTCCTGGATGACCGTGACCGCTTCGACCAGGTCGTGAATATCCTTGAGCGAGCTTTCGACGGTCCCGCGCGAGTGCTCGACCTCGTTCGCTGCCTCCTCGGCGGTGCCGCGGCTGGCGCGTGCGTTCTCCGCAATCCGGCCGTTCGCCTGAGAGACCTGATCGACACTGTCGCGCAGCTGATGCAGTTCTTCCGATTGCGCAGCCAGCGCCTTGCTTAGATCGTCGATCCCGCCGGCAACGTCGGCAACCTCGATGCCAAGCCCGCCGCTTTCCTCGGCGAGTCTCTGCAGGATCGCGCGATCACGCGCGGCCTCTTGCGCCCCCGGTTCACTCATCACCCCGCCCTTTCAACACAAACCTCATCGCTCCGCTCCGCCCTTTATGGGCGGTTTTTCAGGTTGTGTTGAAGTGTGGGCGAACAACGTTAATCGGCGGTAAATGCACACCAAAGACGTGCAAAAACGGAAGCGGCCCAACGTTTGGTCGCCGGCGCGGCGCCTACAGATCCCCTGGGACTGCGATCCCCGATTGCTCAAGCTGATCGCGCAGCAGATTCTTGACGCGCTGCAGGCCGGCTTCGTCATGCGCTTCGCAGCGGGCGACCAGAACATCCTGGGTATTGGAAGCCCGCAAGAGCCACCAGCCGTCTTCGGTGACGACCCGGACACCGTCGATGTCGATCACCTCCGCATCACTGCTGGCCAGGCGCTGCTTGACCTCCTCGGCAACCTTGAACTTACGGTCCTCCGGGCAGGGAAAGCGGATTTCGGGCGTATTCACGACCTTGGGCAAGCCGTCCCGGAACGCACTCAGGTCCTGGCCCGTCCGGGTTAGGATGTCGAGGATGCGCAAGGCGGCGTAAAGCGCGTCGTCGAAGCCATACCAGTCTTCCTTGAAGAAGATATGGGCGCTCATTTCGCCCGCGACCGGGGCGCCTTCCTCCAGCATCTTCGACTTGATCAGCGAATGCCCGGTCTTCCACATCACCGGGCGGCCGCCCTGGCGCGCGACCTCGTCGAACAGGATTTGGCTCGCCTTGACGTCCGCGATGATCGGGGCGCCCGGGTTGCGCTGCAGGACGTCACGGGCGATCAGCGCCATCATCTGGTCGCCCCACAGGATCCGCCCCTGGCCATCGATCAGCCCGATGCGGTCGCCATCGCCATCGAACGCGAAGCCCAGGTCACACCCGTCCGTCCGCACGGCCTCCTGCAGTTGCTCCAGGTTTTCCGGCACCGTCGGGTCGGGATGGTGCGCCGGGAAGGTACCATCGACGGTCGCGTTGAGCAGGCGGTGCTGACCGGGCAGCCGGTCGGCCAGCTTGACCAGCGCATCGGCAACCGCACCATTGCCCGCGTCCCAGGCGACCTTGAACCGGTCGGCGACCTGAATGCCGCGTAGCAGGCGGTCGACGTAGCGGTCCATCAGGTCGACGTCCTCGGCCGCCCCGTCGCCCGTCGCGAACGCGCCTTCGGCGGCGATCCGGCCGAGCTGCTGGATGTCCTCGCCGAAGAACGACCGCTTGCCGAGCATGATCTTGAAGCCGTTGTGATCCGGCGGATTGTGCGAGCCGGTCACCTGAATGCCGCCGTCGGTGTCCAGCTCGTTGACCGCGTAGTACAGCATCGGCGTCGGACCACGGCCGATCCGCACAACGTCGCAGCCGCCCGCACGCAGTCCCTGCTCGACCGCCTCCGCCAGTTCCGGCGAGGACAGGCGGCCGTCATAGCCGAGCGCCAGCCGCCTGCCGCCATTGTCCCGAACGATCGTGGCAAACGCCTGGCCCAGTGCCCGCGCGTCGGCGACGTGCAATGTCTGCCCGACCACGCCGCGTACGTCATATTCCCGCAGAATCGTCGGATCGAAGCGATGCGGTTGCGGCTGAGTCATCCAAGATCCTCCCGGGTCGTGCCATCGCCGATCAGCGCGCCGGGCTTGTCGCGACCAAAGGCGCGGCCGATGCAGGTGTAGTGGAAGCCCTGCTCCCACATCTCCGTGGGATCGTAGATATTGCGCAGATCAACCACCGTCGGCGCGTTCAGCGTCTCCTTGATCCGGCTCAGGTTCAGGTTCCGGAACTGGTTCCACTCCGTCAGGATGACCAGCGCGTCCGCCCCCTGCATCGCCTCGTAAGGCTCCTGACACCAGGTGACGTCGGACAGCAGCTCCTGCGCCGCCTGCATCCCCTCGGGATCGTGCGCACGCACACGGGCACCGGCCTGCTGCAAGGCGGGCACGACCGCCAGACTGGGGGATTCCCGCATGTCGTCGGTGTTGGGCTTGAAGGTCACACCGAGCAGCGCAACCGTCTTACCGGCGACGTCGCCGCCCATGTGGGCGATGATCTTATCCGCCATCGCGCTTTTGCGGCGGTCGTTGACGTCGACCACCGTCTCCACGATCCGCGTCGGCGACCCGGCCTGCTGGGCCGTACGGGTCAGCGCGAGCGTATCCTTCGGAAAACAGGAGCCGCCATAGCCCGGCCCGGCGTGCAGGAACTTCCGCCCGATCCGACCGTCCAGGCCCATGCCGCGGGCGACGTCGTGGACATCCGCGCCGACCGCTTCGCACAGATCCGCGATCTCGTTGATAAAGGTGATCTTGGTCGCAAGGAAGGCGTTGGCGGCGTACTTGGTGAGTTCCGAGGTCTCCAGCGAGGTGAAGATGATCGGTGTCTCGATCAGGTAGAGCGGCCGGTAGAGCGCGCGCAGCACGGTCTGCGCCCGCTGGGTCTCCGCCCCGATGATCACCCGGTCGGGGCGCATGAAATCCCCGATCGCCGAGCCCTCACGCAGGAACTCCGGATTGGAGGCGACCTGCAGGCGCTTGTCCGGCGCCGTCTCCTGCAGGATCTGCTCGACCTCGCGGCCGGTGCCCACCGGCACGGTCGACTTGGTGACGACCACCGTTTCCGGGTCGGCCGCCGCCGCGATCTCGCGGGCGGCGTCGTAGACATAGGTCAAATCCGCATGACCATCGCCCCGGCGCGACGGCGTGCCGACGGCGATGAACACCGCATCGCAGCCCTGCACTGCCGCCTTCATATCGGTGGTGAAACTCAGCCGACCGGCGCTCTCGTTGCGGGCGACCAGGTCTTCCAGGCCGGGCTCGAAAATCGGAATCTGGCCGTCGTTCAGCCGTTCGATTTTGTTCGCGTCACGGTCGACGCAGACAACCTCGGTCCCGAATTCGGAGAAGCAGGCACCGGAGACGAGGCCGACGTAACCGGTGCCGATCATGGCAATGCGCATGGCGCGGGCTGTTCCTCAAGCAAAGGCCGCCGGGTTGCCCCGGCTGACGGAAAAAAGCGGATCGGTGAGCGCTACAGATCCCGGGCGAACGCGCGGATCAAATCGGCCGTGGCGTCCTTCGTCTCCGGGTGGTCCAGGGCGAACGCCATCGTGGCGGCGACGTAGCCCGCCTTATTGCCGCAGTCGTAGCGCGTGCCGTCAAACCGCAGGCCATGGAACGGCACCTCGCCGATCGTCTCCGCCATGGCGTCGGTCAACTGAATCTCGCCGCCCTTGCCGGCCTGCTGCTTGTCGAGTTCCCGCATCACCCGTGGGTCGAGCACATAACGACCGATAATCGACAGGGTCGACGGCGCCTCACGGGGGTCGGGTTTCTCGACCAGGCCCTTGGCCGCGGCCAGCCGGCCATCGTCCTCGGTGACATCCAGGATGCCGTAGCGTGCGGTCTGCTCGCGCGGCACATCGATCACCGCGGCCACGTTGCCCCCAACCTGGGCGTGGACATCGACCAGTTGCTTCAGGCACGGCGTGTCGGCCTTGATCAGGTCGTCCGGCAGCACGACGGCGAACGGCTCGTCGCCGACCGCCCGACGCGCGACCCAGACCGCGTGGCCCAGGCCCAGCGGATCTAGCTGGCGCAGCGACTGTACCGACCCGGCCGGCAGATTGGTGTGGCGGACCGCCGCCAGTTCGCGCGTCTTGCCGCGCTGCTCCAAGGTGTCCTCAAGCTCGACCGCGCGGTCGAAGTGGTCCTCCAGCGCGTCCTTGCCGCGGCCGGTGACGAAAATGAACTCCTCGATCCCCGCCTCGCGCGCCTCCTCGACGGCGTACTCGATCAGCGGCCGGTCAACCACTGGCAGCATCTCCTTCGGTACCGCCTTGACGGCCGGCAGCACGCGCGTGCCGAGTCCGGCGACTGGAAATACCGCTTTGCGAACACGTGTCATATTTACTGCCTGATTAACCTTGCGTGTGAACGGCGCTGTATCGCCCGCCAACCGAGCAATTCCCGCCTTCTCGTCACGGTGGTTGATGCCATACGCCCCCCTGGACCGCAAGGTGCGCCACGCAACGGCCACGGGGGCCGCCGGGGCCTCAAGTTTCAGTCGCCGATCAGCACGCGCTTGGCTTCGTTCAGCTTGGCAGCGAACCAGTCAGAGCCGCCGGCATCGGGATGCAGTTTCTTCATCAAACTTCGGTAGGCGTGCTGAATATCCGCGCGGCTGGCGCCTTCCTCCAGCCCCAGGATCTCCAACGCCTCTTCCCGCGTCATCGCCCCGCCGCCGCGCCTGGCGGCAGCGCTGTCGCCGGCGCGCGCCCCGCCGTCTCCCGCATCCGCGTCGGCTACGTCGTGCCAATCCTCGCCATGTACCTTGTCCAGGTAGGCCTCGATCACCGCCGCCGACTGCGCATCCTCGGCCTGCGCCGCGCGCCACAGCTCGACCAGTTGCGCCAGGGACAGGTCTTCCACGCGACACCCGGCGTAAGCGCCCTCCAACACTTCGCCCGACATCACCCCGGTCTCGTGTTCCAGGGTCATGCGCACAAACCGGGTTTCGACCGCGCTGGACTGGCTTGGGCTAGGGCCGCGGGCGTTGCGCAGCACGCTCTTGATCTGGCGCCAGCGACTCATGAGCGCGAACAAGGCCGGTAACGCGATCCAGGCCAGCTGGTACCGCCCCGCCCACAGCAGAAACAGGCCGAGGATCACCCCCAGAATGCCGCCCACCCAGGCGAGCGCCTTCAGGATCTGCCGGGGCTCCGCCTCGCTCGCCCACTTGAGCAGCAGCAGGATGCCGACCAACAGGCCGAGGCCGAGCAGGAAATAGGCGATCACGACGGCGTCCCTAAACGTTCGACGTCAGCGGCGCGAACGGTCTCCGACCGCCGGCTCACTTGATCTGATGGGTCAGCAGCTTGGCCATGCCGCCGCGCTTCGTCGAATAGTCGGCCAGCGCGCGCCGCCCGCCGGCGGCGAACACCGCCACGGCGGCCAGTAACTCGCGCAACTGTTTCGCCGCGGAGGCGTCGAAGGCGCAGCAGGCCCCGCCGCTCAAGCGCGCGATCTGCTCGAAGGCGTGACGTGCCGCCGGGTCGCGGCCTTCGTGGAAGGCGAACACCGGCACCTTCAGAAGCCCTAACTCGCCCGCAAGATGACAGAGGCGATCAACATCCTCCTCCATACAGTCGCCGACGAAGACGACCGCGTTGATCCGCCGCGCCTGCGCCTCCTTGCGGGCGTGCTTGAGCACCTTCTCGATCTGGGTCCGCCCGCCCAAGCAGCGCACGCCGGTCATACGCTTCAGCAGCGCGTCGGCATCCACGTACCAGTCGCTCGCCTCGAACTCGCCGAAGCCGCGATAATAGGCGAGCTGCACCTGCAGCCCGCCCAACGCCTTGGTTTCCTGGAACATCTCCGCCTGGGTGTGCATCGCCTGGTCCCAGGTCGGCTCGCGCGAGGCGGTGGCATCCATGGCGAAGATCAGCCGGCCGACCTCCCCCGGCTTACGCACGGTGGGTGTACTGCGAACCTGATCCAGGAACGCCTGCACGTCGCCGGAACTGTCCCCGCCGGTCTGCGGTGTGCCGCCGTCCGACCGGGTCGCCGGCCGGTTCTTCTGATCCCGCGCCATGGGATGGGCCCTCACGCTGACGATTGGCCTTTATGAAGATAGGTAGGCGCGCGCGGGGGAACCGTCCAGCGGTCCAGCCTACTCCGCGGCCGTCAGCGCCGCCTCGGTGCCGTGACCGATCTCCGCGAGTAGCGCGCGGACCTCCTGCCGGGCGGTCATGTGGGACATCGTCATATTCACGCCGGTTCCGCTCTCACGCAGGTCGAGCAGGGTCAGGCCCTTGGGGAACAGCTCGCGGAAGATCACCCGCTCGCCGAAACCCGGTGCGATGCGGAAGGAGATGCGCTTGGCCAACTGTTCCAAGAGACGGCCGACGTCGCGTTTGTTGCGCGCGTCCAGGTGGCTCAGGCGGTTGCGCATGACGATCCAGTCGATCGGGCGGCCACCGGCCTGGGCGCGTGCCTGACGCTGCTCCCAGACCATCTGGGAGTAGACGCTGGGCGAGAGGATCGTCTTCGCGTCGTGATCGATCCGCGCCAAGAGATCGAGATCGAGGAAGGAGTCGTTGAGCGGCGTGACCAGCGTGTCCGCCAACGTGTGGCCAAGGCGCGAAAGATGGCTATCGCTGCCCGGGGTATCGATCACCACGAACGCGCAGTTCGCCAGATCGTCCATCGCCGCGGAAAGAGCCTCGCGTTCGGCCGCTTCCGCGTCAGCACGGGTGCCGGCTTCCCGCGCCCGGTCGATCGTGCGCAACTCCGGCAGTTCAAGCTTCAGGTCGTTACGCTGGGCGAAGGTGCGGCGGTTCTCCACCTGCCGGGACAGCGTGCCCTGACGGGCATCCAGATCGACCGCCCCGACCTTGTGGCCGGCCTTCAATAGCGCCACGATCAGGTGCATCGCGGTGGTCGACTTGCCGGAGCCCCCCTTCTCGTTGCCGAGCACGATCACGTGCGGGCCACCGACCCGCGGCAATGGCGTGATAGCCGTCATTTAGTTACTTCCCCCGTTTGCGCCCCCAGATGTCGTAGTTTACCCGGAAGAGTCCGCAGCCGCAACGGCGCGCCGCCCGTACAGGCGCCAGGTGAAGTAGATCGCCAACGTCACCAGCACGATGCCCCCACCCGTCAAAGACAGCGCGCTCGCCCGCTCGCCCAGCGCGAGCCAAACCCACAGCGGACCCAGCACCGTTTCCAGCAGCATCAACAGGCCGACCTCGGGCGCGGTGATGTAGCGTGGGCCGATCGTGATCAGCCCAAAGGCGACCGGGACGACGAAGAAACCGAGCAGCGCCAGCACCAACCAGTCCTGCCCATTCGGGCTCCCTGGCGTAGCCGCTCCGATCAGCAACAGGACACCGGCGGCGATGAAGCCACCGAGGGCCGTCGCCGGGACCATGTCGATGTGCTTGCGATGGCGCAGGATGGTGAAGTTGCTGGCCAGGCACAGCGCGGTCACCAACGCGGCCAGGTCGCCATTCCAGGTTCCCTGGGCGAGGCCGTCCCAGAACACCACCGCAATGCCGCCCAGCACGATCACGGTCGCCGCCCAGGTTTCCGGGCGCACGCCCTCGCCCAGGAAGACGCGGCTCAGAATCGCGGCGAACAACGGCGCGGCAGCGATGATCACGAGCGTGTTGGCGGCGGAGGTGTGATGGATCGAGTAAACGAAGCTGATCATGTTGAGCGCGTAGATCTGCGCGGAGATCAGCCCCCAGCCGCCGACCGCGCGCACAGCCCGATCCGCCCGGCCGCGGTAGACCAGCGCCAGCACCGATGCCAAGGTGATTCCCATCAACAGCGCGCGCCAGAACACGGTCGTAAAAGGATCGACCGTGAGCAGACGCAGCAGCAGCGCGTCCGGCGACAGCACAAGAACACCCAGGGCTGTGATCACAAGCCCCTTGGCATGGTCGGACAGGGCGGACACGTCACGTCGCTCCTGGATCGTGGACTGGACTTGCGGATTGGGGCCGCAACGCAACCGTCTGGACCAGCAATCTGGCAAGGCAACCGAGCGGCACCTACCTGAACTGGACAAGGATCACGCGGCACACACCCAACGCAAACGGCAAGAGGTATGAGCGAGCAGCAGGCAAAGTTCAACGTGGGCCAGATAATCCACCACACGAAGTTCGGCTACCGCGGGGTTATCGTCGACGTCGACCCCGAGTTCCGCGGCAGCGAGCAATGGTATCAGGTGATGGCCCGCAGCCAGCCGCCCAAAGACAAGCCCTGGTACCATGTGCTGGTCCACGAGGCCACGCACCGCACCTACGTCGCCGAACGCCATCTGGAACCCGACGACACCGGCCAGCAGGTCGACCACCCGGAACTGGGCGACTTCTTCGATACCTTCGTGGGGGGCCGATACGCCCGGACACGGGCAGTCAATTAAAGGGTGCACCCGACACCGCGGGCTCTGCCAACGTCGATAGAGCCGCGGTCAAGGCCCGACCTCAACACGCCGGCGGTCAGGACATAAGCGCGTCGAGGTCAGCGCAAAAAAGACAAGCCTGACGCCACCTTAAGTGCGACGTCAGGCTTGCTATTCCATCGCGGGGTCTTGGCTTAGATCAAGCCGCCCGAACTTCCTGCAGGAAGGTATCGACTTCCGAGCGGAGGCGTTCAGCCTCGGCCTTCAGATCGTTCGACGCTTGCAGGACTTGATTAGCTGACGAGCCTCCGGTCGATGCAGCTTCGCTGACGCCAGAGATATTGCGGGAGACCTCATTCGCGCCTTCTGCCGCCTGCTCGACGTTGCGGGCGATCTCACCGGTGGCGCTTTCCTGCTCCTCCACAGCCGAGGCGACGGTGGTGGTGATCTCGTGCATCTCGCTGATCCGGGTGATGATCTTCTGCAATGCCGAAACCGTGGAGGAGGTCGCCGACTGCATGCCGTTGATCTGCCGACCAATCTCCTCCGTCGCCTTGGAGGTCTGATTCGCCAGGGACTTCACCTCCTGTGCGACGACGGCAAAGCCCTTCCCGGCATCACCCGCACGGGCGGCTTCGATCGTCGCGTTCAGGGCCAGCAGGTTGGTCTGCTCCGCGATGTCGTTGATCAACTGGACGACGTCGCCGATCTCGCGCGCGTTGGAGTCCAGCTTCGAGACCACGGTGTTCGCCTCACCCGCCTCCTGGCTGGTGTCGTCGGCAAGGCGCGCCGACTGCGCGACCTGACGGCTGATCTCCTTGATCGAGGAGGAGAGCTCCTCCGTCGCACTCGCCACCGCGTTGACGTTCGCGGAAGCCTGGTCGGCAGCCGACGCGGCCGAGGTCGACTGGCGGGTCGTCTCTTCCGCCACCGAGGACATGTTGTCGGCGCTGGTCGAGAGTTCGTTCGTCGAATTATCGAGGGTCTTCAGAAGCTCGCCGATCGCCGCGTCGAAATTCTTCGTCAGCTCTTCGACTTTGCGCCCGCGCGCCGCCTGCTTCTCCTGCTGCTCGGCCGCCTCGCGCGCCATTTCGGCGTTGCGCTCCATCGCCTGTTTGAAGACGTCCACGGCCTGGGCCATCTCACCGATCTCATCGCGGCGATCGGTATCCGGGATGATCGCCGCATTGTTGCCATCGGCAAGTGCGCGCATGGCACCGGTCATGCGGACAACCGGCCCGCCAAGACCGCGATAGAGCCACACGCCCATCACCCCGGCGATCGCCAGGGCAAGCAGGCCGCCGATGGCTGCGGCGAAATATGTCCACACGAACGCCGTATGCTGCGCTTCGCTGCGGTCCTCGACGGCCGTAGCCGCCGCGCCGGTCAAATCTGTCAGCAACGTGTTAAACGCGTTCATCTCGGCGGCGCCCGCACCTGTCGCCCCAAGCGCACGGGCTTGCGACACCGTGTCCGGGTGCTGCATCAGCGAAATCTGCGGTTCGGCTGCCTCGGCGCGCCACTTAGCAATCGCCTGATCGAGCTCGCCGAGGCGCGCGCGAAGCGGATCGTCGGCCGGCACCATGGCGCGCAGATGGGCCATCTCAGCCTTATAGGTTTCCCGCCCGTCGCGGTAGGGATCGAGATCAACCGGGTCGCCACTGGCGACAAAGCCGCGGACGCCGTTCTGCTGGTCGGTTACGGCCGTTCCGATCGCATCAAGGGCGTCGAGGCGCTCCATCGTAAGCGCGGTCTCAGCCTGCATTCGGTCCGCACGGTTGATCTGCATCACAATAAACGCGAGGCACAGTGCCGTTACGATGGAAGTTAGACCGAATGCGAGCAGAATCTTCTTCGCGACGCCAAGGTCTCTCAGTTTTCCAAGCATGGTTCTTGCTCACACCAACCTAGAGGAAATAGTACCCACGCCTCAGCGCTGGGCAGATCGGGCATAAAGGGCCGCGATGTCGAGATTGACTTCGGCGGTGATGGCCCCGAGCTTTTCGCCCGTGTCGGGATCGGTCACGGTGACACTGACCTGTTGGGCCCGATGTCCGGTGCCGTCCTTCACCTCGACGTCGTTGAAGTAGACCGCATCGGGCCCGACGCCGAAGGTCTTCTGGAACTTGGGCTCGTCGCCCTGCCAATAGTCCGAGGGGACCGAGCTGATGCCGGCATTGAGCCCACGAACGTCCATCACGAAGACCTCGATGAACTGACCACCGGCTTCCACCTGCTTGTGCAGAAGGAAGTTCGACAGCGGCGCCCCCACGACCTGGGCGATCAACGGCCGCTTCTGGGACTCCCGCTGCTGCCGCCATTCGGCGTCCAAAGCATCGATGTCGGCCTGACTGATCGCGGCTGCCTTGGCTTTCCTATCCCGCAGGGTGATCAAGACAGTCGGATGATCTCTCCAGCTCTGGACCTCTTCGACCAGACGCTTTGGGATTTCCTCCGCCTGGGCGGAAGGCACCCCAACGGCCGTCGCGCAAAGAAGGCCGACGCACATCAACCCTCTTACCAACCCTCGTGAGCGATGTTTCTCGGCCACTGTGCTACTCCTTGACTTAATGGTCGCGCCCGAATTGCAACTGGACACACTGTCAAGTGAACCATGCGCTCGTTATCAACTGATTAAATTTCAGGGTAACCGCCCCGAAAGTGCGCCTATTTACTAGATATCATTTGGGTGATGTATATTTTGGCGCGTATATCGCTACGAATAGGCGCGATATACCAAAGATTAGGTGATATATTCAGATTCGACTGTCTCTGCCATCCGGATCGTCCGGACCCGCCACGCCGGGAGCACAACCGTAACCCGCGTCCCCTGATCCGGCACACTTTCGAGGTGCACCTGACCGCCGTGCAGATCCAGGAAGGCTTTCACCAAATACAGACCGAGCCCGATCCCCTCGTGACGGCGATGCAGGGCATCGTCCGCCTGGACGAACGGCAGCATAACGTTGTCCATGGCTTCCTGCGGAATGCCGACACCATGGTCGGTCACGGCAATTAAATAACCCCCGTCATCGCGCACCGCGCCGTCAATCGAGATTCGTCCGCCGGGATAAGAGAACTTCACGGCGTTGTTCACCAGGTTCAAGATCACCTGCTTAATCAAACGCTTGTCTGCCCGCAGCATGCTCGTATTCGCAACGTGGACATCGAGCCGCACCTCCCGGGCCGCAGCAGCGGGCTGCAGCAACGCAACGGCACTCTCGATAACCGGGGCAATTGCGAACGTCTCTTCAACAAGCGCCAAGGTTCCCCGTTCGAGGCGCGAGACATCGAGGATACTGTTGATGACTTCTAAAAGATGTTCGCCGCTCTCATGGATATGGCGCGCGTATTCGGTGTACTTCTCGTTTCCGATCGGCCCGAAGATCTCACTGGACATGAGTTGCGCGAAGCCGTTGATGGCGTTGAGCGGCGTACGCAGCTCGTGTCCCATCGTCGCGAGAAACCGGGACTTCGCCTCACTGGCGGCCTCGGCGGCGTTCCGGGCGTCGATCAACTCCTGCTGAGTCTTGTGTTGCTCGGTAATATCCTGAGCAACGCCGACTAGGCCCTCGACGGTTCCATCCGATTTCCGGATGGCCTCCGCACGGACATGCACAACGGCGGATGTTCCGCCTGGCAGACACACCCGGTGTTCAACGTCGTAGACCGACCCGGTCGCCAAGGAGTTCCAAAAGGCCGCCTCAACCCGCTCGCGATCCTCGGGAGCCGTCCAGCTCCTGGCCTCCGGCCCGTCAATCCGGTCGCCATAAATCGAGAAATCGAAGAGCGTATTCTCACTGCCATCAACGTAGTAAACATCTTCGACCGGGTCATAGAACCAACTGTTCATCCGGCCGATGCGCTGGGCGTTGCGCATGCGGGCTGCGCTGCGTTCCAGTTCGGCTTGATGCTGCAGCAGTTCCGTGACGTCACGCCCTTCTGCGACCAGCATCGTCACACCGTCATCGTCGCCTCGAACGGGCTTAAGCGACAAATCGAGCATACGTTCCGTCCCCTCAGGGCTCGATGTCGCCATCACCACACGCACGGTCTCGCCTCCGGCGGCCCGGCCAACCGCGTCCTGAAGGCGGCTCTTCGCGTCGTCGGGATGGACCCACCACGACAGGTCCCAGAAGGGCATCCCCCCTTGCGCCACGGACGATAGACCAAGGGCGGCCTGCGCCGTCGCATTCAACTCACGAACCCGCCCCTGGATATCGAGCAAGAAAATGGACTGGTATGCCCTGTCGAAAAGCGCGCGGAAACGCCGCTCGCTCTCGCGGAGGGCACGTTCCGCAAGACGCTGCTGCGTGAGATCGCGCAAAATCACGGCGTAGCCTTGATTCTCCTCGCAAAGCAGGTGGGAAATCGTGGCCGAAGCAGGGAATTCCTGACCATCGCGGCGAAGGCCGATAAAGTTATCCGCCCTGCCCCGAACGCCCGACTGCGTCACGTTCTGCTCGAACATGCTGGCGGCGTCGGGATAGATGCTACGCCGGCGCTCTGGGATCAGAACACTCGCCGACTGGCCAACAATCTCACTGCTGGACCATCCGAATATCTTCTCGGCCCCAGCACCGAAATGAACGATCTGGCCGTCCTTGTCAGCGACGAGAATGCCTTCCGAGGCCGCTTCCATAAGGCGATCGACCAGAGCGCTGAGATGGTCGCGAGCCGCCTGCGTCTTCCGCTGCTCGGTGACGTCCCGCTGGATGGCCATGTAGCGCAGCGTCTCGCCACTGCTGGCGCGCACCGCCGAAACCGACCAGGCCATATTGAACGGGCGGCCATCGCGGCGGTAGTTGACCGCCTCGCCGTGCCAAGTCCGCCCCGCACGCAGGTTTGCGGCGAGGGTTGCCAGAACTCGGCGATCGGTTTTCGGTCCTTGAAGCACCCGTGGCGTACGCCCGAGAATTTCGGTACGGGACCAGCCAGTCATCTCCTCGAACGCGCGATTGACGTACAAAATGCGCGGACCCGGCTGCTCGAGCGCGGTGTCGGTCATCATGACCGCATAGGGGGCGGACTCGACGGCACGCTCCAGATCATGGTGACGGGCTTCCAGCGCGCGCTTCTCCCGTCGATCGAAGCGCCATCGCTGAACAAGAAAAGCGCACGCTGTGACGGCGAGGCACCACAGCGCGAGGATGATTTCGTCGAGCTCCCAATGCTCGTGCGTACGGGTGAACTCGTGCATCAGATCAAACGCATCAATCGCAATGAGTTTGACCAGTAAAACGACAAAGAGCGCGGTATAGAGGAATAGGTCGACCAGCAGGCGATGCTTCTCCCGGAAGCGCATCAACGACTGCAGGATATCTGAATGCCGGCCACTCATCGGTGCTTCACTCCCGCATCCAAGTCAGTCAGAACGCACGTCCCCCGCATCTTTCTGACCCAGCTTCCATCCGCCACGCCCATCGCAAGCGGGCTGTCTTGTCGAACGATGATGCGTGGGGCACACGGGCCCGAGCGCCGCTTTCACACGCAGCCGGAAACTGGTTTATACTTCGACTCTCAATTTTTAGTTAATGTCGAAAGTTGGTCGTGGAATTCACCAATAACGAGCAAGTCCGTATAGCGAATCAATCGAATTCATCCGAATAGCCCCATCCCCCAAAGAAACTCCCGATGCGGCCGCCCGAATTGCCGCAACAGCGGTCCAGTGACTTATACACGCAATAATACCAACATTGTGGGGGCCACGCTGATTGCCGCCCCCTGTGACACCGCTGGCCCCTGCCTCACAGGACGATCACTCCCAATTGGGGCGGCGCCTTGGATAGCTTGGCGGCGTTCGGCGTTCGCAGAACGTGAGTCCGTGACATATATCCGACGCGACCAAGGGCGCTCCCGCTTCGTCGCACAGCCAAGAGGTGCCCATGACCGGCCTGACCCGTCGTACAATGCTGCAGCTTTCCGCCGCCGCGGGCCTCGCGCGGCTGTTCACCGGCCCGGCGCAGGCCCAGGCGCCCGACGGTCTGAAGCTCGGACCAGCGGAATCGTTCTCCTACGAGTGGCTTAAGCGCCACGCCCGTGAACTTGCCGCCCAACCGTACGACGCGCCGCCACGCCCCGATCCGGAAATCGTGCAGAGGATCGACTACGACGCACACGGCAAGCTCGACTATCGGATGAACTACGCGCTCTTCCCCGAGAGCGCCTATCCGATCTCCTTCCAGCACGTTGGGATGTACTTCCCCAAGACGGTGCAGATGCACAAGCTGACCGGCAGTGGCGACGCACGCGAGGTGCTGTACGATCCGGGCTATTTCGATGTCGGCCCGGACCACGTCGCCTCCGATCTGCCGGAAAAGCCCTCGGCATTCGCAGGCTTCTGGGTGCACCAGCCACGCAGTGAAGGGCCGCTGTCCGAGGTCGAGCCGTGGGCGACCTTCCTGGGCGGCTGCTATTTCCGCGGCATCGGCGAATCCGGTCAGATCGGCATGTCCGCGCGCGGCGTCGCTCTCGACCCCGGGGGATCGGGGGCGGAAGAGTTCCCGGACTTCCGCGCCTTCTGGTTCGAGCCGGCGGCGAGCGAGGCGGAGCCCGTCACGGTCTACGCTCTGCTGGACGGCCCGTCGGTCACCGGCGCCTACAAGTTCCTGCTCCACCGCAACGAAGGCGTGGTGATGGACATCGAGGCCAACCTTCACCTGCGCAAGAAGGTGGAACGGCTGGGCCTGGCCCCGCTGACCTCGATGTACTGGTTCTCCGAGACCCGCAAGGAAACCATGACCGATTGGCGGCCGGAAGTGCACGATTCCGACGGCCTGTACATGTGGACCGGGAATGGCGAGCGGATCTGGCGGCCGCTCAATAACCCCGACCGGATATCCATTTCCAGCTTCCAGGACCGCAACCCGCGCGGCTTCGGCTTGATGCAGCGGGATCGCGAGTTCGACAACTATCTGGATGGCGTACGCTACCATCGCCGTCCGTCGAGTTGGGTGGAGCCGCTGCACGACTGGGGCCCCGGCGTGGTTCAGCTGGTCGAGATTCCGACCGATGATGAAATCCACGACAACATCAACGCGATCTGGATCCCCGACGGCGATCACGGAGCGGGTACGGAATACCACCTGAACTACAAGCTGTACTGGATGGATGACTGCCCCTATCCCAGCGACCTGGCGCGCTGCGTCGCCACGCGGCTGGGCCATGGCGGCCAGGCTGGCCGGGCGAACCCCAAGGACAAACGCAAGTTCGTGGTCGAGTTCAAGGGCGGCCCACTGGAGGACCTGCCCAAGGGCACGATCCCGGAGCCGGTGCTCACCGCCTCGCGCGGCAGCTTCTCGAACCAGCGCACGGAAGCGGTGCCGAACGATGTACCGGGCCACTGGCGCACCATGTTCGACCTGACGATCGACGGCGCCGACCCGATCGAACTGCGCTGCTACTTGCGTACCGACGATCAGGTCCTGACCGAAACCTGGCTCTACCAGTACCACCCACTGGCCGAAGAGGCGTAAGGCACCATCGGGCTGCCTACGCCCGCGCGAAACGGGCGGCAAGCAGGTACCACAGCCACGCCAGCAAACAGAGCGCCAGGAAGGTGGCGAACGCGACTTGGTACGCGGCGGCCGGATAAGGGTCCGTCTGGCCCGCCGCGACCAGGTCGATGATGCCACCGATCGCCGACTGCACCCCAAAGGCCCCGAGAAACACCAGCAGATTGAGCGCGGTGGTCGCACGGCCTGACAGCGCCAGCGGAAAGTGCCGGGACACCACGGTGTAGCTGAGCGCAGTGACATTCCCCATCAGACCCAGGAAGAGCCAGGGCCACAGGGCGGTGCGGTCGAGTTCGAAGGTGATGCAGCCAAGCGCGGTCAGGAACAGCGCCACGCCCATGCCAAGCGTGCGCGTCAACGGCACGCCGTGCCGGCTCAGCCAATCCGCCACCGTACCCCAAAAGACGTAGCCGACCGTCACCGCCGCAGCCAGCATGAAGAGCGTCTGCGCCACGCCCGCGTGATCGAAACCGGCAACGTCGCGCAGCCAAGGACCAGCCCATAGCCCCTGGATCGACAGGCTGGTGGCCATGCACAAAAACGCCATCGGCGCCAAACGCCAGAAAAAACGGTCGGCGAACACATGACGCACGCCCGTCAGTTGCTCGCTTAACGACTGCGGAAAATGCGTGTCCCGCCGGTCCGGAACGATCGAGAGGATCAACACCGCCACCGCCAACGTCGCCGCCGCAAGACCCGCGAAAATGCCGCGCCAGTCGGTCACCTGCAGCAGCCATTCCACCGGCGCGGTCGCCGACATCGCGCCCACCCCGCCCATCGCCAGAAAGCAGCCGTTAACCACTGGCCACCGGTGTTCCGGAAACCACTGCGTAATCGCTTTCAACGCGGCCATCAGCCCACCGGCGACCCCCAGGCCGATCAGCGCGCGCGCCAGCCACAGCTGCAACAACCCCTCCCCCAACGCGAAGCCGAGCGCACCGGCGGCGGCCAGCAGCAACAACAGACCGTGCACTCTGCGCGCGCCGTAGCGGTCGAGCAGCAGCCCCAAGGGGATCTGGAAGGCGGAGAAGGCGACGAAGTAGGCGCTGGTCAACAGACCCAGGTCGCTCGCGCTCAGGCCGACGTCGGCCGTCAACGTATCGGCGATCACCGCGTTCACCGAGCGGTACAGGTAACTCAGGTAATAGCCACCGGCGAACGGCAGGAACACGGTCAAAATCGCACGCAGCGTGACGCGCGCGGGCGACACGCCCGTTTGGTTGGCGGACTGGGTCATCGGGAACTCGTTTCGTAGGGCCGAACGCGTCGAAGGCTAGTGCGCCGCCACGCCGCGGCACAAGAGGACGCGCCCGCTAACGCTTGCCAGCACGTGGGTCCAGCGTGCTCAACCCCGTGGAGGTCCGCGGCACGGCCACGAACGGGGCCTTCGCCTCCGGCGCGGCGCGCGTGCGCAGGCGGACGAACACGAACGCGGCGAGCAGCAGATGCACGCCGGCGGAGAAAGCGAACAGGCTGACACTGCCTGCCTGCGCCATCACGAACGATGCCAGGGCCGGGCCGAACGCCGAGCCGAGTGCACTCGCCAGCAGCAAACCAGCGGACGCCTGAACGAACTGACCGGACGGCACGAAGTCGTTCGTATGCGCCACGCACAGCGCATACAGCGGGATCGCAAAAGCACCGAACGCCAGCCCCGCATAGGGCAGCAACGCCGGCCGGTGTAGCGCCGCGGCGACCAACGCGATCCCGGCCCCGGCCGCCAAGATGCACGTGCCCAGGATGACGTAGCGACGGTCGAGCTTGTCCGACAGCCGTCCGGCCGGCCACTGCCCGACCGCGCCCCCCAGAACCACCAGAGCCATGAACAGCCCGACCCCGCCGCTGTCCAGCCCATTGGCGACGGCGAACGCGGGCGCGAGCGTCCAGAACGGCCCGTTGGCAAGCCCCACAGCGAAACAACCGACCAACCCGACCGGCGAAATGCGGTAAAGCCACAGCGGCCGGATGCCGGTTGCCGTCGGCCCAGCCGGCGGCTTGGAGGTGGTGAGCGCGAGTGGCACGCCGGCCAACGCGATCAGCATCGCCGCAACGGCGAACGGCACGAAGGTCTGCGGCTCCAGCACCGCGACCAGCAGCTGGCCCAGCGTGATCACCGTCAGGTTGATCGTGGTGTAGACCGACAGGATCGCCCCACGGGTGGCGTTGGTCGCCTGCGCGTTCAGCCAGCTTTCCATGACGACGTACAAACCGGCCAGGCAAAAACCGGTTACGGCCCGCAACGGCAACCAGACGTCCGGCTGGATCGCCAACGCGTGGCCCAACACGGTCGCCGAGGCGATTGCCGCCAACGCCGTGAACGCCCGGATGTGCCCGACCCGCCGAACGAATCGCGGTCCCGCCCAACTGCCGAGCGCGAAACCGGCGAAATAGGCCGATCCCAGCCAGCCGATCTGCAGCGCCCCGAACGCTTCCAACTGGGCGCGCAGGGGCAGAAGCGTGCCCTGCAGCCCGTTGCCCATCAGCAACAGCGCGACCGAAACGAGCAGCGCCACGACGGGCGCGAGAGTCTTGAGCATGGGGCTGACGGAAGCTCGTCTCGAGAGGGGACAACAAGCGAACGACGGCGTGGTGCCCCCATCTTATACCGTTCGACACCCTCGCGCCGAGGGGCTGGTTGCGCGACACCCATCGTTCACGGCGACCGAGCGCGTCGGCGCCGTGGACACAGTCACCATCGCGCGTAGCCCCCTTGAAATTCGAGCCTTGTCACATGAATTAAGCCATGGCTAAGATTGACCTGCGACAAAGCCCCACGCGCAGTTAAGGCACATGGGAGACCGGCGACGTGACGACCCTAGCGGCAAACGCGAAGAGCAGTCTTTGGGACGTGGGCAGATACCTGCGCCAGCTGGGTGTGGCGAAGTTGCTGCTGCTCGCCGCCGTGTTCGGTCTGTTGCTGTTCACCTCGGCAGAAACGCGCGGGATCATCTTCGCCGCGCTGTCGGATGCCTACCTTCAGGTCAGCGTGTTCGTCGCGGCGACGCTGGGCGCGATTTACTATTTGGAGCACCGCTTCGACGTCGACGTCAGCGCGGTGCTGCGCAAGTACCAACGCTGGCAGGTGCCGGTGGCGGCCCTGCTGGGGGCCCTGCCCGGCTGCGGCGCTGCCGTCGCCGTGGTCACGCAGTACGTCCGCGGCGCGATTTCGTTCGGCTCGCTGGTCGCCGTCCTGACGGCGACGATGGGCGACGCGGCCTTCCTGCTACTGGCGGCCGAACCAACCACCGGCCTGATGGTGTTCGCGATCGGCATGCTGGTCGGGACGATCACCGGCTATACGATCGACGCGATCCATGGACAGGACTTCCTGCGCGCCGATCATGCGGAAGTGCCGGATCATATGCCGCGCAAGACACTGCCGCGGCTGAATCGGTTGCGCCCGCTCTGGGCGGTCCTGCTGTTACCGGGGCTGGTCCTGGGCACGCTGGATCTGATGACGATCAACACCAATGCCCTGTTCGGCCCGTTCGCGGCGCATGACCCGACGCAGATCATCGGTGTCACCGGCGCGTTGCTCGCGTTCGCGATGTGGACGCTGGATCCGGAGCTGCGGTTCGATCCCGGCGTGTCGCGGGCGGGCGGACCGTTCGTGCGCACGGTGGACGCGACCAACTTCGTCACCGTCTGGGTGATCGTCGGCTTCCTGATCTACGAGCTGGGCGTGCACTTCACCGGCGTCGACCTCGCTGCCCTCTTCGACACCTGGGCCCCGCTGATCCCGGCGCTGGCGGTGCTGGTCGGCTTCCTGCCCGGCTGCGGGCCGCAGATCGTGGTCACCACGCTCTACATCACCGGCGCGATGCCGCTGTCAGGCCAACTTGGCAACGCGATCTCCAACGACGGCGACGCCCTGTTCCCGGCGCTCGCGATCGCGCCCAGGGCCGCGTTCATCGCCACGATCTACAGCGGCGTCCCGGCCCTGCTGGTCGGCTACGGCACCTACCTGCTCTGGGGCTGACGCCCGGGGAGCCTATGAGCCCGATGCTAGTCAGGTATAGACACACGAAAACGCCCCGGAAGCGCTTGGCCTCCGGGGCGTGATCCATCTTCCGCGCGGAAAACCGCGTTTACCGTGAGTAGTACTCGATGACAAGGTTCGGTTCCATCGTCGTCGGGTACGGCACGTCGGCCAGCTTCGGGCCGCGCTGGAAGGTCGCCTTCAGGTCGTTGCTGTCGACCTCGATGTAGTCCGGCAGATCGCGCTCGCTGGACTCCTGGCCCTCGAACACGAGCTGCATGTCCTTCTTCTTCGGGTCGACCTGCACCACGTCGCCGTCCTGCACCTTGTAGGAGGGGACGTTGACGCGCTTGCCGTTCACCAGCACGTGGCCGTGGTTCACGAACTGCCGGGCGGCGAACACGGTTGGCACGAACTTCGAGCGGTAGACCACGGTCGCCAGACGGCGCTCCAGCAGCTCGATCAGGTTCTCGGAGGTATCGCCCTTACGGCGCGTGGCCTCCTCGTAGTACTTGCGGAACTGCTTCTCGCCGATCGAGCCGTAGTAGCCCTTCAGCTTCTGCTTGGCGGCGAGCTGCAGGCCGTAGTCGGAGACCTTCTTGCGGCGCTGGCCGTGCTGGCCGGGGCCATACGGGCGCTTGTTGAACGGGCTCTTCGGACGGCCCCAGAGGTTGACGCCGAGGCGTCGGTCAATCTTGTACTTCGAAGCCTTACGCTTGCTCATTTTGCGAGCTTTCTCCGTCGCTTAAGCGGGAATGGCCGCGCTGTGACGCGCGTTGATGTCCCGGTAGGCCCGATCGCTCCGTTTTGCTGGATGCCGCACTAACGATCATCCGGACGCTTCGCGTTTGCAGCACTGCGCCCCGGAGACGGGCGGGGCCCGACCCTCGAAGGTCGACCCACGTTCCCAGGAAGTGCGGCGGACACTACGGCTGAACGTCGGCTTGTCAAGTAAAGCTGTCGCGTGCGCGCTGCTGGCGCGGCACTCCGACGGTCAATCGTCGGTCTCGCGCTCCTGCTCGCGCGGGCGACGGGTCACCTTGGGGGCTTCCCAGAGCGCCTTGACCATGCCGTGCAGGCTATCGATCTCCGCCGCCGTCGGGCGGGCGCGGGCGAAGATGTTGCGCAGGTTGCGCACCATCGCCGGGCGCTTCTCCGGGATGTTGAAATAGCCGGCCGCTTCCAGCCGCGCTTCCAGCCGGGCCATGAAGTTGTCGAACTCCTCCACCCGTGCCGCCCGGCCGCTGTTCTGCCGGCCGCTGACCAGCTTGACCGCCGGACTGGCCTCCTCCGCCGTCCACCATTCGTAGGCGATCATCAACACCGCCTGCGCCAGGTTGAGGGAGGTGAAGCCGGGGTTGAGCGGGGCTCGGATCAGCGTGTCGGCCAGCGCGACCTCGTCGTTCTCCAACCCCTGCTTTTCCGGACCGAACAACACCGCCGCCGGCCCCTCGTCGCGTACCGCCGCACGCAGATCGGCACCGGTCGCTCGCGGGGTCAGCACCCATTTCACCTGATCGCGCGCGCGGGCGGTGGTGGCATAGACGCGCGCCATCTCCGCCACCGCCTCGTGGGTACTGTCGTAGACCCGGGCCTGATCGACCACGGCGCGGGCGTTCACCGCGGCGGCCTGCGCGTCCGCGTTCGGCCAGCCATCACGCGGGGCCACGAGGCGCAGGTCGGACAGGCCGCAGTTCAACATCGCGCGCGCGGCCATACCGATGTTCTGGCCCAACTGCGGGCGCACCAGCACAATCGCCGGCTGCGGCCCATCCGGCACGGGCAGCGGCTTTTCGCGGGCCATCTACTCCTCGAGCGCGTGCGGACGGCGCGGGGTCTGCGCCTGGTGGGCGCCTTCCTGGTACAGCTTCCAGGTCAGGCCGTCGTGTAGGGCATTGAAGGAGGCGTCGATGATGTTGGTCGACACCCCCACGGTGGTCCAGCTCCGCCCCTGCCCGTCGGCGCTTTCGATCATCACACGGGTGACCGCGCCGGTGCCGGCCTGGGGGGTGAGGATACGCACCTTGTAGTCGCTCAGGCGCATGTCCTCGAGCTGCGGGTAGAACTCCAGGAGCGCCTTGCGCAGGGCCTTGTCCAGCGCGTTCACCGGACCGTTGCCGTTGGCGACCGTCATCATCTCGCGCCCGGCAACCTCGGTGGTCACGGTCGCTTCGGACTCCGTCACCAGCTCCCCGCGCGCGTTCCAGCGGCGGTCGTCCATCACCCGGAAGCGGGACAGCGCGAAGTAGTCGGGCACCTGCTTGAGCGCCCGGCGGGCCATCAGCTCGAAGCTCGCCTCCGCCCCGTCATAAGCATAGCCCGAGAACTCGCGCGCCTTCACCCGCTCGACCAGATCGGCCACGGCCGGATCGTTCGGGTCCATCTCGATGCCGATCTCACGGAACCGCGCCAGGATGTTGGAGCGCCCCGACTGATCCGAGACGACGATGTGGCGCTGGTTGCCGACCCGCGCGGGATCGATGTGCTCGTAGGTGCGCGGGTCCTTCTCGACCGCGGAGACGTGCAACCCGCCCTTGTGCGCGAACGCACTCTCCCCGACGTAGGGCGCGCCGCGCGAGGGCGCGCGGTTCAGCCGCTCGTCGAGCAGCCGCGAGACCGGGGTCAACTCCTTGAGCTGCTGATCGGTGATCCGCGTCTTAAAATCCGTCTTGAGCGCGATCGAGGCGATCACCGAGATCAGGTTGGCATTGCCGCAGCGCTCGCCCAGCCCGTTCAGCGTGCCCTGCACCTGCCGCACGCCGGCTTCCACCGCGGCTAGCGAATTGGCGACCGCGTTGCCGGTGTCGTCGTGGGTGTGGATGCCGAGCTGCTGGCCCGGGATGCGCTGCGCGACCTCGCCTACGATCCGGCTGACCTCGTGCGGCAGGGTGCCGCCGTTGGTGTCGCACAACACGATCCAGCGCGCGCCCGCCTGGTAGGCCGCGTCCAGGCAGCGCAGCGCGTAGTCCGGGTTCGCCTTGTAGCCGTCGAAGAAGTGCTCGGCGTCGAAGATCGCCTCGCCCTTGCGCTCCCGGGCAATGCGCACGCTGTCGGCGATCACCTCGACGTAGTCGTCCCGGTCGGCGCCGAGCGCGAGGTCGACATGGTAATCCCAGGTCTTCCCCACGATCGTCAGACCATCGGCGCGGCTGTTCAGCAGCGCGGCCATGCCCGGGTCGTTGTCCGCCGACCGGCCGATCCGCCGGGTCATACCGAAGGCGACCAGCTTGGCGTTGGTCAGCTGCGGGGGCTCATCGAAAAAGGCATCATCGGTCGGGTTCGCGCCCGGCCAGCCGCCCTCGATATAATCGACGCCAAGCTCGTCGAGCGCCAGCGAGAGCGTACGCTTGTCGGCGACGGAGAAATCGACGCCTTGCGTCTGCTGCCCGTCGCGCAGCGTACAGTCGTAAAAGTGGACGCGGTGGTCGCTGGTCATCTCGGTTTCTTCGCCGTTCGCGCGGTGCGGTCGCAATTGTCTGATGGACCACCGGGTTTAAGGCGTGGCCGCCGGGCCGGTCAACGTTCCGGGACAGCCGGGCACGGCCGCAGGTCCCGACGATCAGCCGTCTTGCCCCTTGCACCCCGCATCGTGTAGCACCCTTGTCGCGATGACCGACACACCCGTGACATCCCGGCAACGACGGATCGAGGGCGCGGCCTTCCTGGTCGCCTTCTGCGCCTGCGTGCCCTTGGCGAACTGGCTGATCGGCAACCTCGGCACGACCTGCGTGCCGAACGGTCCGTGCCTGATCCCGGTCGCCCCGGGCCTGCTGGGCGATCCGATCATGGCGCCTTCGGGCGTGCTGATGATCGGGATCGCGCTCGTCATGCGTGACATGGTGCAGCGGCGCCTGGGCAAGCTGTGGACGCTGGCCGCGATCACGGTCGGCGCCGGCCTGTCGGCCCTGGTCTCGCCGGGCGCGCTGGTGATCGCCTCCACGGCCGCCTTCCTGTTCTCCGAACTGGCGGACTTCGCGGTCTATACCCCGCTGCAGCGCCGGCGCCTGGTGCTTGCGGTGTTCCTGAGCGGCCTGGTCGGCCTCACGATCGACAGCCTGGTGTTCCTGCAGCTCGCCTTCGGCGGCCTGGACCACCTGTGGGGCCAAGTCCTCGGCAAGCTGTGGATGACCCTCCTGGCCCTGCCCTGCGTCCTGCTGCTGCGCCGGCGCGACCGCAAGATCGGCCTCGCCCCGGCATGACCGCCGACCCGGGCCCGGCACTGGTGGTCTGTTCCGGCGGTCTGGACTCGGTGACGCTCGCCCATCGCCTGTCGACCGAACCGGGCGGCGTGGCCGCCCTGGTGACCTTCGATTACGGCCAGCGCCATCGCAAGGAGATCGAGTTCGCCGCCCGCTGCGCCAAGCGCCTGGGCGTGGCGTACGAGGTGATCGATCTCTCCGATGTCGGCCGGCGGATCGCCGGCAGCGCGCTCACCGACAGCGAAGACGTCCCGGACGGGCACTATTCGTCCGAAACGATGGCCGTCACCGTCGTGCCCAACCGCAACCCGCTGATGCTGACGGCCGCCTTCGCGCTCGCCGGTGGGCGCGGGATTGCGCGCGTGGCGGCGGCGATGCACACCGGCGACCACGTGATCTACCCCGACTGCCGCCCGGCCTTCGTCGACGCCTTCCAGGCGATGGAGGACACCGCGCTCGACGGCGTCGCGTCGATCAACCTGGAAACCCCGTTCATCCACTGGTCGAAGACCGACATCGCCGCCGAAGCCGGCCGCCTCGGCGTGCCGATCGCGGAGACCTGGTCCTGCTACAAGGGCGAGGCGGTGCACTGTGGGCGCTGCGGCACCTGCGTCGAGCGCCTGGAGGCGCTGCACGACGCCGGCGTGGAAGATCCGACCGAGTACGCCGACCGCGATTTCTGGCGGGAAGAGATCGCCCGGTGGCAGGGGCGGTCGTAACGCGGGGATCGCCACCGGACATGGGCGACACGGGCCTTACGCGCCCTGCTCAGCAGGACGTCGATCTTCGTTTTTGAGTAGCCCCTACCCCACCGTAAACCCGCGCACGTAGGGGTCGGACTCGTCCAGGAAGAGCGTGTTGAAGCCGGTGATCACCGCCCAGCCCTCGATCGACGGCTGGATCGCGGGGGTGCCGGCGACCTCGGTGGCCGCCTCGACCCGCCCGGTGAACAGCGAGCCGATGATGCTCTCGTGCACGAAGGCATCGCCCGGCCGGAGGTCACCCCGGGCGGCGAGCTGGGCCATGCGCGCGCTGGTGCCGGTGCCGCAGGGGCTGCGGTCGATCGCGCGCTTGCCGTAGAAGACGGCGTTGCGAGCGTGCGCGCCCTCGGTCTGCGGCGTGCCGGTCCACATCACGTGGCTGACCCCGCGGATCGTCGGGTCCTGGGGATGGACGGCGTCGAGGGCGGCATTGACCGCGTCCCGCACCCTGGGCGACCAGGCCAGCACATCCGCCGCGCCGATCGTCTCCAGCCCACCGAAGGCCGCCTGCGGTTCGATGATGGCGTAGAAGTTGCCGCCGTAGGCCACGTCGAGCGTCAGCCGGCCCAGCCCGTCCACCGCGATCTCGATGCCTTGGGCGTATAGGAAGGCCGGGACGTTGGTGATCTTGACCGCCGCAACCTTGTCGCCCTGCACGCGGTAGTCGGCGGTGACCCGTCCGGCCGGCGTGTCCAGACGCAGCACGCCGGGCGTGGCCGGCTGCACCAGCCCGCGTTCCAGCGCGAAGGTCACCGTGCCGATCGTCCCATGGCCGCACATCGGCAGGCAGCCGCTGGTCTCGATATACAGCACGCCGATGTCGCCGTCGGGCGTGGTCGGCGGATAGAGGATCGCCCCCGACATCATGTCGTGGCCGCGCGGCTCGAACATCAGGCCGGTGCGGATCCAGTCGTAGCGGGCAAGGAAGTCCTGCCGGCGCTCGGATATCGTGGCGCCGTCGAGCCTGGGCCCGCCCGAGGCCACCAGCCGAACCGGGTTGCCGCAGGTGTGCCCGTCGATGCAGAAGAAGGTGTTGGGCTGTCCGATCCGCATGCGCCAATTAGGCGACCGCACTCATCACGGGTCAATGACGAAACGGTGCCATGCGGCTTTGGCAGAACGGACCCCGTTTCCCTGTTACGCAGCCCTGGTCTATGATCGCGCGCGATGACGCGCTCCCCCGACACCCAAGATACCGACACGGCCGCGTGCCCGCTGCTCGCCGACGACGAGCCCGCGCCCTTCTGGACCTACAACGCCGAGGCGGAGAGCGACCTGCTCTTGGTCTGCGACCACGCGGCGAACTTCGTGCCGCGCGCGCTGGATGGCCTGGGCGTGCCGGCGCGCGCGCTGGAACGGCACATCGCCTACGACATCGGGATCGCGCCGGTCACCCGGATGATGGCGGACGCGCTGAACGCGCCCGCCGTATTCTCGCACTTCTCGCGCCTGATCGTGGACCCCAACCGGCAGTTGGACGACCCCACGCTGACCCCCGCAATCGCCGACGAGACGGTGGTGCCCGGCAACCGCGAGCTTTCGGCGGACGCGCTGGAAGCGCGGCTGCAGAGCTTCTTCTGGCCCTATCACGGCGCGGTCGCCCGGCAGCTGGACGCCATGACCGCGCGCGGCCGGGCGCCCGTGCTGGTCTCGATGCACTCCTTCACCCCCATCCTGCGGGGGCGGGAGCGGCCGTGGCAGATCGGCGTGCTGTGGGACTACGACCCCCGCCTGCCGGTGCCGTTGATGCGCCGGGCCCGCGCGCGGGGCTGGCAGGTCGGCGATAACGAGCCCTACTCCGCGCGTGACGGCCACGGCTATACCCAGCACGTCCACGGCGACAAGCGCGGCCTCGCCAACGCGCTGGTCGAGATTCGCCAGGACCTGATCGACACCCAGCGCGGCCAGCGTGCCTGGGCGGACGAGATGGTCGAGCTGCTGCGCCCGCTGCTCGACGATCCCGAGCTGTACAAACCGTATCGGCAGTAACGCGCTTCGCGCCTGCCGACGGGCGGAGAGCCCCCGAGACGCCTGGCTCCCAATCAGCCGCTCACGACGCTGAATCATCCGCGTTCATCGCCCACAGTCTTTGCAAGCTGGGCGCGCGGCGGGCAAACTTTGTACAGCCAACCGCCGTCGGAGCCGGGAGCGCACGCGCATGAGCCAGACCGTCCCCTCCTTCACCATGGGCGTGGAGGAGGAATACCTGCTGGTCGAACGGCAGAGCCGCGATCTGGTCACTGAAGTCCCGGACGCCTTGATGGCGGAATGCGAACGCCGGCTGAAGAGCCGGGTCAGTCCGGAATTCCTGCGCTGCCAGATCGAGGTCGGCACCGGCGTCAACGATACGCTGCACGGCTGCCGCGAGGAACTGCGCGAGCTGCGGCGCACGGTGGCTGATGTGGTGAACGCCTACGACCTCGCGCCGATCGCGGCCTCGACCCACCCGTTCGCCGCCTGGACCAGCCAGAAGCACACCGACAAGGAGCGCTACAACGTCCTCGCCCGCGACATGCAGGCGGTCGCGCGGCGGATGATCATCTGTGCCATGCACGTTCACGTCGGCATCGAGGACGACGAGTTGCGCATGGATCTGATGGGTCAGGCGGCCTACTTCCTGCCGCACCTGCTGGCGCTGTCGACCTCCTCGCCGTTCTGGCGGGGCGAGAATACCGGGCTCAAGTCCTATCGTCTGGCGGTGTTCGACGAGCTGCCGCGCACCGGCCTGCCGGAGATGTTCGAAAGCTGGTCGGAATACCAGCGCCACCTCGCCATGATGGTCGAGGCCGGGCTGATCGAGGACGCCAGCAAGATCTGGTGGGACGTCCGCCCTTCCGCGCGCTTCCCGACGCTGGAACTGCGGATCACCGATGTCACGCCGCGCCTGGACGACGGCATCTGCATCGCGGCGATCTTCGTGTGCCTGCTGCGCATGCTCTACCGCCTGAAGCGCAACAATCAGCGCTGGCGGCGCTACGCCAACATCCTGGTCCGCGAGAACCGCTGGCGGGCGCAGCGCTACGGCTTCGACGAGGGCCTGGTCGACTTCGGCCGGGGCGAACTGCTGCCGTACAGCGAGCTTTTGGAAGAGTTGCTCGACCTGATCCGCCCCGAAGCGGAGGAGATGGGCGTGCTGGCCGAGGTAAGCCACGCCCGCGAGATCGTCCGCCACGGCACCAGCGCCCACCGCCAGCTCAAGGTCTACCACGACGCGCTCGCCGAGGGCGCGGACACGCACACGGCCCTGCAGCAGGTGGTCGACATGCTGGCACGCGAGACACTGATCGGTGTTTAGCCGCTTTACCGTTCGCGCCGGTCGGGTCATATCTCCCGACAGTCCGCTGAAAGGGGAGCAAAAACAGCCATGGATGACAAAACCCGCACCGAGATCGAGGCGCAGGTGTTCCGCGACCTGGTGCAGCACCTGCGCGAGCGCACCGACGTGCAGAACATCGACCTGATGAACCTGGCCGGCTTCTGCCGCAACTGCCTGTCCAAGTGGTACCGCGCAGCGGCCGAAGAGCAGGGGGTCGAGCTCTCCTATGACGACGCCCGCGAGATCGTCTACGGCATGCCCTACGACGACTGGAAGGCCAAATACCAGACCGAGGCCACGCCCGAACAGAAGGCCAAGTTCGCGCAAAGCCACTGACCTTTCCCGGCCGGACCGGCCCCAAGCCGGCCTAGACAGGTGAGCAGCCCTGCTGTGCGCCCATGTCGGATGGCGCCCGGCAGGCGGTCGTGGCAGCGTAGGGGTCGAAGCAGAAGCGACTCACCAGGAGAAAGTGACCCATGGCCGACTACCGCGCGCCGCTTGCCGACCTTGACTTCGCGCTGCGCACCTCCGGCGGGCTGGAAGCGTTGCATGCCCTGCCCGCGTTCGCCGAGGTCGATGCCGAACTGGTCGATCAGATCGTCGAGGAAGCCGGCAACGTCGCCGCGGAGGTCTGGGCGCCGCTGAACCATTCCGGCGACCAGGAAGGCGTGCGCCTGGACAACGGCTTGGTGCGCACCGCCCAAGGCTTCCAGGACGCCTACCGCAGCTACGTCGACAGCGGCTTCAACACCCTGCCGTTCGATCCGGAGTGGGGCGGCCAGGGACTGCCCTGGACGCTGGCGCTGGCGCTGATGGAGGTCTGGCACAGCGCCAACACCTCACTCGCGCTCAACCCGATGCTGACGATCGGCGCGGTCGAGCTGCTGCAGGCCCACGGCACGCCGGAGCAGCAGGCGACCTACCTGCCCAAGCTGATTACCGGCGAGTGGACCGGCACGATGAACCTGTCGGAGCCGCAGGCCGGCAGCGACCTGGGCCAAATCTCCTGCAAGGCCGAGCGCGCGGACGACGGCAGCTACCGGATCACCGGCCAGAAAATCTACATCACCTGGGGCGAGCACGATCTGTCGGAGAATATCGTGCACATGGTGCTCGCCCGCCTGCCGGACGCCCCGCACGGCACCAAGGGCCTGTCGCTGTTCCTGGTGCCCAAGTTCCTGCCGGACGCCGACGGCAATCCGGGTCAGCGCAACGACGTGCGCTGCACCGGCCTGGAGCACAAGATGGGCATCCACGCCTGCCCCACTTGCACGATGAGCTACGGCGACGACGGCGGGGCGGTCGGCTACCTGATCGGCAAGGAGCACGGCGGCCTGACCGGCATGTTCACGATGATGAACAACGCCCGGCTGGCCGTCGGCGTGCAGGGGATCGGCATCGCGGAGCGCGCGTACCAGGATGCCCGCGCTTATGCCTTCGAGCGCATGCAGGCGCACGACATCCACGGCGGCCACGAGTCCGTGCCGATCGTCCGGCACCCCAACATCCGCCGCAAACTGCTGACGATGCGGGCACTCACCGAAGGCGGCCGGGCGCTGGCGCTCTACGCTGGCAACGCCATGGATCGCGCCAAGCAGGCGGAGGACGCCGACGAGCGTGCCCGCATGAAGACCCGGGTCGATCTGCTGGTTCCGGTGGTCAAGGCCTGGTGCACCGACCACGGGGTCGAGGTCGCCTCGACGGCCGTGCAGATCCTGGGTGGCATGGGCTTCATCGAGGAGGGTGGCGTCGCCCAGCACTATCGCGACGCCCGGATCGCGCCGATCTACGAGGGCACCAACGGCATCCAGGCACTCGACCTGATGGGCCGCAAGGTCCTGCGCGACGAGGGCGCGGGACTACACGCCCTGCTGGCTGATCTGCGCGCTGGCTTGAGCGATCTGGATGACATCAGCGACCATGACCTGACCGCGATCCGCCGGGCGGTCGCCCGCGGCCTGGACCAGTTGGAGGCCGCCGGAGAGACGCTGATCTCCCTCGCGCGGGACGACATCGCCCAATCCGCCGCGGTTGCCGACCCCTTCCTGGAACTGACCGGCACGGTGGTGGCGGGCGCCCTGCTCGCCCAGCAGGCCGGCGTCGCCGCCCAGCAGATGGCGGCGCAGGAATCCGCGCCCGACCAGCACCGCGCCAAACTGGCCATCGCTCGGTTCTATGCCGACAACCTGCTGCCGCGCGCGGACGCCGCCGCCGCCCAGGTCCGCCAGGGGGCGGCAAGCACGCTCGCGCTGGACGAGAAGCTGCTGTAATCCGGCCGCCCCTCTTGCCCACACGAGGAAGAGGGGCGGCAACCTTGCCGCGCCAGGACACCCGCTTTGCCAGAACGCGTCCGGGCGGCTATAACCCGCGCCCGCATCCACGGGGGCGAGGAGTTTCATGAGCAGCGGGCACCATCTGCACCTGGACGTGCCGCAATCGGCGCTGGCGACCTTCGAGGCGGCGCTGCAAGGATTCGACGCGGCGATCGTGACCGGCGAGGCGAACGCCGAGGGTCAAATCCCGGTCGACGTCTATCTGGCTACGGCGCCGGACCCGGACGACCTGGATACACGCCTGGCCACCGCCGCGATGGCGGCCGGCGTGCCGCAGCCGGCCGTGGAGAGCCAACCGTTGCCCGACGTCGACTGGGTGCAGCAGGCCTACGAGGGGCTGCCGCCGATCCACGCCGGGCGTTTCTGGGTCTACGGCGAGCACGACAGGGACAAGCCGCGCCCGGCCGGCTCGATCGCTTTCCACATCGAGGCGAACCAAGCCTTCGGCACCGGCCGGCACGAGACCACGCTGGGATGTCTGCTGGAGATCGAGCGGCTGGCGAAGACCGGCTTCCCGATGCGCCGCGCGCTCGACATGGGGGCGGGCAGTGGGCTGCTTGCCTTCGCGGTCGCGCGGCTGTGGCGCCGCCCCGTGATCGCAGCCGACAACGACCCGAATTCGGTGCGGATCTGTGCCGAGAACGCTCAGATCAACGGCGTCGCCCCCTGGGTCACCAGCCTGATGAGCGACGGCTACGCCGACTTACGGCTACAGGCCAACGCGCCCTACGACCTGATCTGCGCCAACATCCTGGCCGAGCCGCTGACACAGATGGCGCGCGATCTGGACAAGGCACTGGCCCCGGGTGGCATCGCGATCCTATCGGGCCTACTGAACCACCAGGCACGCAAGGTCCTGCTGCGCCACCGCGCGCAGGGACTGGTGCTGCTGCGCCGCCGACGGATCGGCGACTGGACCACATTGGTGTTGCGACAGCCTGCCGGCCGGGTCATGAGCCCACCACACGGCGGGCCTAGCCTGACGCAGGGCTAACATACAAAACCGCCCGCTGGCCGGATCGGGAGGCCAACGGGCGGTTTCAAACAGGCCGCGTGGGCGCGCACGGTGGCGCGCGCCTTACGCTGCCCGACGCTGCGGGCGCGCATCATCCTGACTATTCGCAGGTGCCGGGCGCTCGAGCGTGGCAGACGCCGTGCGCGCGTGCACCGGAGCCATGTCTTCCTCGACGGGACGCAGCGTCTCGCCAAAGTCGTGGCCAGTTGCCGTCGCCCCGGCGGCCTCGGCTTGCTGCTGCGCGAACAGGCGATCAACCGCGCCGGTGATGTCGTGCGGGTTGATGCCGATGTCGGCGAGCGAGCGCGCGTCAAGCTGGCTCAACTCCGCGACCGTGCGCCGGCGGGCGCGATGCTTGGCGAACGCCGAACGCGCGCCGCGAATGCCGCGGCCAACCAGTTCGGCGAGCTTGGAGACGACCATCTGGGTGGTGCGGGCAATGGCATCAGCCTGCATCTGCCGGGCAAGCAGGTAGACGTCGGCAGTATCCGGCCGGCGCTCCTGGGACCGCTGCCCGGCCCGCGCACCCGACAGCTCAGTCGGATCGATCATGCGGGTCATAAGGGAAACTCCTCTGGATCTAGTGGGTGTTGCGGTCAGGTTGCGTGGTTCACGAACCGGGCTTCGGCCCGCCGTTGCGTGGCCGAACTCCGCGAACGACCGGTCAAACACGCTGGCGCAAACCAGCTTTTTGCCGTCGTCCATGCCAAAGACATAGCCTTCTTCACGCGCGGGCGATAACGGCGATTCCGCACCGCAGTATTGCCAGGCGCGCATAGCTTAAACTATTGGTTTAAAAGGGGTTAAAGTACGATTTCAGAGCTGTGACGCATAGCTCCCTGCCCTTCTTGCAGGCCCTGATGCGCCGACCTTGCGCCAGGGTCTTGTGTGCCTGGGTCCACACGCCTAGCGTCCTAGCTCTGAACCTCCTGACCGCCGCCGGAAGGGCCCATCCCGCTATGCCCAACGCGCTCGACCCAACCTCCGATACCCTCGACCTGTCCGGCCTTACCCAGGCGTTGCAAGAAGCCGGGGTCGGACTCGAGGCGGAGGCCCTAGACCGGCTTTTGGCCGGCATCGCCGCCTCCCCCGTCGCCGATGCGCCGACGGCGTGGATGTCCCTGTTTGGTACCAACCTCGACGCGGACCTGCAGGCCTGGGTCGCGCGGGCCGTGCGAGCTCAATCGGTCGACGGCGGCCTGTCGGCCGGCAGCCCTGCCAGCGCGGCACGGATCAGCGCATTGCGTGCCGAACTGGATCGCCGTGGTCTCGCCGGGTTCGTGGTGCCCCGGGCCGACGCCCACCAGCTGGAGGCTCCGCCGCCGCACGCCCAGCGCCTGACCTGGCTGACCGGCTTCACCGGGTCGGCCGGCGTCGCCGTCGTGCTCAAGGATGTCGCCGCGATCTTCGTCGACGGGCGTTATACCCTGCAGGTGGCAAACGAGGTGGACGCCTCCCTGGTCGAGCCGCGTCACCTGAGCGATGCGCCGCCGGCGGACTTCATCGCGGAATATCTGGATGGCGGCGTGCTGGGTTACGACCCCTGGCTGCACACGGCCGAGGGCGTGCAGCGGCTGCAGCAGGCGGTCGAGCGCGCCGGCGGCAGCCTCGCGCCCGTGGAGGACAACCCGCTGGACGCGGTCTGGCCGGATCAGCCGCCAGCTCCGCTGACGCCAGCACATATTCATGACCTGGCCTACGCCGGCGAACCCTCCACGGAGAAACGCGCGCGGGTCGCCACCACGCTTGCGGACGCGGGTCAGGCGGCCGCCGTGCTCAACCTGCCGGACTCAATCTGCTGGCTGCTCAACGTGCGCGGGCGCGACGTGCTGCACACGCCGCTCGTTCTGTCATTCGCGGTACTAAACGCCGACGGCCGGCTCGACTGGTACGTCGATCCGCGCAAGGTTCCCTCGGACGTCTGCGCCGGTTTGGACGACACCGTCCAACTGCACGCACCCGAACTGTTCCTCGAAGCGCTGGATAGGCTGGCACAGGCCGGCAAGCCCGTGCGGGTGGACGCGGCCACGGCGCCGGCCGCGATCGTCCAGCGGATCGAGGCCGCTGGCGGGCGCGTAGCGCGCGACGCCGACCCCTGCCAGCTGCCCAAGGCCCGCAAAAACGCGACCGAGCTGGCGGGCGCGCGGAATGCCCATGTCCGCGACGGCGCGGCCGTCACCCGCTTCCTCTGCTGGCTGCAGAGCCGCGCTCCGGAACGCGCGGACCGCGGCGAACCGATTACCGAGATCGAGGCGGCCGAGGCGCTGGCCGCGTTCCGCCGGGCCGATCCGCTGTTCCGCGATCACGCCTTCGACACCATCTCCGGCGCGGGCGAGCACGGCGCGATCGTGCACTACCGGGTCGACGACAGCAGCAACCGCGCGCTCCAGACGGGCGAGCTGTATCTGGTGGATTCCGGCGGCCAGTACCTGGATGGCACGACCGACATTACCCGCACCCTGCCCGTCGGCACGCCGACTGGCGAGCAGCGCGCGCGCTATACCCTGGTGCTGAAGGGTCACATCGCCCTCTCGCTCGCACGCTTCCCCGACGGCACCACCGGCAGCCAGATCGACGCGTTGGCCCGCCGGCCATTGTGGTCGGCCGGGCTGGACTATGATCACGGTACCGGGCACGGCGTGGGCAGCTACCTCGGGGTGCACGAAGGGCCACAGCGGATCTCCAAGCACCCCAGCTCGATCAAGCTCGCGCCCGGCATGATCTGCTCGAACGAACCCGGCTACTACAAGACCGGCGCCTACGGCATCCGGATCGAGAATCTGGTGGCCGTCACCGCGCACGAAGGTAGCGGGCCTGACAGCCGTTCCATGCTGGGCTTCGAGACGCTGACGCTGGCCCCCTACTGCCGGGCGCTGATCGATCCCGCACTCTTGACGGCAGACGAGCTTGCCTGGATCGACAGCTACCACAGCCGCGTGCGCGACACCCTGACCCCGCATCTCGACGCGGACACGGCGCGCTGGCTGGCCGGCGAGACGGCGCCGCTCGGGCGGTAGCGCTCACAAACAGTAGGTGTAGTCGATCCCGGTCTTCTTGTCGGTGAGGTCGATATTGCGCCCAGAGACCTCACCCGCGAAGGCGTGACCGCTGCCCTCGTCCGCACCGTCGAAGGCATCGCCGGCGAGATTGAGCGATACCGGCTTGCCATCGGCGGTCTGCAGATTGGGCAAACGGCCGGTCAGCACGACCCCAGAGGTCTCGTCGGTGACCGCGACCTCGTTCCCCTGGATCGTGCCGGAGACGGGAAAGCGGCTGCCAACCTCGAAGTCGAACACGCCCTCGGCCTGGTGGCCCTCCACGGCCACCCCGGCGACGAACGCGATCAGCCGGCGCAGCGGGTCGTCCATCGGGGGACTCCTGCGATTCTGTTCAGGTGAGACTCACAGCGCCCGGCTGGTCAGAAATTCACCCAGTCGGGCTTGCGCGGGGTCACGGTGGCCTCACCGGCCGTCATCGGGGTGCCGGCGGCGAGCTTGTCCAGGCGGAGCAGCGCCAGGCCGACCCCATCGACCGCCGAGCGCAGCGTGCCCGCCGGCTTGCCGTCGGTGCGGATCTCCGCGCCCGCCTGCGGTGTCGGGCCGTCGATCTCGACCGGCACCAGCCGCTTCTTGGCGAGCCCGCGATACTTCATCCGCGCGGTCAGCTCCTGGCCCAGGAAGCAGCCCTTGTCCCAGTCGATCCCGTGCAGCTCGTCGAAGCCGCTTTCGATCAGGGTCGCCTTTTCGGGCTCCAGGTCGCCGCTGCCCTCCGGCACGCCGAGGGAGAAGCGCAGGCGCTCGAACGCGGCCGTCTCGCCAAGTTGGAAGCCGGCCTCCCGCAACGTCGCCTCGGCCGTCTCGCGCGGCAGGAGGGCGCGTGCGCCGAGCCCGCTCAGGCGCGGATCGGTGAACGCCACGCCGTCGCCCAGCGGCCGCGCATAGCCTTCCAGCGCCGGCAGGTCGAGCAGCCCCAGCGACCGGATGCCGAGCAACGCATAGGCGCACAGCTCGTCGGCCTCCGCGATCTCGGCCTTGGCACGTAGCTTGTAGATCGCCAGCCGCTTCTTGAAGTGCGCCCGCCGGGCCCCCTCGCAGTCCAGCCACAGCGCACCGTCCGGCCCCTCGACCAGGAAGAACTCGTGCAGGAACTTGCCCTGCGGGGTCAGGAAGCCGGACCAGATCGCCTGCTCGGCCGTCACCTGATGGACGTCGTTGGTGACCACGCCGTTCAGGAAGGACTTAGCGTCCTCACCCGACAGGCGCATCAGCGCACGGCTCGGCAACGGGACGGCGGTGGGCTGTTCGCTCATGGTGTTCCGCGGTGTTCTTTCAGAAGAGGGACGATACCGTGGCTCATCCACCTAGCGCAGATAACCCCGCAATGAGGCGGCTACAAGCCACCGGGCGCATCGCGATAGAGGTCCGCCCGGGTGGGCGGCAAGCCACTCGGTCCCTTGCCCTTATGCTTGCTGGCGAGCGTCTGGAAGATCCGGAGCGAGCCGTCCTGAAAGGAGAGGGACACGCCCGCCAGATAGGCGATCCACATGCGGTACTTCTCGTCCCCAACCTCCGCGCGGGCGGCGGCTTCGCGGTCGATCAGCGCGCGGTACCACAGCCGCGTCGTCCAAGCGTAGTGCTCGCGCCAGCCTTCGACATCATGGACCTGGAAACGGTGTGCCTCCATCACCGAGAGCGTATGGCCGATATGATCCAACTCGCTGCCGGGGAAGATGTACTTGCGGATCAGCCGGTTCTCCGGACGGATCCGGTTGAACCGCCGGGCCGACTTCTTGGCCCCGCGGGTGATGCCGTGATTGAGCAGCAGGCCACGGTCGGCGAGTAGCCGGTTCAGCTGGCTGAAGTAATCGGGATAGTTCTGGATGCCGACGTGCTCGTACATTCCGATCGAGGCGATCTTGTCGTACGGCCCGGTCAGCTCCCGATAGTCCTTGAGCTCGACCGTGACGCGGTCCTGCAGCCCCTCGGCGGCGATCTTGCCCAGCGCCCAATCGTACTGCGTCTTCGACAGGGTCACACCGTGGGCCTGCACGCCGTGGTGCCGGGCGGCATGGCAGATCAGACCGCCCCAGCCGCAGCCGACATCCAGGAACCGGTCACCCGGATTGAGGCGCAGCTTGCGGCAGATCATCTCCAGCTTGTCGTGCTGGGCCTGCTGGATGCCGTTGTCCCAAGCCGTGAAGTAGGCGCAGGAGTACTGCATTTCCGGGTCGAGGAAGAGCCGATAGAAGGCGTTCGAGACGTCGTAGTGGAACTGGATGAACGCGCGCTCGTCCCGCTTCGTCTGGGCGCGCCCGGTCGCGTCTCCGGCATATACGTGGGTCAGGTGCTCCGGCCGGTCCGGCGCGAACAGCAGCGGCCAGGCCCGCTTGACCAGCGCCCACTTGTCGAGGTCGCCGAGGCGCAGCCTGACCTTGTGCTGCCGGGCGCGTTCGACGAAGCCCAACAGGTCCATCCCGACCACGGCGATCCGCCCGTCGGCGTACAGGCGCGCGACCGTCTCCAACGTCGGCCGGCGCAGCAGGCGGCGCAACACGCCCGCGTCCGAGAGGGCGAGCGCCGGCGCCGCGTTCCCGCCTGCATTGGCGCCGAGCGCCACCCGGCTGCCGTCCCACAGTTCGACCTGCAGCGGCAGATCGGCGTCGCGGGCGATCTGTTCGAACAACGCTCGGGCGGCGGGGAGGTATCGATCGGGGGTGGCCATGGGATTCCGTTACGCAGGGACAAAAACTGTGAAGGCGACAAGCACCACGCCTTTAACCTATGGGCACCCGCCCCCCGGATGAAAGCCGCGTCATGGACCTGTCGCATACACGCCCTAGTTTTACGACGAGAGATGGCCCGTCGAACCACGCGCTCGCCTACAAGGAGCCCTCATGCGGATCGCCGACGTTCCCGGCATGCACGAGCACCGCGCGCTTGCAGTGGTGAACGACCAGTTGACCGTCGCGGAAGCCGCAACGCTGATGGCGGCTCAGCGGATCGGCGCGGTGGTCGCCGTCAAGGATGGCAGCATGTCCGGGATCTTCACCGAACGCGACCTGCTGGTGAAGGTCGCCGCCGCGGGACGGGATGCCACGGCGACCGCCGTGGCGGAGGTGATGACCACCGAGGTCGCGACCATCACCGTCGACGACCCGGTGGAGACAGCCGTGGCCCGGATGCGCGACGGCGGCTTTCGGCACCTGCCCGTGGTCGACGCCAGCGGCGAACCGTTCGCCATGCTCTCCCTGCGCGACCTGCTGGCCCTGGTGACCGAAGCTCCGCTGAGCGAGAAGGCGCGCTAGACCTCGCACCGCGGGCGGGGTAGCCTCACCTGCATGGCAAGCGACTTCTTTGACAAAGTCTACCGCACGACGGCGCAGGACGCGGTCGAGACGCTCTACAACGATTGGGCGGGCACGTACGACACCGACGTGACGGGTAACGGCTACATGACGCCGGGCCGCGTCGCGGCAGCGCTGGCGGCACATCTGCCGACCCCCAACACACCGATCCTCGATTTCGCCTGCGGGACGGGACTTTCGGGCGCAGCGCTCGCCGCCGAGGGGTTTTCGGTCATCGACGGCTGCGACCTCTCCGGGCCGATGCTGGAGACGGCCCGGACACGCGGCATCTATCGCCATCTTTTCAAACTCGCGCCCGACGAAGCCCCCGACACCGCGCCCGGCGACTACGCGGCGATCGCAGCGATCGGCGCCCTCTCGCCGGGCGCCGCGCCGGCCTACTATCTGGATACCCTGCTCGACCGCCTCGTCCCAGGCGGGCTGTTGGCGCTCTCCTACAACGACCATACGCTGGCCGAGCCGGCGTACACATCGCGTCTCGCGCGGGCAATCGAGACCGGGAAGGTCGCCGAGCGCTTCCAGGAGCATGGCGACCATCTGGTCAAGCTCGGCTCGAAATCGACCGTCTACATCCTCGAAAAGCAGGCCGACTGAGCCAGGCTCCGGAGTTGCAAGCGGCCTACCTGCGAGTTTCCACCCCTGCTATCCCGTGGGTTCCGGCGCGGGGGCTTCGGCGACGGGGCCCAGGCGGGCGACCAGATCGCGGCGGTTGCCCGCGAGGTCGGTGACCGTGATGCCGTCCAACACCTGCAAGAAAGCCTCCAGCGCGGCGTCCAGGGCCGTCGACAGGCGGCAGATGCCGATCAGCGGGCAACTGTTGGTGTCGTCATTGAAGCACTCCACCAGTTCGATCGGCGCTTCGGTCAGGCGGACGACCTCGCCCAACGTGATTTCCGCCGGGTCGCGCGCCAGCCGGAAGCCGCCGCCACGCCCGCGCACCGTCTCCACATAGCCGGCCCTCCCCAGTTCGTGGACGATTTTCATGATGTGCGCGCGCGAGATTCCGTGCGCTGTGGCGACCTGATCCACTTGGGTAAGCGCGGGCGCGCGCAAAGCCGCCATCTGCAGGGTGCGCAGGGCATAGTTTGTGTAGTTCTTGAGCCGCATCGTCCTTGCCCTCCCCGATTCCGGTGACGCTTGGGGCCATCGTCGATCTCTATAAGTTAAATCCGCAATATCGCTTTGCCCAAGCCCCGTATCGCCGTTACTCATATCACTGTTACCTTAAATGATAGCCGGGCGGCGACGTCACGCGCTCGCCCCAGGCCCACCGCCACCATGACGACGAGGAGGACGCCCGCGATGGAGACGATCGAGCTGAATGGCGCGACGCTGGAGCAATGGGGTCCGAAGGAGCTGTACGACGCCATGCAACGCGGCGATGTCGCCGTGATCGACGTGCGCACGCCCCAGGAGTTCGCCTTCGAGCACATCAAGGGCGCCCTGCTGGCGCCCCTGTCGACCTTCGAGGCGCGCATGCTGCCCGCGCAGCAGGGCAAGAAGTTGGTGTTTCACTGCGGCTCCGGCGTGCGCTCCCGGCGGGTGGCGGAAGCGTGCGTCCAGGCCGGATTCGAGCGGGTCGCACACCTGGAAGGCGGCTTCGGCGCCTGGAAACAGGCCGGCCTGCCGTACGTCGCGATCGACCCCGCCAGCGGCGGACAGCACATCGTTGGCGGTCAGCAGCAGTGAGCGGCACCATCAGGAGACGATGGGCACCGGCATGGCTCGCCGCGACGATGGTCGCGGCGCTGGCCGGACCGGCGCATGCGAGCGACCTCGCGGTCCGTGTCACCGGGGTACGCGGCGGCGACGGCACGATCCACGTCGCCTTTTGGCGGGGCACGGACGGATTCCGGGATTGGACCCGCACCGCCCGGGAGGGCACGACCCCGGCCCGCGACGGGGCGGTCGAGATCACCTTCCGCGACCTGGACGCCGGGCGCTATGCCATCATCGCCTATCACGACGAAGATGGTGACGGCGAACTCGACCGCTTCTTCGGCATGATGCCGACGGAGGCCTGGGGCCTGTCGAACGATCCGGAGATCAGCGGTCCGCCTGACTTCGATCCCGCCGCGTTCGAGCTACCTGCCGCCGCGCCGGTGATCGAAGTCCCGCTCAACTACTGACCCGACGGAAGCGCCCCGTGTCCGACAAGCCCAACGTCAAGCTGCCCCCGCCGATAATTTACGCCGGTGCGTTCCTGATCGGCCTGGGGATCGACCGCCTCATTCCCTGGAGCGCGTTCGACGGGCCCACGCGTTGGATGCTGGCGGGCGCGCTCGCCCTGCCGGCCGTCGGGTTGGCGCTTTGGGCCCTGCTCACCTTCCGGCGCGCGGACACCGCGATCGAACCCTGGGAACCGGCGCGCAATCTGGTGACGCACGGTCCGTACGCGTACACCCGCAACCCGATGTACGTGTCGCTGACGCTGATGACCGCTGGCGCCGCGATCGCGGCGGACCTGCCGTGGGCACTGATCATGGTTCCCCTGGCCGTGCTGGTCACCGACCGCTACGTGATCGTGCGCGAAGAACGACATCTGACCCACATGTTCGGCCGCCCCTACACCGACTATTGCCGGCACACCCGGCGTTGGTGGGGCCGCAAGACAGCCTGACGCGCGCGTCAGGTGCGACACTACAGCACCCAACCAGGCCCTACCGCCCGAACAGCCCCATACCTATTCTATAAAATGCAATTGTAGGTCCAATTGGCACGGATGGAGGCGGACCATGAACAACCGACGGATGTTATGCGTCTATAGCGCGGTGGCGACCGTGATCTCCGGATGCCTGATTGCGACTGCAGGACCCGCTGCGGCCGCTGGGCAAGCCGAGCAGGTGCAAGTCTCCGGTGCCCACGCCCTCGTCTCACCGATGCACGAAGGCGGCGGCGTCTTCATGACTCTCCGCAACGCCGGCGACGGCCCTGCCGTCATCACCGCCGCCTCGGTCCCGGTCGCGAGCACGGTATCGTTGGACCGCTGTATGGGTCCAAGCGGCATGCAGCCAGGCCAGGGCATGCAACGCCAGCGCTCCGCGCCGGCCGAAGGGCCGCTCGCCATTCCGGCGGGAAGCACGGTCACGCTGCAGCGCGGCAGCCGCCATCTGTGCATGACGGGCACCAACGAGCGCTTCAGGCTGGGCGCCGAGTTTCCGCTGACCCTGACGTTCGAGGACGGCAGTACCAAGACCGTCCCCCTCAAGGTCGAAGGCGTCGCAAAACCCCGCCGTGGCCAAATGCAAGGCCAAGGCTTCAGCCAGTAAAGCGGCCACAAACCCGTCTATTGAGCAGAAGGTACAGCCGTCAGGCCCCGAGGGCCTGACGGCTTGTTTCCGAGTGCTAGTTCAGCCCGTTTAGATACGCAACCAGATCATGCGCGTCGCCCGGCAAGGTGACTTGCGCCTTCGCCGGTGCATGCTGGGGCTGGTTCAAGACCTCGACGAGCGCTTCGGCCCCCAAAGGCGCCTGGTTGGCCGCGATCCCGGCGAACGCCGGACCGACCGCAACGCCGCTCCCGTCAGGCAGCTTATGGCACATCGCACACGCGCGTTGAGCCAATTCTTCGCCGACGGCCGGATCACCATCGGCGGCCTGGACCCCGACTGTCATCAAGCACAGGGCACCGGCCGCGAGCAAGGCACGAGTCATCGCAAAATCTCCTGAACTGCGTGGCGAATCACTGCTTAGCCATCCGACGCGCGGCCGTGCGGCACGCCCACATGGCAGTCCACACAGGTCATCCCGCTACCGGCGCTCAACGACTGGTGCGAGGCGCGCGCAGCAGGCGGCTGCTGATCCAGTTGCATGGCCTCAACGGAATGGCAGGAGCGGCAGGTCTGGCTGTCGTGTGACTTAAACCAGGCGTGCACCTCCTCTTGAAGTTCCGGACGGACCTCCGCGAACTCCTCGGGTGTATCGATGCCCTCGATATAATAGGCCCAGTAAGCCTGCGCGCCGGACCTTGCCTTGGTCCACAGCATGTTGACCAGGTTGTTGTCCGGCACGTGGCAGTCCACGCAGTCAGCTCGAACACCGACGGGATTGGTACCGTGAGTGGATTGCCGAAAGTTGGCCGCGAATTGATCGTAAACGTGGCAGCTGGTGCAGAACTCGGTCTTGTTCGTCTGATGCACCGCGACCGCGCCGCCTCCCGCCACGAGCAACCCAGCCAGGCCACCGGCGGCGAGTAGACCGACGACGGCCAGCGGCGTCCAACGGCGCGCGCCAGGCGTGGTCATGCGTTCCTACCCTAATTTTTCCGCCGCCCACACCCTCTGTAGCCGGGCGCCCCCATCCACGCAACCAACGCATGCGGGACGGGGCATGCGCCCGGCGCAGACCAGACCGTCGACGGGCCTAGCCGATCGTCACGGTGTTGCCGTCGCCAAACGTGTAGGGCGGAACCACCAGGTTGCTCGGTGCCGGTCCTTTCCGGATGCGCCCCGCGGTATCGTAGTGCGAGCCGTGACACGGGCAGAACCAGCCGCCGTAGTCGCCACGCGGGTCACTCGGTTTGTTGCCCAGCGGGATACAGCCAAGGTGCGTGCAGACGCCGACGACGATGAGCCATTCTGGGGTTTGGACCCGCGCCGCATCCGACTCGGGATCCGGCAACGCGTCCAGATCGACACTGCGTGCCTGCTCGATCTCCGCCTGGGTGCGCTTGCGCAGAAAGACCGGCCGGCCACGCCACATCACGCTGATCGCCATGCCCTCCTGCACCGGCGAAAGGTCCGCCTCGATGCTGGCCAACGCCATCTTGGACGCACTCGGGTTCATCTGATCGATGAACGGCCATAGCGCAGCAGCGCCGCCGAAGGCGGCGGTGGCTCCGGTTGCCAGAACCAGGAAATCCCGGCGACCGACCGCCTGCCCGCCGCCGGCGCCCTGGGGATCGAGCGGCCGAAGGCTCTTCGTTGTGGATGTCATGATTCATGTCACCTCCGTTCCTAACAGGTTCGGACCCGAGGGCTGGCGTCGTGACGGGCGCCGCTGCGGGCCCTAAAGTTATATCGCTCATATAACTATAAAAGCACAACGCCCGATATATTCAATTGGGTGCAACCGTCTGTCGCAGGGGCGTGCCCCTTGTTCAGGGCTTGTGGCCTGTCCGGCCCTTCCCCGCCCGACACCCGCCGTACGCGGACTGAGCCATTGATTTATCAAAAACGCATATTAGTATAAGCTTACATATTCGGTCGAACGAATACGATTCGCCGTCAAGACGACCGGCCAAGGGGAGGAGCGCCGTCCATGCGCAAGCTGTCCGAACACGCCGCGACGCACCGGCGTGGCTACTTCTGGAGTGTGCTGGCGCTTACCTTCGCCCTCATGCTGCTGGCCGTCGCGGGCACGCTGTTCCCCCGCGCGCCGCTGCTGCAGGCGCTGACAATCGACACCGACCCGGAAAACATGCTGGCCGACGATGCGCCGGTCCGCGTCGACCACCACCGGCTGAAGCAGATCTTCGGGCTGGACGAGTTCGTCGTCGTCGGGGTGATCAACGACAGCCACGCGGAGGGCGTGTTCAATCCGCAGGACCTCGCCAACATCGCCCAACTGACCGCAACGGCGAAGAGCCTGAAGTTCGACATCACGGTGGACGGAAAGCCGGTGACCGCCCGCGTGGTCGCCGAGGACATCATCGCCCCCGGCGAAGTCGACAACATCGAGACCAGCGGGATCGGCGCGGTCGACTTCTCCTACCTGATGCCGCGCGTGCCCAAGACGGCGGCGGAAGCTGTCCAGGTGCGTACGCGGGCGCAGAACATCCCGATGTACCGCGGCACGCTGGTCAGCGCCGACGGCAAGGCGCTCGCGCTCTATTTCCCGATCACCCACAAGCAGATCAGCCACGCCGTCGAGCAGGAACTGCGCCACGAGATCGACAGCTTCGCGGACACCGGGGCCGAATACCACATCACCGGCCTGCCGGTGGCCGAGGACCGCTTCGGCGCGGAGATGTTCTTCCAGATGGCCGTCTCCGCCCCGCTGGCGATGCTCTGCGTCTTCCTGCTGCTGCTCTATTTCTTCCGCAACGTGAAGCTGGTGCTGTTCTCGCTCGTCACCGCGATGATCGCAGTGGCCTTCACCATGAGCCTGCTCGTGGTGTGCGGCTTCACCGTGCACATCATGTCGTCGATGATCCCGATCTTCATCATCCCGATCGCGATCCTCGACGACATTCACATCCTGTCCGACTTCCACGACCGCTATACGCCCGACCGGCCGCGGCTGGAGATCATCCAGGAGGTGATGGGCGAACTCTGGCGGCCGATGCTGTTCACCTCGCTCACCACCATCGCCGGCTTTGCCTCGCTCGTCCTGACCCCGAACCCGCCGGTGCAGGTGTTCGGCGCATTCGTCGCGATCGGCGTGCTGGCGGCTTGGTTCGTCACGGTGACGCTGCGCCCGGCCTACCTGATGGTCGTTTCGGACGCCACGCTGGCCAAGTTCGGCACCGCGCAGAAAGCCAAGGGCGCAGATACCGAACGCCCGGGCGGCGCGCTTGCCGGAGGCTTGCGGGTCCTGGGCGGCTTCGCGGCCGGCAACGGCAAGCTGATCCTGGCCGGCAGCGCGGTCGTGTTGGCGCTCAGCGTCTGGGGCATCACCAAGATCGAGGTGAACGACAACCCGATCCGCTGGTTCGAAAGCGACCACGAGATCCGCGTGGCGGACCGGGTGATCAACGATCACTTCGCCGGCAGCTACATGGCCTACCTAGCCCTGCAACCGGCCACCCCTGGGTCCGCCGGCGACCAGCCATTCAAGCAGCCGGAGATGCTGCGCTGGATCGCCGGTCTGCAAGGGCATCTCGAAGCCGAGGTTCCGACCGTCGGCAAGGTCACCGCCCTGCCCGACATCATCAAGACCGTGCACCGGGAACTGCTCGGCAGCCCGGAAGCCTTCCGCATCCCCGACAGCCCGCAGGCGGTCGCACAGACCATCCTGACCTACGAAAACAGCCACGACCCGGACACCGTCTGGAACTTCACCACGACCGACTACGACCGCGCCAACCTGTGGCTGCAGCTCAACAGCGGCGACAACAAGGACATGCAGAGCGTCGTCCAGGCGGTCGACGCCTACCTGGCCGATACCCCGCCGCCGGTCGCGATGGACAAGACTTGGTTCGGCCTCACCTACATCAATCTGGTCTGGCAGGAGCGGATGGTGACCGGCATGGCCGAAGCGCTGCTCGGCTCGTTCGCGGTGGTGCTGGTCTTGGTCATCGTGCTGTTCCGTTCGCCCAGTTGGGGCCTGCTGGCGATGGTGCCGCTCACCGTCACGGTGGTCACGATCTATGGCATCGTCGGCTGGATCGGGAAGGACTACGACATGCCCACGGCGGTGCTGTCGTCGCTCAGCCTGGGGCTGGCGGTCGACTACGCCATTCACTTCCTGGCGCGCAGCCGGCAGATCTTCGCCCGCACCCAATCGTGGGCCCGCACCCTGCCGGAAATCTTCGAGGAGCCGGCCCGGGCGATCACCCGCAACATCATTGTCCTGGGTGTGGGCTTCCTGCCGCTGCTGGCCTCTTCACTGGTGCCATACAAGACGGTGGGCACGCTGATCTCGGCGATCCTGGTGCTGGCAGGGCTCGCCACCCTGCTGATCCTGCCGGCCCTGGTCAGCCTGTTCCCCCACCACCTGTTCAAGAAGGAGACGCGCGATGCGAGCCGTTCCCGCAGTCCTGCTGGCGGCGCTGCTGCTGGCGCCGGCCGCCGCTAAGGCGCAGCTCAGCGCCCAAGAGATCGCCGATCGCTCGGAGCAGGCCGCCTACTACCAGGCGGACGACGGCCGGGCGCGCGTGCAGATGGAGATCATCGATCCCCAGAGGCGCAGCCGCGCACGTACGATGACGATCCTACGCCACGACATGATGGACGGCGGCGAGCAGACCGGCCATCAACGCTTCTACGTCTACTTCCACGAGCCGGCGGACATCCGCGACACGGTGTTCATGGTGCACAAGCACCCCGATGCCAACGACGACCGCTGGCTCTACCTGCCGGCGCTCGACCTGGTGCGCCGGATCGCGGCGGAGGACGAGCGTTCCTCCTTCGTCGGCTCGGACTACTTCTACGAGGACGTCTCCGGGCGCGGGTCAAACGAGGACGCACACACCCTGCAGGAGACGACCGAGCAGTACTACGTCCTGCGCTCCGTGCCGAAGCGTCCGGAACTGGTCGAGTTCGACCACTACGTCTCCTACATCCACAAGCAGACCTTCATCCCGGTCCAGGTGCAGTACTTCAAGGCCGACGGCACGAAGTACCGGCAATACACCGTCAACAAGGTGGAGACCATCGAGGGCTATCCGACGGTCGCCCAGTCGACCATGGAAGCCCTGCAGGAAGGCGGAAAATCCACCCTGACCTACACCCAGGTGGACTACGACGTCGGTCTGTCGGCGGATATCTTCACCGAACGCTACCTGCGCAACCCGCCGCGCGGCCAGCTGACCAGTACGGAATGACCATATATTGGCGCCTCCTGGCCTCGACCGTCGCGATCCTGGCGTTGCTGGCCGGGACCGCGTACGCCCAGCCGGCCCTGCCGGAGGGGCTTGGCGACGACAATGCGGCGGCGGAGGACGGACCCAGCGGCCCGTCGCTTCCCGAGGGCCTCGGCAACGACGGCGGCGGTCCGGCGCTGCCGGAAGATCTCGGCAACTCCGGGACTGGCGAATCATCCGACGGCGGCCTTCAGGCCACGCCCGAGGCACCGGACGACACCCCCGTTTTCGGCCTGCTGAGCGACTGGCGGCTGGGCGGCTACATCGACAGCCGCGCCGGCCCGCGCCTGGGCGCGCGAACGGATCAGGAGCGCTTTGCCCTCGCCGAAACACGCGCGGAGCTGAAGGCCGTGCGGAGCTGGCCAGGCGTCACCGCGACCGTGCGCGCGCACCTGCTGGCCGACGCGGTGGCGGAGCAGCACGAGCCCGACCTGCAGTCTGGCGACGGCGCGTTGGACCTGCGCGAGGCGAACGTGCTGTGGCGCGCCACCGATTTCCTTGATGTTAAGGCCGGCCGGCAAATCCTTACCTGGGGGACTGGGGATTTCGTCTTCCTGAACGACCTCTTTCCGAAGGACTATCCCTCCTTCTTCATCGGCCGGCGCGACACCATGCTGAAAGCGCCGTCGGACGCGCTGAAGACCAGCCTCTATACCGATATCGCCAACCTCGATCTGGTCTATACCCCGCAGTTCGACGCCGACCGCTACATCGACGGTGACCGGCTGAGCTACTTCAACCCGTTCGCGCACCGCATCGTCGGGGACAGCACGCCGCTCGACGTGCGCCAGCCGGACACGCCCTTCACGAACGACGAATGGGCGGCGCGCCTGCACCGGCCGATCGGGCGCTACGACAGCGCGCTCTATTTCTACGACGGCTACTGGAAAAGCCCGGAAGGCCAGCTGCCAGGCAGCCAGCGGGCGACCTTCCCACGCTTGCGCAGCTATGGCGCCAGTGTCGAAGGACCGATGCCTGGCGGCCTGGGCGGCATCGCGAACGCCGAAGTGGCCTACTACGACAGTCTGGACGACCGCGACGGCACCGACCCCACCGTGCCGAACCGGGAGGTCCGCGTGTTGCTGGGCTACGAGCGGGAGATCGTCGCCAACCTGACCGGCGCGGTGCAGTTCCTGCGCACCCAGCGCCTTGACGATCCGCCGGCCCGCGATGACCGGCGCAACCTCTGGACGGTCAAGCTGCAGAAAGACTGGCCGGGAGAACAGGTCACCGCCACCCTGTTCGCCTTCTACTCCCCGACCGATCAGGACGGCTACCTGCGTCCCCGGGTGAGCTGGAGTCCCACCGACCGCTGGACCCTGGAGGCCGGCGTCAACTGGCTGTTCGGCGCGGACGACGACACCCGGTTCGGTCAGCTCAGGGACAATTCCAACGCGTTCGTGGCCGCGCGAATCGGGTTCTGATCGCCCGCGCACAGCCACAATTCGCGCTCAGGCGTCGCTGTGGCAGTATCCCTGAAGCGAACCGTCAGCACCCTGTGGACATGCTTCAGTGACCTTGAAAATCGTTCGGCACCTGATCCCGGAAGTCGCAATCGCCTACGCGCCGCCGGGCGATGGACCGTTCCCCGCACTCCTGGTCCTACACGGGTCCGAAGGCGGCGCCTCCGGCTGGAGCCATCGCACCGCGGTGCTGCTGGCCGCCCACGGGTTCTGCGCCATGCCCTTTGCCTATTCCCGGGACGGCAACGCCTGGAACGCCGGAAACATCCGCGACGTGCCGATCGACCGGACCGTGGACGCGCTGCAGGCGCTGCGCGACCACGAGCTGGCGGCGCACAGGGTCGGGCTGTTCGGAGCCTCTCGGGGCGCGGAGCATGCGCTTCTGATGGCCAGCCTGATGCTGCGCGACGGCGTGAACATGCCGCCGGACGCCATCGCCGTACACAGCCCCGCAGACGTCGTCTGCGGCGCGTTCGACGCGCGACGTTGGCGCGATCGCGGCGATCCCGGATGGCAGGTCTGGGATCCGGGGGAGCGCGCCTGGACGTGGCGCGGGCGATCCGACGACCTGCTGCCCACGACACCGATCGAGATCGAGCGCTACGGCGGACCGCTGTTCATCAGCCACGGCACCGCCGATACCATGTGGAGCGTCGAGATGACGCGGCGGTTAGAGGCCCGCCTTATCGCCGCGGGCCGCAAACCGGAAGTGCACTACTTCGAGGGGGAGGATCACCTGCTCAGCACCCCTGCGGAGAACCTGTTTCACACGCGTCTGATCGATTTCTTCACGCGTAACCTGTCTCCGCGCTGAGCGGGCGGTCCGTTTCGCGCGGGTACGTTCAGCCGAACGCCTGCCCCGGCTTGGCGCCCAGTTTCTTGACGATGAACGCCAGCGGACAGAAACCGGTCACCGATGCCTGCGCCAGATTGGCGCCGACGAAGGCGCTCAGCCACAGCCAAGCGGGGTTATGCACCTGCGACAGGCCGAGGCCGAGCAGCACCATCAGGCCAGCGAACAGTAAGACGATACGGTCGATCGACATCGGGCAAGCCTCCTATAAATTCGTATCTATGAATATAAGAGACCTCTAAACTAAAAGCCATGTGCTGCGCCATCCTGTCGCAGCCCCCGCGCCCAGGGAAGGGAGGCACCAGCACGCAGGCGCTCAGCTCAGCCCCAGATCTGTGGGATCGCGACCGCGACGCCGGCCGCCACCGCGATGCACACAAGCGCGCGCCCCGGACTGGCGAACCAGGGCTCCCGCCAGCTGGCCGGCGCGGGGCGACGACCGGTGATCATCCAGCGGATCAGGTTCTCACGCTTCAGCGGCAGGTAGGCGAACGTTGCGACGACGTGCAGCCCGACAAAACCCAGCAGTACCCAGAAGAGGTCCTTGTGCAGCCCGCCGATCGCGTCCTGGACCGCCGCCGGCACGTCGTTGGCGAGATAGCCCGAGGACAGAATGTCGTCGCTGGCGAACAGGCCGGTGATCGGCTGTGCCGCCGCCAGCAGCAGCAACACGACGACGGCCCAGCCGCCCAGCGGGTTGTGCCCGATCGGCGTCGGCGCGCGCCGGGGCAGCGCCTTGAGGTAGCCAAGCACCGCGCCCGGCCCCTTCACGAACTGGCTGAACCGCGCGGTCTGGCTGCCGACCAGTCCCCACAGGACGCGGAAGACGATCAGTCCCAGCACGGCCGTACCGATGCGCATATGCCAGACCTTGCCCAGCTCACCGAAGCCGTATTCGGCCGAATACCAGGCGAGCACGAGGCCGATCACCAACAGCCAGTGGAAGGCGCGCACCCACGGGTCCCACACCTTCAGGCGCTGCTGCCCAGCCATCCCCATTCCCGTTTCGCGCCCGCTCGCCGGCGCGGCGTTGCCCGTGTCCGCCGTTCGTTCGACCATGCCTGCCACTCCAGACTAGCTTCGCTTGGTTCGTTGATGCACATCGTTCAGAGTGCTTGCGTCAACTTTGCGCCACCAAAGGTTTTTGGTAGCGCCCCAGGACGTTTTAGCGCAAGTGAATATGACGCGACTCAGAGACGCGGTTGCACGTCACATAACATGAACTTTAATCGTATAGGTGCACCGCACAATCCCCATCCGCCCCGGATTCGTCCCGTGTCCGACGATGGGGCCTCACCGGATTGAAGACACGATGATAGGGAGGAGTTTGCCTGCCATGAGGATGACCCTAATCAAGACCACTCTTGCCGCCGCGACGCTGGCCGTCGCGGCTGCGGGGACACTCGCGCCCGCCGCCGCACAAGGCGACAAAAGCCCGGAGCAGTGGATCCAGGACCGCCAGGACAATCTCGCCTCTGCGGCGGCGGCGACCAAATCCGTGGCCTGCGCGCTGAAGGGCGAAGGCTGCCCGCGGGCGTTCGATTACCTCGGTCTGCAGGCCCGTGCGATCGCGCATGCCGCGCGCATGGCCCCGCAACATTTCCAGGAGGGCCCGTTCCCCGACGCAGAGGCGGACACCACCGCCCTGCCCAAGATCTGGGACGACTACGATACCTTCGTGCAGGGCTTCGAGCCGATGGAGACGCACGCCCGCGAGATGATCCAGGCCGCGCAGAACGAGGACCTGCAGGCCTACGCGGCGGCCTTCAAGAAGACCACCGACGCCTGCTCGGAATGTCACGACACCTACCGTGAAGACTGAGCCAGCGGCGTAAGCCGATCCTGGCGCGCGACGACGCGGCCGGTGCCCCAACGGGCCCGGCCGCTTGACGTTTCAATTTGACGCAGTCCCAGGTGCTTAGCAGGGGACCTGCGACCTCAGTCCAGCAAGGCCCCGCCCAATCGGGCCGCTTCGGACGACTCTGGCCAGGCCATCAACACGACTGCGGCGATCGCGCCCATCACCGCCAGCGCGGCGACCGTGGCGACAACATTGCGCTTGGTGATCATCTCCGATCCCTCTCATCGTCGACCGACACCGGCGGACCGTATCGCCGGCAGCATGCCCCCTACCTACGGCCCCGCTTGATACCGCAAGAGATAGCCGCGTCAGGTGCCGCGACACAACCCATCGCTCGCCGCCACAGCCAGCGCGTGCCCTGCGTCCCGACGTCCCACAGACGAACGACGCCCGCGCCGCCCCGCGAAACGGACGGCGCGGAACAGGCTCAAGCGCGCCGCATCGTCGCCGTGGCGACCCCCATCGCGACGAGCACACCACCCCCCAGTCGGGTCAAGAACGGCAGCACGCACGGGCGCACGATCTTCTGGCGCAACGTGTCGGCAAGCAGGGCATAGGCCAGCGTATTGATCGCGGCGAAGCCCACGAACGTCGCGATGAGCAGGCCGAACTGCGGCGCCAGGACAGCATTCGGGTCAATGAATTGCGGCACGAACGCGATGAAGAAAACGATCGACTTCGGGTTGAGGGCCGTCACCGCGGCCGCATGCACGAAGACCTTCCGCGGCGAGACCGACGGCGCCTCGTCGAGCCGCCCTAAAGCGGCCTCAGGGGCGCTGCGAAACAACTTGATGCCAAGGTAGACGAGATACCCCGCCCCGACCCATTTGAGCAGCACGAACAGCTTGGCGGACGCCAGGACCAAGGCCCCCAACCCTGCCAAGGAGGCCGACATGGCGATCAGATCCCCGAGCGCGACCCCCACGACCGTCGCCAGCGCGACCCGTCGTCCCTGGCTGATGGCATAGCTCAGAACCAGGAGCACGGTCGGCCCCGGGATCATAAGAAGGGGGATGGAAGCGGACGCGAACGCGAGCCAGACGTGAAATTCCATGGATATGCCACCGGATAGATGCTTTCCCGTGAGCCAGCTACAGAAACCCGCGCGTGTAAAGCAATTCTGAGCAGGCATCATCTAGAGCATCAGACTTTTATTCGTGCACATAGCCTGCGTGGCGGAAGAAATTCCAGCATTCCTCTGGCTGGAACAGGTTGCAGATGTCGCCAGTGCGTCGCCAGAGGGCGTCGTAGGTGCGCGCCTCGGCGGCCCGGAGATGTGCCTTGAGCTTGGAGAACGCCAGTTCGATTGGGTTTAGGTCCGGCGAGTATTTCGGCAGGAACAGGAACCAAGCGCCGCGCTCGGCGAGGAGCGCTCTGGCGTGAGCGCTGTCGTGGGCGGACAGGTTGTCCAGGATGACGACGTCGCCCGGGCGCAGTGTCGGGGCGAGCTGGTGCTCGACGTAGGCTTCGAAGCGTTCGCGGTTGAGCGGCCCGTCGATCACCCAAGGCGCTGTCAGGCCGTCGCAGCGTAGGCCGGCGATAAAGGTTTGGGTCGCCCAGCGCCCGGCCGGCGCCTTGGCGTCGACCCGCGTGCCCCGCGGCGCCCGGCCGCGCAGGCGGGTCAGCTTGGTCGAGGTCGCGGTCTCGTCGACGAACACCAGGCGCCTGGGCTGCGCGCGCATCCGGGCTTGGCGCAGCCCGGTCCAGACGCGCCGCGCGGCGGCCACGTCCGGGCGGCGCTGCTCGGCGGCCGTCAGCGCCTTTTTTTGTAAGTGATGCCGTTGCGGCACAGGAAGCGGGACACAGATGCGGGCGCGACCGACACGCCGCGTTCGCGCGCCAGCTTGTCCGCGAGCTCGGGCATCGTCAGGTCTGGCCGCTCGGCCAGACACGCCCGCAGATAGTCGAACTGGCCGGCCAGCTTGCCACCACCGCCCGGACGTCCTCGCGCATCCGGCGCAATCCGACCAGTCTGCGACCAGCGTTTTACCAGCTTGACCGCCGAACTCGGGCTGATCCGAAAGTGCCGGGCAGCCGCCCGCTTGCTGCCACCCGCCTCGACGTACTGCACCACCCGCTCGCGCAGGTCCTTGGAATGCGCACCGCTCATGATTCACCTCCTACGACGGTGAATCACACAGCAGCGCCGAAGGGAATCCCTGATTCGATGAGCGGGTCCGATGCTCTAGCCGTTCGCCCCATCGCGCACGAGCGGCTGCTTTATGCCAAGGCGTGGGCTTCAAGTCAGCGATGTGAGGGGGAAGGTCGTTCTGCCCGACGCTTGAAAAACCGGCTGAATGGTGCCCAGGGAAGGATTCGAACCTCCGATACTGCGATTTTCAGTCGCAGTAACGAACCGACCACGCCGGCCGACAAGCTAGAGTACCGCGCGCTTGCCGAAATTGAGCAGCTTGGAGGCTTTGCCCCTCAACAGCAGGCCGCCGAGTAAGGCACGCCCGCACCATGCTTGCCCCGTCGGCGTTCCGCGTCGGCGGGGCGACACTACGCTTTTTCTTTCTTGCCCTTCCGCGAACGCTCCTTAAAGTATGCGGCCGTGGGAGGTGTAGCGAGTACCTTGAACCGCTCACCCGCATACTCACCATTAGAAACTTTAACTTCAACGCGGTTGTTTTTGTCGACGTGCTCAGCTCGAAGCCCGACTGACCTACCCACACTCCGAGCTTTCGCCCTCCGGAGCGGACTGCTCTTGGCACTCTTGTCCATGATCGGGCACCTCCCCGTTTGACGGGTTTGATACTAAGGGCTGCGTAGCCAGCGTCAACTCATTGTATAACAATAACACGTGATATAATGAATTTGCCAGTGTTTTTCCAATAGGTACCGTCCATCTTTGGTCAAAAACGCCTGTAGAGTCACTATCTACCGCTAAAAATCCAATACAAAGCGACTCGTCTTCGCCAATAGAACGTCGTTGATCTTGCCGTATTGGCCATACGACGGTGCTTCTGTAGGGCAATGGCCACTCTGAATTGTCGCCCTCAATTTCTTGCCAAAACGTTAAACTAGATGACTCGTAAGAGTTCATATATGGCAGATAGTTGTTTAAGTAAAATCCAGAGTCAGCAAAATCCGGCAGGAACAGTTTTTTGAAATCTTCATTATCTTCCAAACGATCATGCCTTAATTCCAATCGTCGTTCATCACGAGTGCTCATTTCGTGAGACGAGATTTTATCCCGCGCAAGCGCGTAAACGTAGAGTTCATGATTCTCGACAAAAATCAGCTTAATTGTCGCCCGGCACCGAGTTGAGGTAATTGTTGAGAACATCCGAGAATAATAGTCGAGTAATCCACAAAATTCTTCAACAGCCCAGTCTTGTTCTCGATATGAGAGCGAACGCCCTTCATGGTGGTCAGTTAGCACATTATCAAGATAAGTGCTCAGGTCTCTCAAAGTTTCGGATGCAGCGCGCTGTTCATTTACGGTATTGGCGACCCTCCTTCTCTTCAAAAATGTAACTTCACGTACACCGAAGGCCCCCAATGCTGCGATCGCAATGATTGCCAACGCCGCAGATTGAACAATTTCGTTGATGGCTTGTGAGGCACTAAAGAGCGGAAGGACACCAGCAACGCCACCAACAGCTCCGACAGTAAGAGCTACTAGGTTTGCAAAGCCCAAGAGCGGATATTTCAAACTTTGCCATGCCAGTCGAATGGATTCTTCTCGCAACATTATTGCTCCGAAGTCTATCTATGACGCGTCACGTTACGGGTGTGCGCGCGTTGGTTGCAACGGCGAATCTACTCATACACCGGATTATTTGTAGCTACCCAAGCCTTACAGAACGCCGCACAGTCCACCTCGCTGGCGAAGTAGGCACACGTTAGCCCAAGCAGATACCAACGCCCGCTGAGTGGCCCTCCTAGGCGCTCACAGAGCCATTCGTGTACGCGGTCGTAGTCGTGGCCCCAGCCGCCCGGCCGCTCCGGCAGATCGGCGACGTGGGGATAGTCGAGGCGCAGGCGTTGGTCGGGTGTCATATCGGGTAACGGTCTTGGGTAACGCTTATAAACGTATGGCCGAAACGATTACCAAGCCGATGGTGGCGAGCGCGGATAGGCCAGCAGCTATAGCAGCCGCCCAAGCAGCGCGCTCTTGCCGACGGCTTATCTCCGCATCGTGCGATTGTTGGCGCCGCTGTAGCTCGGCTTCCGCTTTTGCCAGTTGTGCTGCGTCTGACGAGCCGCTGTACCGCACGAAATGGAGTTCGTGCGCTGGGGTGTCCTGGTCAATTTCGTCGGCGCGCGGAAGTCGCATAGGCTAATCCTGGGTAACGCTTGTTACCCGACGTGTTACCCGAAGTGCCACTGATTTAAGCCGGAAAACGCTGAAACCCGCAGAAAAAGTGGTGCCCAGGGAAGGATTCGAACCTCCGACACTGCGATTTTCAGTCGCATGCTCTACCAACTGAGCTACCTGGGCACCGGGTACAGGCAGCGGCGCTCGAACAGGGCCGCTACGCGATGCGGTGCGGTGTATAGCGATCACAGCGAGTCGTGTCCAGCCCTGCGGCGACGCTTTCCACGCCGATCGACCACGGCCCGCTGTCACACCCAACGTATACAGCCACCTCTTGGCGTCTACCGGGGGCGACGCGCTAGCCTGTGGGTATGAACGAGGATATCCCACGCCCGCGCTGCATCCCGGTGTTCCGCGCCCTGGGCGCGGTCGCCGTGCTCGGCGGCATCGCCCTGGCCCTACCCGGCACCGGCATGCTGCTGGGTCTGGGCACGGTGGTGCACGACACGGCGACCGGCACCCTGCTGCTGACGCTGGGCGCGCTTGCCGGATTCGCGGGGGCGATGCTGATCGGCTTCGCGGCCAATCTGGAGATCCTGCATGATATCCGCGCCCGACAGCCCGGGGCCCCGCCCCGGCAGGAGCGCGGCGGCTAGCTCGACGGCAGATCGATCTCCACGGTCTCCTGGCTGTCGCCGCGCTGCACGCGCGCCTGGATCGTGGTGCCGCGCTCGGCCAGCGCCAGCGCGGCGACCGCGTCGCTTGGCCGCTGCACCGACCGACCGGCCAAGGCGACCAGCAGGTCGCCCTCGCGCAGACCGGCCTTGGCGGCCGGCCCTTCGGGGTCCACCCGGGTGACACGCGCGCCGGCCTGATCGCGCGGCGCCAGGCGCGGTTGCTCCTGCAGTGACGCGCCGATCGCGGGGCGGGTGAATTTGCCGTCGTCCTTCAGGTCGGCGACGACACGGCGCGTCAAAACGCCGGAAACCGCGAAGTTAACCCCGATGTTGGCATCGTTGCTCTTGGTGAAGATCGCCGAGAGGATGCCGACCAGCTTGCCCTTCTCGTTGACCAGCGCGCCCCCGGACATGCCGGGGTTGGTCGCGGCGTCGGTCTGCAGATAGTCCTCCACCGGATTGAAGCCGGCGTGGGTGACATGCTTCTTCGACACCACCCCACAGGCCACGGAGATTCCCAGGCCGAAGGCGTTGCCAACGGCGCACACCTCCTCGCCCAGCAGCGGGGTTTCGCCCCACTGCATCGGCCGTGCCGGCGCGGCGCTTTCCAGCAGCGCCAGATCCGCCGCCGGGGCGCGCGCCGTCACCTTGGCCTCGAAGACGCGGCCATCGTCCAGGCGGAGCAACGCCCGGTCGCCCGACCCCAGCACGTGGTTGGCCGTCACGAACAGACCATGCGCCAGGGCAACCGCACTGCCTTCCGGCTCCAGCGGACGGTAGTCGGACTCGCGCTGCGGCTCGACCTGCTGGGCCGGTTCGGGGCGCAGTACGGCGACCACCGATTCGATCACCGCGCGCTCGAACGCGCCAGCGGGCTGTGTCAGCCCCCCCAGCAGCAGCAGACCCGTCAAAAGGGCCGGCAGAAGTCGCCTCATTCCTCATCCTCCCGCGGTAGATCGCTCAGGTCCGCCGGCTCGTCGGTCGGCACGCGATAGCTGCCGTCCAGCCAACGTGCCAGATCCAGGTGCTGGCAACGCTTCGAGCAGAAGGGGTGATGACGCTCGGCCGCGGCCTTGCCGCACATCGGGCAACTGGCGCCGCGCGCCGTGCCGGTCGTCCCCACGCGATCTTGATGCTTCTTGTCCGTCATCTCGTATTTCTCAGGCTAGCAGAATGTCGAGCACCGTGCGCGGGCGCGTCGGGTCGCCGCAGCGTTCCGGCCGCCGGCCAAGAGCACGCGTCAGCGCGGCATGCGCCGCGTCCGCGCGGCCATCGAGTTCGGCCAGCACGTCGGGATGCGCTTTGAGTACAGGCGTGCGCCCCGGGTTCGCCAGGGCTTCCGCCCAAGCCCGGCGCAAGAGATCGTAGGCCAGGCTCAACGTGTCCGCGATCCGTCCGGCACGGCCCACCGGTTCGCTCAGCAATTCGTGCAACGGCGGGCGGGCGCGCTGCCGTGCGATCTCGACCAGCCCACTGGCACGCATCGGGGAGATGCTGACGGCGACGGAATCGTCGGCGAACGCCGCCTGCAGCGCGTTCGCCACCTGCTGCCGTTCCGACTTGGTCTCAAGTTCCAGAAAGTCCACCACGATCAGCCCGGACAACGCCCGCAGCCGGCATTGCCGCGCGATCTCTCGCACGGCATCGAGGTTCACCTCCAACGCCTGCCGGGTCCGGCCGCCCCGCGCATCGGCGCGGCCCGCGTCCACGTCGATCGCGGTCAGGGTACGCACCGGCTCGATCAGCAGTTGCCCACCGCCGGCCAACGGCACTTCGGGCTCCAGCAACGCCTCGATCTCGGCATTCAGGCCAGCTTCCTCGAACAACGGCTTGGTCCCGGTATACCCCTCGATCCGCGTCTGCAGATCGGGGGCGGTGTCCGCCAGAGCCCGGCGCCGCTCCGCCCCTTCGACGAGGATGCGCTCGGGATCGACGCGACGCAGCAAGTCGAGCAGCGGTGTCGCCTCTGCCAACAAGGCGGGCGGCTTGACGTGCGACTCGCCCCCGTCGGGAGCGTGCGCCAACTTCGCGCCCTTCCCCGCCGATGGCTCGCGCACGACGCGCACAGATACGGCCGCACCTTCCTGTAGGCCGGCCGGGGCGGTCTTGAGCGGCAACAGGCCCGAGCGCGCCAGCCCGAGTTCGACGAACGCCGCATTCAGCCCGCGGTCCAGCGCACTGACCCGGCCCAGATAGAGGTTGCCGGCGTAGCTGGGCTTGTCGGCGCGCAGGACCAGCAACTCGACAAGAGCCTCGTCGCCATCGGGCGCGGGCGCCAGCACGGCCGCGCGCGTCTCCCCAGGCCAGCCGTCGACCAGCGCGCGCCCGCGCCGGACAGTCATGCCGACGCTGCCCCTACCGGCGGCCGGGGCACCCCCATCCCGTCCAAGAGCGCCAGGGTTTCAGTAAGCGGCAGGCCGACCACGTTGGTGTAGGAGCCGTTGATCCAGGGCACGAACGCCGCCGCCGCGCCCTGGATGGCATAACCGCCGGCCTTGCCCTGCCATTCGCCACCGGCGACGTAGCCGGCGATCTCCACATCGTGCAGACGCTTGAAGCGCACGCTGGTCTGGACCAGACGTTCGGCCGCCCGGCCGTCGGGCGCGACTAGGCAGACACCGCCGTAGACACAGTGCCGCCGGCCGGAGAGCATCTCCAGACGCTGGCGTGCCTCGCGCGCATCCGCCGGCTTGTCCAAAATACGTCGACCGGCGGCCACCACCGTATCCGCGGCCAGCACGTAACAGGTTGGATGCCGCTGTGCGACGGCATGCGCTTTCGAGCGTGCCATGCGCGCGGCATAGGCGCGCGGCGTCTCACGCCGCCCCGGCGTTTCGTCGAGATCGGCGGGATCGATCTCCGACGGGACGACGCCCACCTGCCCCAGCAGATCGACCCGCCGGGGCGAACCGGACGCAAGCACCAACATCCCCTCAGGCGCCCGCGCATCGGCAGGCGCCTCGGGCGCGGCGGCGTCAGCAACCGTGCGGGCTGTCTGCGGGGCCGAACTCACGGCGCGAGGCCCTCCTTGGCATCCGACGCGCGGAACCGGTGCGGCTACTTGTAGCGGAAGGTGATGCGGCCCTTGGACAGGTCGTAAGGGGTCATCTCGACGTTGACCCGGTCGCCTGCGAGCACGCGGATGCGGTTCTTACGCATCTTGCCCGAGGTATGGGCCAGAACCTCGTGGCCGTTGTCCAGTTCCACGCGGAACATCGCGTTGGGCAGCAGCTCCCTGACGGTGCCCTGAAATTCGATCAGATCTTCTTTCGACATGCGTTCCTGCGTTGACCTCCGGTCGGTGTGTCGTCAGATGCGCGCGCCACGTCGCTTGAGAGCGCGCGCATGATGGCCCGGGGGCGCCTAGGGGCGCTCCCGGATGTGCCGCGGCACGCCCGCCATCGGCAAAGGCGTGCCGGTCATTGTCTCGAGACGCGGGCGATCGGGCCCCGGACCCATCTCCGCGCGGCGCGCGGATCATACGGGATGGCCCGCCGTGCAACAAACGCAAGATTCACTCGCCCCGATCCACGCGGTGCGCATGGCGGGCCGCCCCCTGGCTATCGTTATCGAGATGCGCCGTCAGGGCACCGGTTTCAAGTCGAGTGGAAAACGCGCCTTCAACTTCTGCAGCAGGTCGTCGCGCACCTGGCGGAAAGCCTCAAGCTGCTGCTCACGCGCCCCCTCCACCAAGGTCGGATCAAAGGTCGGCCAGAATTCGACGTCGCAGGCCATCGTGCGGGTCATCTCGACCGCCCGGTGCTGGGCCTCCGGCGACAGCGTGATGATCAGGTCGAATGAGGTGTCGGTCAGTTGATCGAACGTCTTGGCGCGGTGCTTCGACAGGTCGATGCCGAGCTCGTCCATCACCGCGATGACGAAGCCATTGATCTCGCCTTCACGCACCCCCGCACTATCGACATACAGACGATGCCCGAGCAGATGCTTGAGCAGCCCTTCCGCCATCGCCGAGCGGACGGAGTTGTGGGTGCAGGAGAACAGCACGCTGTCGGGCAGATCGCGCATGGCTTGGCGCCTTCAAGGCCCCTCTCTCGCCCGTGGCCGCGCGCCTTAGGCGCGGAGGTGCAGGACACACAGCAGGGTGAACAGCCGCCGCGCGGTGTCGAAGTCCAGGTCCACCTTGCCCTTCAGGCGATCGAGCAGCAGTTCCGAACCTTCGTCGTGCAGACCGCGCCGCCCCATGTCGATGGCCTCGATACGCGATGGGCTGGCGGTCTTGATCGCCTCGAAATAGCTCTCGCAGACCGTGAAGTAGTCCTTGACGATCCGTCGGAACGGCGAGATCGAAATCCCGATCGACCCCAAATGCTGGTGATCCTCACTGGCGATGTCGAGGACCAGCCGGCTCTCCTCCAGCCGCAAATGCAAGCGGTAGGGCCCCTGGTAATCGCCGAACGGCGCGAAACGGTTGTCTTCCAGCAGATCGTAGATCGCCACCGCCCGCTCGTGCTCGATGTCGGGGTGGCGCCGCTTGACCGTCCGTTCGTCCAGCGTGACGTCAACGATCTGGTTGCGCCGGCTCCCGCCGGCCTGCTCTTGACTGGACCCGTCGTCGAGCCTGGCGTTCTCGTCCTCGCTCACCGCGTTACCGTCTCTTCCTGCGCTTACGCACTTGGGGCGACCATTTTCGTCCCCACTGCCTCGAAGGGAAGCGACCGACTGCCGTGGTCGTTGGACGGGGCGCACGCCGCATGCGTGCACTCGGGCCCTACCCCTCGTTCAGACGGAGTTTGACGGAGAGCGCGTGCGCGTCCAAGCCCTCGGCGTGGGCGAGCGCGACCGCCGCCGGGCCGATCTTGGCGAAACCGGCGGGCGAACTCTGCAGCAGCGAAGACCGCTTCATGAAATCGAGCACCGACAGACCGGAGGAAAAGCGCGCGCTGCGCCCGGTCGGCAGGACGTGGTTCGGCCCGGCAACGTAGTCGCCCAGAACCTCCGGGGCATGTCCCCCCATGAAGATCGCACCGGCGTGGCGGAAGGTCCGCAGCAAGGCATCCGGATCGGCGACTTGCAGCTCCAGGTGCTCCGGCGCCACGCGGTCGATCAGGCGGCCAGCCTCCTCGATCTGCCCGACCTGGATGACCGCGCCGTGGCGCCGCCAGCTCTCGCCGGCAATCTCGCTGCGCGGCAGGCGCTGCAGATGGGTCTGCACCGCCCGCTCGACCGCCTCGCCAAAATCGGCGTCATCGGTGATCAGGATCGACTGTGCGTTGACGTCGTGCTCGCTCTGCGCCAGCAGGTCGGCGGCGACGATCGCGGGATCGTTGTCCTTGTCGGCGACGATCAACACTTCCGACGGGCCCGCGATCATGTCGATGCCGACCGTGCCGAACACCTGCTTCTTGGCGCTGGCGACATAGGCGTTCCCCGGACCGGTGATCTTGTCGACCGGGGCGATCGTCTCCGTGCCATAGGCGAGCGCGGCCACCGCCTGCGCCCCGCCGATCCGGTAGACCTCGTCGATCCCCGCGATCCGCGCGGCCGCGAGCACGAGCGGGTTCAGCACGCCATCCGGCGCGGGCACGACCATGACCACGCGTTCGACGCCCGCGACCTTGGCCGGCACGGCGTTCATCAGCACGCTGGAGGGATAGGCCGCCGTGCCGCCGGGAACATACAGCCCCACCGCGTCGATCGGGGTCCAGCGATGCCCCATGCGCACACCGTCCGCGTCGGTGTAATCCAGATCCGCCGGTTTCTGATGTTCATGGAAGGCGGCGATACGCTGGCGCGCGAGTTGCAGCGCCTCCACCGTATCCGGATCGCACTGCGCGACCGCGCCCTCGAGTTCTTCGTGCGTGACCTTCAGGCCGGCGGCCGTGGTCTCGTAGCGGTCCAGCTTGGCCGTATAGTCGAGCAACGCGGCATCGCCGCGGGCGCGCACATCCGCCAGAATGCCCTGCACGGTGCGGTCGACGTCGGCCTCCTCCGCGCGCCGGACATCGAGGAAATCGGCGAAGGCCCGCTCGAAATCGGCCTGGCGCGCGTCCAGCTTATGCGGCATCTGCGACCTCCCGGAAGGTCTCGACCCAACGGCCCACGTCGTGCGGGCGGGTCTTCAGCGCGGCGCGGTTGACGATCAAGCGGCTGGTGACCTCGGCGATCCGCTCGATCTCCACCAGGTCGTTCGCCTTCAGGGTGGTGCCGGTGGATACCAGATCGACGATCCGCCGCGCCAACCCGAGCTTTGGCGCCAGCTCCATCGCGCCGTTCAGCTTGATGCACTCCGCCTGCACGCCGCGCGCGGCGAAGTGGCGCTTGGTAATGCCGGGATACTTGGTCGCGATGCGCACGTGGCTCCAGCGCGTCGGGTCGTCGCGCTTGACCAGATCGTTCGGCTCGGCGACCGCGAGGTGACACTTGCCGATCCCCAGATCGACGGGCGCATAGAGTTCGGGGTAGTCGAACTCCATCACCACATCATTGCCCGCGACGCCGAAATGCGCGGCGCCAAAGGCGACGAAGGTCGCCACGTCGAAGGCGCGCACCCGGATGATGTCCAGGTTGGGATGGTTGGTGCGAAATCGCAGCTGGCGGGAATCGTCGTCCTCGAATGCGGCTTCGGGGACGATGTCGGCCGCCTTCAACAGCGGCATCACTTCCTTCAGGATGCGGCCCTTGGGCAGCGCCAGCACCAGGTTTTCATTCGCGGGCGTCACGGCTTGTTCCCGTTGCGATTGGTAGCGGCGTCTTGATCGCTCTGCTGTTCCGGCTCGGTGCGCTCGTGGCTGGGGCGCCACTGCGTCGGCCAGGGTTCGCCAAGGTCTTCCAGATGGCAGACGATGTTGGCCCCCTGCAAGCGCAGCGCCGCATCCCCCGCAAAGGTGACGGTCAGTCCCCGATCGTCGGCAACCACCGCCAGCAGTTCGAGCACCTGGCCGCTCGCCTCCTTGGTGAAGCCGCGGTAGGCCACCTGCTCGACCCGGTCGAACGTAATGCCGCAATGCACCCGCTCGTACAGCGGCGCGTCCTCGAAGCGGGCGTCCGGCTCCTCGGCGGTCTGCGGCAATTGGCCGGAATCGGCGCTGCTTTGCGTCTCGGTCTCCGCGCTCGGCGCGCCTGCGGCCGGCTGGTCCGGCAAGTCGCCGACCGGCGCGCGCCGTTCCCAGCGGAAGCGGTTGGCCACCAGGGCGAAGCGCTTGTCTTCGCTGAGCCAATCCATGTCGATCACCGGCACCAGCGCGTCCTGCAACACGGACGAAACGACAGCAAAATCCTCCTTGTCGTAGGCGCGCAGCTTGAGCGGCTTGTTATCGGGCGCGACGCTGCCGCCACGCTTGCCGAACACACCGGACACCAGTTTGGCGATGGGGTTGCTCACGCGTCATCCTCCTGCGCACGGGCGCGCACGATCTCGGCGCCGCAAGCGCTCAGCTTCTCTTCCAGTCGTTCGTAGCCGCGGTCGAGGTGGTAGACCCGGTTGATCTCGGTCTCACCCTCCGCGGCGAGGCCGGCCAGCACCAGGCTGACCGACGCGCGCAGGTCGGTCGCCATGACCGGCGCGCCCTTCAGCCGTTTGACCCCGCGCACCATGGCGCTCGACCCGTCAATCTGCACATCCGCGCCCATACGCATCAACTCGGGCACATGCATGAAGCGGTTCTCGAAGATCGTCTCGGTCACCATCGACGCGCCCTCGGCCGTCGCCATGGTGGCGATGAACTGCGCCTGCAGATCGGTCGGGAAGCCGGGATAGGGCTCGGTCTGCGCATCCGTGCCCTGGAGCGGGCCATTGGCGCGGCACACCCGGATGCCGCGATTGGTCTCCCGCCATGCGACCCCGGCCAGGCTCAGCTTGTCGAGTGCAGCGCGCAGGTGTTTGCTGTTGGCGCCGACCAGCTCCAGATCGCCGTCGGTGATCGCGGCGGCCATGGCGTAGGTCCCGGTCTCGATCCGGTCGCCGATCACCGCGTGCTCCGCACCGTTCAGACGGTCCACCCCTTCGACGACGAGGGTGTCGGTGCCGATGCCGGTGATCCGCGCGCCCATCTTGTTCAGGCATTCGGCCAGATCGCCGATCTCGGGCTCGCGCGCGGCATTGACGATCCGGCTCGTCCCCTTGGCCAGCGTGGCCGCCATCAGCGCGTTCTCGGTCGCCCCGACGGAGATCTTGGGGAACACCACCTCGCCGCCGGACAGGCCGCCAGGGGCGTGCGCCTCGATGTAGCCGTCCTGCAGCTCGATCCGCGCGCCCAGCGCCTCCATCGCCTTCAGGTGCAGGTCGATCGGACGGGTGCCGATCGCGCAGCCCCCCGGCATCGACACCTCGACGTAGCCCTCGCGCGCGAGCAGCGGCCCCAGCACGAGCACGCTGGCGCGCATCCGCCGCACCAGGTCGTAGGCCGCACGCACATTGACCACCTTGCCGGCCGTCAGTTCCAGCACCCGGCCGGCGTGACCGCCCGCCGCGCCGCCATCCATGTGCAGCTCGACCCCGTGCTGCGAGAGCACGTTGGCGAGGGTGGTGATATCGGCCAGATGCGGCAGGTTGGACAGGCGCAGCGGCGCCTCCGTCAGCAGCGACGCGGCCATCAGCGGCAAGGCGGCGTTCTTTGCCCCCGAGATGGCGATTTCGCCGTTGAGCGGCCGGCCGCCTTGGATCTTGATGCGGTCCATGCGTCTCCTTCGAAGCCGCGCGCAGGCGCGCGTGCCCTAGCTGTGGGATATCCTCGGGCCGCCCGAAAGCCGTCCCCCGACGTGCTGCAGCGCTTGGTGGCGCGCAGATGCGCCGATTTCATGGCACATGCATGGCGGGCTTGCGTCCATCGGATGCGGCCCAACGCTCACCGCACAGCCTGTACGACGGCGTTCGGCATGCGGTTGTAATGGAACGCGTCCAGCAGGCCAACCACGCTGAATGGCTCGCAGGTATGCAGGACAACGGGAATTTCATTGCCCCGCCGAAAACCTGACCGGCACCCCAGCCGGAACGGGCAGATCTGTGCGGAGACGACCGTATCCTCGAACGGGCCATCGATACAACGAGGCGCGCAATTGGGGATCAGAACACGCAACTCGAACGACAGCAGTGTCCCGCATGCATCGCAGCGCAGCGCAGATGTGACTTCTGTGATCTGAGCTCGGACCTTGGGAACAAATCCGGCCGCTGCATGGTCTTCTTTTCCTGCCCCCTGGAAAGAAAGCACGGGTATGGGGCCCAAGACTCACCGCCACGGTGAGCCCAGGTAATGCCCCTAAAAAACGCGGAGCCGACGATAGGGGAGGCCGCACGGCGCGCCGGCCTGCTCCTTCCGGTCCCGGGCCCCATGCGGAGACTTCGTCTCGCCGGTAGATGGCGGCAGGCGATTCCGCGGACCGGCGCGCCCGCCCCTTGCGGCCGGCCAACACGTCCAGCCGACAAGACCGTCGGAAGGAAGCAACCATGCTGAATGCGATCTCACGGGAAATCGGTGAACCGCGCTTGTCCCACCTAAAGGGCATTTCTGCGAAAGGTTGGCTGCAGGTATTCAAGAACATCAAGGGCAGGATCGAGCGCGACAACATTCCGATCGTGACCTCCGGGATTGCTTTCTGGTTCATGCTGGCTGTTTTCCCCCTGATTGCCGCGATGGTGTCGATCGCCGGGTTGGCGATCGATCCGCAAGCGATGGCTGATCAGATGGGGTATTTCGCCGCGTCCCTTCCCCAGGAGACGGCAAGCCTTCTGAGAGGGCAGGCCCAAGCTATCGCCTCGGGCGGCGAAAGCGTTGGGTGGATCGCCCTGGCAAGCCTCGTGCTGACGCTCTATAGCGCCTCCTCCGGCACGAAGAACCTGATGGATGGGCTGAACATCGCCTGCCAGGTCGAGGAGACGCGTGGGGTCCTGAAAAGGAACGCCGTGGGCGTGGCATTGACGTTGGTGCTGATCGGAATCGCCATGCTGGGCCTCGCGGTCGTGGCCGTCGTCCCTCTGCTACTGCAGGCCATCGGGCTGGCGTCGACGTTCGGCTTTCTGATCGCCTTTGTGCGCTGGCCCATCCTCGCGCTTCTTACGATCCTCAGCTTCGCGGTCATCTACCGTTTCGGCCCGCACCGCCGGAACGCGCACTGGCGCTGGATCACGCCGGGTGCCCTATTCGGCACGCTCCTATGGCTCGTAGGTTCGGCGCTGTTCTCCGTCTTCATCCAGAATTTCGGCAATTATAACGAGACCTACGGCTCGCTCGCCGGCGTGATCATCCTGATGCTGTGGCTCTGGCTATCGACTTTCTGCGTCTTGTTCGGCGCCGAATTGAACTCGGAACTGGAACGGCGGACGCCGGACGGTGCCGCCCAGCAATCTGGCTGACGCTGGACACGCCGCGTCCAGTCAACGATGCGCCCGCTGCGCGCGGAACGATCAGCAAACGCAAACCGCGCCAGAAAAAGACCGGGGATTCGAGCGATTGGCGCAGCCAAGCCACAGGTTCGGCGCCGAACAGCGAAACAAGCCTGACGTCAGCCTACCGGCAAGGAAGCGCCGAGATGCACGCGGCGCTAGTCGCTCCCCTCCGGGCCGGGCTTGCCCTGCCCTGCGCCGGCTGCGGTGCCATCGGGTGCGCCGTCGTCCGCCTGCCGGCCGCGTTGCTGGCGCTTACGCTTGCGCAGGTTGGCGCGGAGCTGCTGGGCCAGCCGCTCCTCACGGGCCTGCTGCTCGGCCGCCGTCTCGCGGCGGACCTGGGGACGCTTACGCTCGCTCATCTCCGGATCGGTCCTGTTGCGTGCCGCGCCAAACGCGGGCGCCCCAAACGCGGGCGCCTGGGACGCCAAGGTCGTGGGCGCGATGGCGCCCCGTCAAGAGGCTCCGGTCAAGAGCTAGCGCCCTCTCGCGCCTGTCTGCACCAGCAGCCATGGGGCTCACCCATCGGACGTGCGCGAATCGTCCTTGCCATCGCGCGCGCCGGCTGGCATTTTCCGCCGCGCTGGCGCCGGGGCCTTGTTGATGCCCCGCCCGCCACAGACCGGATGCCGCCGTAGCTCAGGGGTAGAGCGCACCCTTGGTAAGGGTGAGGCCGTAGGTTCGATTCCTACCGGCGGCACCAGTCAGCCCCCGACACATATCGATCTTCGTGAAATAGCGGCGTGGTGCGCCCCTACTCCACCGTGACCGACTTCGCCAGGTTCCTCGGCTGGTCGACGTCGGTGCCCTTGAACACGGCGGTGTGGTAGGCGAGCAGCTGGACGGGGATGGAATAGAGCAGCGGGGCGACGAACGGGTCCACCTCGGGCAGTTCGATGGTGTACTCCGCGCCCGCGCCGGCGCGTTCGAGGCCCTGCTTGTCGGACAGCAGGATCACCCGGCCGCCGCGCGCGATCACCTCCTGCACGTTGCTCGCCATCTTCGGGAACAGCGGGCCTGAGGGGGCGCAGCAGATCACCGGCACGTGCTCGTCGATCAGCGCGATCGGACCGTGCTTCATCTCGCCGGCGGCATAGCCCTCGGCGTGGATGTAGGAGATCTCCTTCAGCTTCAGCGCGCCTTCCAGCGCGATCGGGTAGAGGTTGCCGCGGCCGAGATAGAGCACGTCGCGCGCCTCCGCGACCCACTGCCCGATCTCGGCGATGTGGCCGTCGTGGTTCAGCACCTCGCTCGCGCGGGCTGGCACCTCGATCAGCGCGTCGGTCAGACGCGCCTCGGTCGCCTGATCGATCGTGCCCCTGGCCCGGCCGATCGCGATCGACAGCGCGGCCAGGACGGTCAATTGGGTGGTGAACGCCTTGGTCGAGGCGACACCGATCTCGGGCCCGGCCAGCGTCTGCAGCACCGCCTCGCTGTCGCGCGCGATCGCGCTTTCCGCAACGTTGACGATCGAAAGCGTGCGCTGCCCCTGCTCGCGGGCGTACTGCAGGGCGCCGTGGGTCTCCGCCGTCTCGCCCGACTGCGAGATCACGGTCGTGAGGCCGCCGTCGGGCATCGGCGGGGCGCGGTAGCGCAGTTCGGAGGCGAGGTCGAGCTCAACCGGCTGGCGGGCAACCTGCTCCATCCAGTACTTGGCGACCCAGCCGGCCAGGAAGGCCGTGCCGCAGGCGGTGATCGTCACGCGCGGCAGCTTGCCCAGATCGAACGGCAGGTCCGGCAGCGTGACCGCGCGTTGCAGCGGGTTCAGGAAGGCGTGCAGCGTGTCACCGATCACCGACGGCTGCTCGTGGATCTCCTTCTGCATGAAGTGGCGGTAATCGCCCTTGCCGATCATCGCGCCCGAGACGGACGTCTGCTTTACCGGCCGCTCCACCACCGCGTCATCCGCGTCGTGGATGGTGACGCCCTCGGCCGTCAGCTCGACCCAGTCGCCCTCCTCCAGATAGGTGATCCGATTGGTCAAAGGCGCCAGCGCCAGCGAGTCCGACCCGACGTACATCTCCCCGTCGCCGTAGCCGACCGCCATCGGGCTGCCCCGGCGGGCGCCGATCATCATGTCGTGCCGCCCCGCGAACAGCACCGCCAGCGCGAACGCCCCCTCCAGCCGCTTGAGCGCCGCCGCCGTCGCCGCGCTGGGCGAGGCCTGACGCTTCAGCTCCTGGGTGATCAGATGGACGATCACTTCCGTGTCGGTCTCAGTCTCGAACACCGCGCCGTCGGCTTCGAGCTCCTGCCTGAGCTCGTGGAAGTTCTCGACGATGCCGTTGTGCACGACCGCAACATGAGCGTTGGCATGCGGGTGGGCATTGCCCTCGCTGGGGCGGCCGTGGGTCGCCCAGCGGGTATGGCCGATCCCCGTGGTGCCCTCGATCGGCGCTTCCTCCAGCCGGGCGGCCAGATTGCGCAGCTTCCCCTGCGCCCGGCGGCGATCGATCTTGCCGTTGACCAGGGTCGCGATCCCGGCCGAGTCGTAGCCCCGATATTCCAGGCGCCGCAACGCGTCGAGCAGCAGCGGGGCGACCCGCTCCCGTCCAACGATGCCGATGATGCCGCACATGGCCTAGCTCCCGTGCTTGCCCGCGCCGTCGCGGCGCGCCTTGTCCGCCTGGCGGGAGGCGCGGAACCGCGCGCCGCCGCCAGCCACCGTCTTCTGCTGCCCGCGCGCAACCGCCAGCGCGTCGGCGTCGACATCCTGCGTCAGCGTACTGCCGGCCCCGACGATCGCCCCGGCCCCGACACTGACCGGGGCGACCAGCGCGCTGTTGGAGCCGATAAAGGCGCCCTCGCCGATCTGCGTGCGGTGTTTCAGAAAGCCGTCGTAATTACAGGTGATCGTCCCGGCGCCGATGTTAGCAGCCGCGCCAACCACCGTATCGCCCAGATAGGTGAGGTGATTGGCCTTCGCGCCGGCGCCGAGTTCGGTGTTCTTGGTCTCGACGAAATTGCCGATTCGGCTGTTGCTGCCGAGCACGGTGCCCGGACGCAGGCGGGCGTATGGGCCGACCTGGGCGCCCGCGCCGACACGCGCGCCTTCCAGGTGACTGAACGCCTTGATCGTCGCGCCTTCCGCAACCTCGACGCCGGGGCCGAAAACGACGTGCGGCTCGACCATGACGTCCGCAGCGAGCGCGGTGTCGTGGGACAGGAAGACCGTCTCCGGCGCGCTCAAGGTCACCCCACTGGCCATCGCCGCGGCGCGCAGACGCTGCTGCATCCCGGCTTCCGCGGCGGCGAGGTCGGCCCGGCTGTTCACGCCCTGCATCTCGGCCTCCGCCGCCAGCGCGACGGCGACGCGTTCGCCGTCGCCCCGGGCGATCCCGACGACGTCGGTCAGGTAGTATTCGCCCTTGGCGTTGTCGTTAGTCACCCGGGCCAGGGATTCGAACAGGATGTCCGCGCGCGCCAGCAGAACGCCGGCGTTGCACAGATCGATCGCGCGCTCGGACGCGCTCGCGTCCTTGGCCTCGACGATCCGCTGCAACAACCCCGTATCGTCCATCACCAGCCGGCCGTAGGCCCCCGGGTCCGCCGCCTGGAAGCCCAGCACCGCCATGCCGGCATCCTGCGCGACCCGCGCGCGCCGCAGGCCGGCCAGCGTCTCCGCCGTCAGCAAGGGGGTGTCGCCGCACGTCACCAGCACCTCCGCCTGCGGATCGGCCGCCAGGTCGCCGAGGGCGGCGTGCGCGGCCTGCACGGCATGGCCGGTCCCCAGACGCTCGGTCTGCTCGGCGGTGGCATGGGGCGCGGCGGCCTTGGCAACCTCGCCCTGACCGGGACCGACGACGACCACACAGCGTTCGGGCTGGAGCGCGTCCACGGCGTCCAGGACGTGACGCAGCATCGCCTTGCCGGCGACCTGATGCAGCACCTTGGGCCGGCTCGAGCGCATCCGCGTGCCCTGCCCCGCGGCCAGGACGACGATACCCAAGGGACGGGGGCTTGAGGAAATAGCTGGGGACTCGGTCGGTTCGGCGCTCACGGTCTCTCGGCTTCGTGGATGGCTTGAAAACTTGCGGCTATAACGTTGGCCGGATTCAGCCAAGTTGACGCGCGAACCGCAATTCAAGCCTTGTTTCATCATGTTGCATCGCCACACGCAAGCCGGCCCGGCGGGTTAACCCCGCCGGGCCGGAAGCACGCCATAGCAGATCGGTCGAGGCCGATTTACTGCTGACTTTCCTTCTGCTCCAGCGCCTCCGGATTGTCCGGCGGCGGAGCGCTGCCCTCCTCCTCGGACATCATACGCTGCAAGCGGCTCCAGGATTCCTCGAACTCGTCACGGGCATCGTTCCAGGCGTCGCCGCTGGCCTCCTGCAGTTCGCGCCAGTCTTCCTTCGCATTGGCCCAGGCCTGGTCGATGGTCATATCGCTGGTCTGCTCGGCCTTGCCAGCGCTGGTCTCGCTGTCGCTGCCAGCGGCCAAGGCGGGCGCGGTCGTCCCGGCCAACAGGAAAGCCGCCATCAAGCCCGCGCCCAGGCGCTTGGCGATATCCAGGCGGGTGGAGCGGGGCGTCTGCGTCTCAAACGGCTCGATCGAGGTCATGGCATGCATCCTTTCGTTTCAGGTCAGCCACTGACGGGATGCACGGCCAGCGTAGTTAGGCTAGCATCCCGCCCCACACCGCTACTTTTTGCGTGGGCCGTGAACACACAAGCCGGGGCGACCGTGTCAAAAGCGTGGCCCCGCGCCGCACACCTGTGCCGCTCGCGCGCCCACACCCCATCCGGAGACCCACTCATTCGATGTCCGATCCAACCGCTGACCGTCTGGACGCACCTGCCACTCTCATCATCGACCTCGACGGAACCCTGGTCGACACGGTCGCCGATCTGACGACCGCGCTGAACCGCCTGCTCGCGAGCCTCGATCTCTGTGCGCTCTCCGAAGTGACCGTGCGCAAGCTGGTTGGACGCGGCGTCGGCCAACTGGTGGCCTGGGGGATCGAGGCAGCGGGCGGGCGCCCCGACGGCCAGCAACTGCCCGAGCTGGTCCAGGCGTACAAGGACATCTACGAACGCGATCCGGTCAGCCACAGCAGCCCCTACCCCGGCGTCCTCGACACGCTGGCGCGCTGGCAGTCGGAAACGCATACGCTGGCGGTCTGCACCAACAAACCGCAGGTTCCCAGCGACAAGATCCTGCGCGAACTGGCGCTGATGCCCTACTTCGCGGCGGTGGCCGGCGGTGACCGCTTCAAAGTCCGCAAGCCGGACGGCGGCCACATCACCGCAACGATCGAACTTGCCGGCGGCGATCCGGAGCGGGCAGTCATGATCGGCGACAGCCGAACCGACCTGGACGCCGCGCGGGACGCCAGCGTGCCAATCGTGCTGGTCGACTACGGCTATACCGCCCAGCCCGCCGCCGACCTCGGCGCGGACGCAGTCGTCAGCTCGTTCACCGAAATTCCCGCGCTGCTCCCGGGGTTGCTGGCCAGCCGCAGATAAACCGCTGCCCAGGGTTGGCTGCGGGACACAGCAGACAGTTCACACGCACGATTCCGCAGGCTGGCAATCCCCGCTCGACTTGGGTGGTAAGGCGCAGGTCATGACTGGGCGAAAAATCCACATCACAGGCGGGTCCTGCGCCGGTGTCTCAACGCTCGGCGCGGCCCTGGCCGAACAGCTCACCGTTCCCCAGATAGATGTCGATGATTTCTACTGGATGCCGACCGATCCCCCGTTCAGGATCAAGCGGCCAATCGAAGATCGGATCAGCCTGATCGGGAGACGACAGGATGAGACGGCGGGCTGGATTCTGACAGGCTCGTGTATGAGCTGGGGAGACACCCTGATCCGCGCCGTCGATCTGATCGTTTTCATTTACACGCCCACCGCCACACGGCTTCAACGCCTCGACCAGCGTGAAACCGCCCGTTACGGCGCGCGGATATTGCCGGGCGGGGATATGCACGAAGCCCACCTGGCCTTCCGTGACTGGGCATCACGTTATGAAAACCCGACCGTGCCCGGGCGCAACCTCGCAAAACATGAATCTTGGCTGCGTAAACAGTCTGCGCCGATCTTGCGGCTTGATGGCCTGACACCCACGCCGCAGCTCGTGCAGTCCGTGCAGGCAAAATTATCGTGCCTGTGCGGATGAAGGTGCTGGATACCACCGGTAAGCGCCCACAGCATACCGCGTCCCGCGTAACAGAAGCCCACATAAGAAAGAACCCGCCGCCGCGGTTATGCGGCGACGGGCCTTTCCCGCCCGGCGGACCAGACAGCCTCGTAAGCGGCCAGATGCCGGCCGTTTGCCAGGGTTACTCGGACGGAATGTCCGTGGCCCCCTGGATCTGCGTAGTCTCGGTACCATCCTTGGTGAAGCGCCACAGCGCGATCGGTGTCTTGACGTCACCGTTGTCGTCAAAGTCGCACGCGCCCGCAGCGCCGGAATAGTTGATGTCCTCGCCGTTGCGGAGCATCTCCATCGCCTTGGCGAAGTTCTCCGGCTTGCCGCCATCGATCCGCGTGCCGTCCGGATTCGACACCGGCCGCAGGTTGTCGCGAATGGTGCGACCGTCGAGCTCGCCCGCGCCATTGGCGATCGCACGCGCCACGGCCAGACCGATCGCGGCCCCCGCATCGTAGGCCGAGTTGGTGAACGGCACGATCCGGTCGTGGTCGAACTGCGCCTTAAAGGCACTTTCGAAGTTCTGGTAGGCCGGCAGGCTCGGATCGGAGCCGGGGGCGGTGCCCATCTTCCCGGCCAGATCCTCTGCGCCGACGGCATTCAGCACCTTCTCGGACTTGTTGCCGTCGACGAACTGCCAGTTGGTGAAGCCGAAGACGTCGCGCGCCTCCTTCAGGAAGGTGGCGGTGTGCCCCGGATAGGAACAGCAGACCAGGATATCCGGCTCGTCCTTGAGCGCGACGGCGAGCTGGGACTTGTAGGTCGGCTGCACCTCCTCGGGGTGCGGAACCTGGGCGTGCACCGTACCGCCCCGCAGCTGGAAGGAGCGTGCAAAAGCGTTCGACAGCCCCTGACCATAGGGGTTGTTCACGAAGATCGTGGAGGCGGTCTTGTTGGAATAGTCGTCCATGATCTCGCCCGCGGCGAGCTGGGCGGCGACCACGCCCTGCAGCGCATCGGAGGAGGTGGTGCGGAACAGCAGGTCGGCCTCGGCATCCTCCGGCAGCACCGAGATCAGCGGCGAGGTCGAACCGTTGGAGATCTGCAACACCCCGTTCGGGATCGACACGGACGTCGCGGTCGCCACCGTCACGCCCGACGACCAGGCGCCGATCATGGCCGCGACGCCGTCGGCCTCGACCAACTTGCGTGCACTTTCGATCGCCGGGGTCGGCAGGGTGTTGGTGTCCTCGACGATATGCTCGGCGATGATCTCCTGGCCGAACACCTCCTTCGCCGCCTCGTTGATTTGCTGAATCGCGAGGCGCGCGCCATCGCGGTAGAACGGCCCGAACTCGGCCGCGGAGCCGGTCATCGGCGCGATCTGGCCGACCTTCACCTTGGCCGCCTGCGCGCGCACGCGTGGGGCGCCGATTCCGCTCAGCGCGAGCGCACCGCCTGCAACCCCGGCGGTCTTAATAAAGCCGCGGCGGTTGATCGCCTGGGTGGTGCTCGCGTGACTGCGCTTGGTGTCGCTCATCTGTGAGCCTCCCTTGCTGTCGTGCTTTTTGGGCAAACGCGCGTTCACGTCACTCGCCGGTTACCCCCACCGGGCGGTCATCCCCGTCCAAAGGGGGCGCCTTCTTGGGGCGCTTTTGCCGCCCGGGCGAATAAACGGTATCAACGCCACCCCGGTTCCGTTAACCCCACACGCGAAAGTTCAGGCGCGTCGGCACGCTCCGCGCTGGCGGCGGCAATGGGCGGGGACAATGACGGAAGGGCGCGCGGGCCGTGCTAGAGGACGCCAGGCCGGAGATCCGCACCCAGCGCCGCCATCAGCCGATCGAAACCGGGAAAGGAGGTCTCGCTCGGCCGCGCGTCATCGATCGCCACCCCGGCCTCGCTGACCAGACCCAGCACGAGGAAACTCATCGTGATCCGATGGTCCAGGCGGGCATCAAGCGTGGCGCCCCCCTCCGGCCGCCGGCCGCCAGTGCCGTGGACGACCAGCCAATCAGCGCCCTCCTCCACCGTGACGCCGCAAGCTTCCAGCCCACGGGCCATCGCATCCAGGCGGTCGCTCTCCTTTACCCGCAATTCGCCGATGCCGTGCATCACCGTCCGCCCCTCGGCAAGCGCGGCCGCAACGCACAGGACCGGATACTCGTCGATCATCGACGGCGCCCGATGTGCCGGTACCTCGACCCCCTGCAACGGCCCCGCCTCGGCGATCAGATCGGCCACCGGCTCGCCGGCCTCGGTGCGCTCGTTCTGCATGGTAAGTGCCGCGCCCATCTCGCGCAGGGTGGTCAGCAGCCCCGTGCGATGCGGGTTCATGCCGACCGCTGGCAGTTCGACCCGCGAGCCCGGCACCAGCAGCCCCGCGACCAAAGGGAAAGCCGCCGAGGAGGGATCAGCCGGCACACGCACCGGCCGGCCGGTCAGCTCCGCCTCGCCCACCAGAATCGACCGGCGGCCGCGCTCGGTCCGGTCAACCCGAACCTCCGCGCCGAAGGCGCGCAGCATCAATTCGGTGTGGTCGCGGGTATCCTCGGGCTCGATCACGCTGGTCTCGCCCGGCGCGTTCAGGCCGGCGAGCAGGATGGCCGATTTCACCTGGGCGGAGGCGACCGGCAGTTCGTACGCGATCGGCATCGGATCGGCGGTGCCGGTGACCGTCAGCGGCATCCGGCCGCCGGTGCGGGCGGCGATCTGCGCGCCGATCCGGCTCAGCGGCTCGATCACCCGGCCCATCGGGCGCCGACGCAACGAGGCATCGCCGGTCATCGTTGCGCGCACCGGGTGACCGGCCAAAACCCCCATCAGCAGCCGGGCGCTGGTGCCGGAGTTGCCGAGGTCGAGCACCTGGTCCGGCTCGATCAGCGCGCCCACGCCACGCCCCCAGACCCGCCAGCTCTCCCCCTCGCCGCCGCGGTGCACCGTAGCCCCCAAGGCTTCCATCGCATCCGACGTCGCGATCACGTCGGCACCGGTCAGCAGGCCGTCGATCGTGGTTTCCCCGGCCGCCAGCGCGCCCAGCATCAAGGCGCGATGAGAGATCGACTTGTCGCCCGGGACGGCGACGCGGCCGGATAGCCCGCCAGCCGGGCGGGCGGTCAGCGGACGTGGAAGCGCGGTGGGATCGGTCATGAGTCCTGAGAGCGTTATGGCCGCACCAGCGGGCGGCTTTGGGTCGGGGCGAGAAAGCCGGACGGCCCGGCCTTTTCCTTTTGACAGGTCCAGCCAGGGCGTGGCAATTGCCGTCGCCAACCGCCAGGGGGCGGCGGCGCGCGGCAGATGTCCACTCGCGGGGCGTCGCCTCGAACGCGGTACGCAGTCAACGCCAAGCACGCAGCAACGGGGGAGCGAACCGTGGCCAAGCCCGAGTGGGGCAAGAAGCGCCTGTGCCCGTCGTGCGGCACGAAGTTCTACGACCTACGGAAAAACCCGCCGGCCTGCCCGTCGTGCGGCGAAACGGTCGACGTTGAAGCGCCGGCCAAAAGCCGGCGCAGCCGCAGCAAGGACAGCAGCCGCAGCAAGGCTGCTCCGGCCGCAGCGGCCGCACCGGCCGAAGAGGAAGCCGTCCTGGGCGAAGATACCGAGGACACGGGCCTGGACGACGATACCAGCTACGAGGAAGACAGCAGCGAAGAGATCGACGACAGCTCCGACCTGGGCGGCGACGACACCGCGTTCAGCAACGTCGTCGACGACGACGACCAGGAAGACAACTAACCGATCTCAACGGGTCTTGCGACCTGACGGCGGGCCAAGGCCGCTGACCAGCTCAAGCGGCGGCCCGCCGGTCAACCTCGCCGGACCAGATCCCGCGCAGGCGGACCTGTTCGGCCAGACGATCGACGCCGAACCGGACCGGAAAATCGATGCAGGAGCGTCCTCAGTTTTCTCTTGTCACCGGGGACCACGCTTCTTAGGTTCCGTGGCGACGGCACACGGCGATTCACACGGATCGCACCCAGCCGCCGTCGCTTCAGGATGGGGCCGTAGCTCAGCTGGGAGAGCGCTACAATGGCATTGTAGAGGTCGCCGGTTCGAGCCCGGCCGGCTCCACCAAGCTATCCTTTGAAAAGCACCAAACCGTTCTGCTTTTTTTTAGTCAGAGGAAACGCCTCTGCCCTGATGGTGGAGCGTGCCGCAATAGCGGCCCTCGCTGCGCCGTGCCTGAGCGTCAATAATGCGGGAAAGAACAAGCGTTCAGGTGTTCTGCATTATTGATGCGGCTTGCACGGCGCCCCAACGATTAAGAGCAGAGACATCGGCTGGTGGCCGGGCGGCCCAGTGGCGGTTACAGGCGCACGGCGCAGACGCCCCGCCCTGTCGGAGCGGGTGAAGAAAGCGCAGGCGCATAGACTCCGGAGCCAGATTGCAGGGAACCGCAGCTTAACGATGACCCGAGCGTTTGCGGGCCGCATGGCGTAGCGGGTCTTGCAAGGTGGCCCGGCTTGGCGCTCAGCGCTCACCACCTTCCCCGAAATAGTCCTCATCCGAGACCTTCTCCATCCAGGTGACGGGGCTGCCGTCGATGCTTTCCTGGACGGCGATGTGGCTCATCGCCGTCTCGGGCGACGCCCCGTGCCAGTGCTTCTCGCCGGCGGGGAACCAGACGACGTCGCCCTGGCTGATCTCCTCGATCGGCCCGCCTTCGCGCTGCACGCGGCCGCGGCCGAAGGTGACGATCAGGGTCTGGCCCGCCGGATGGGTGTGCCACGCGGTCCGGGCTTCCGGCTCGAAGGTGACGTGAGCCCCGCTGGCGCGGCCGGGTTCTTCGGCCTGAAACAGCGGGTCGATGCGCACCGTTCCGGTGAAATAGTCTTCCGGCCCCGGGGTCGAGGGGCTGCTGCCTGAGCGGATGATCTTCATGGTCGTCTCCTTATTCTGAGCGTTGTGCGTTTAACCGCGCAGCTTGTCGAAACGGTAGGTGAGTGCCGGGCCGCCGGGCTGGTCGTACGCCAGTTCCGCGGTCACCAAGGCGAACGGTTCGGCGAAGCGCCCGGTCCGCAGACCACCGGTCTCCAATGGCTCGAAGCCGATGTCGCGGATCAGACCCGCCGCAACGTCCTTGGCCCCGACGTCGTCGCCGTAGACCAGGAGCTGTGGCGGCGTGTCCGTGCCCTTGCGGGCAAACACCGGGGCGAAGCTTTCCGACGGACTGGTGTTGAAGCAGGAGACCCAGCGGGCCTTCGGTCGCAGGGCGGCCAGTTCCTCCGCGCCGGAGGTGGTCGGGCCCAGCACAAGGTCGCTATTGCTGTCGTTCAAGGGGACACAGCAGTTGAGCACGACCTGGCCGGCCAGGTCGCCCGCCTGCGCCAGAACGTCGTCGATGCGCGACCAGTGCACGGACAGCAGGACCGCCTCCGCGCCGTCGACGGCTTCGGCGACCGAGCCGTCAGCGCCGCCGCATTCCGCGGCCAGGCGTGCGAGCTTGGCCTGGCTGCGGGCATAGGCAAAGGTCACGTCATGCCCGCAGGCGGCCCAAAACTTGCCCAGCTTGCCGCCCATCAGGCCCGATCCGAGAATGCCGATCTTCATCCGTGTCTCCTCGCGGTCTTCCAGGCCGGCGGCCGGGCCAGCTTGGCTGCGGTATCGCCGTTTCTGGAAAACAACGCCGGTTACAGGCGATCTCATCGCCACACGTTAGAGATAGCGGGTCATCCATGGCGCTTAACGGTCAGAATGCTCAAAAGACTTATGAGCATTATTCACGAATGCTCATGCCCTCTCGCGTCCGCCTGAATACGAGGGTCACGTGCAGCCATCTCGCGGGATCAAAACGCCAGTCCGTATCGGTCCCAATCGACCGGAATTCGGCACGTCGCATTCGTTCGATTTATGAGTTCGGCTCATGGGTGCCAGTACAACACAAGGGATAATTCCCTCGCGCTTTGACGCTTAACTCTTTGAGCGAACGAAGACCGGAGGCCCACCATGACCCGAATCAACATCCGCGTCGCAGACCGGGTTCTGCCGGCGACGCTCGACGACACGCCGGCCGGGCGCGATTTCGCTGCCCTGCTGCCGCTGGAGCTGGAGCTGAGCGACTATCACGGGGTCGAGAAGATCGCGGACCTGCCGCGCAAGCTCGACATCACCGACGCGCCGTCGCGCTACGCGGCCAAGGCCGGCGACATCACGCTCTACGCCCCCTGGGGCAACCTCGCGATCTTCTACAAGCCCTTCCAGGCCGCAGCCGGCCTGGTCCGGCTCGGCGCCTTCGATGGGCCGATCGATGCCCTGCTCCAGAAGGGCGCCTTTCCGGTGCGCATCGAACGGGCCGAGTGAGCGCACGGCCTTGAAAATTCTTCCCGATCAGAAGCGCGCGTCGCGCTGCCCTCCGCGAACCGACCCCTTCCGCTGCCGGCGAAACGGCCGCGGAGCGCAAACACAGTAGGAGAAAGTCATGACCGATAACATCACCGGAAAAGTCGTCGTCATCACCGGCGCCTCGAGCGGCATGGGCGAAGCGACCGCCCACGACCTGGCAGCCAAGGGCGCCAAGGTCGTGCTCGGCGCCCGTCGGACCGACCGGCTCGAGACGCTGACGAAGGAGATCACCAAAGCTGGCGGCGAGGCCGTGTCCGTCTCTACCGACGTGACCAAGCTGGAAGACGTCCAGAAGCTGGTGCAGACCGCCAAGGACAGCTTCGGCCGAGTTGACGTGATCTTCAACAATGCCGGCCTGATGCCGCTATCGCCGCTGGAAAGCCTGCGGATCGACGAGTGGAACCAGATGATCGACGTGAACGTGAAGGGCACGCTCTACGGCATCGCCGCCGCGCTGCCGATCTTCAAGGAGCAGAAGTCCGGCCACGTCATCAACGTCTCGTCGGTCTACGGGCACAAGACCGTCGAGACCGGCGCCGTCTACTGCGCCACCAAGCACGCGGTCCGCTCGCTGTCCGAAGGACTGCGCCAGGAGGTCAAGGACTACAACGTCCGCGTCACCGTGATCTCCCCGGGCGCAGTCGATACGGAGCTGACCAGCCACATCACCGAACCCGGCGTCGGCGATACGGTGCGCGACGTGGTCAGCAAGATCGGCGTCCCGGCCGGAACCATGGCCGATATGGTCGCTTTCGCGATCTCCCAGCCGGACAACGTGGACGTGAACGAGATCCTGTTCCGCCCAACGGTCCAGCCCGTGTAACCGACCCAGCCGGCCAACCTCAAACGTCGAACAGGGCCCGCCGCCTCTCCGCGGTGGGCCCTGTTTCGCGTTACGAACAGCCCAAGCCGCCTGCCGAACGGCACCGGCGACCGATCCCGGGACGGCTAGCCGGGGATCGACCCATGATAGAAGAACGCGCCGAGCCCGAGCGTGAACAGCGCCTGGCCGGCCAGCGTGTGCATCAGGAAGACCAGGGGGAACGAACCGCTGCGCTCGTAGGCGTAGCCGAAGGCGATCCCGCCCAGGAAGGTCAGGGTCAGGGCGACCCAGTTCTGATAGAACAGGTGCGCCAGCGAGAACACGCCGGCGTTCAGCACAACACGGATCACCGGCCCGCCTATCAAATGGCCGTAGCGCCGGAAGAACAGCGGGCGGAACACGATTTCCTGACCGATCACCGACAACACCGGATAGAGGGTCATGATCAGCACCCAGAGTCCGGTGCGCTCGACCGGCATCGACAGGAACGCATAAGGACGCAGCCACAGCACAAGCGCCGCCATGATCGCGATCGCGAGGATCACAAAAGCGGCCAAGAACGGCAGCCAGCGCGCAAGGCCGTGGAACGCGATCAATTCGCGCCAGTGCCAGCCCGGGGTGAGCTGAAGCAGAACGACCGCCAGGAGACAGACGACAGCGATCGGCCCGAACACGCCAAGCGTGTCGAAGAAGGCGAACTGCAGGGCCGGCGCAACGAAAAACAGCAGACAGAATTCGGCAAGCAGCCAAGCGCGCCGGGCAGGAGCCGGGGCCGATGTTGCGGTATCTGTCACGGTTTCATCCGAACGCGAAGATTATTATTGGCGTCCCCAACGCCCCGGCACTGGCACCGGCGCATGGCGGTCGCGTGGAACGTTTCTGGTTCGTCTAGACGGCTGACTATACCATGGCGCGTTTCAGGATTTTGACGGGGCCGGGCCCTCAGGAGGGCGGCTGACCGTCCAGTTCGACCTGGCCACGGCCAGCCACCCCGTTTCCTTACAGATGGGTCAATCGCTGGTCAGTCGAGGTACTGGTCGTCGCTAACCGCCTCCAGCCACTTCACGTTCTCGCCATCGACAAAGGCCTGCAGGGCGATATGGCCCATTGAGGTGCTGTCGGTGGCGCCGTGCCAGTGCTTCACGCCGGCCGGGGTCCAGACGACGTCACCCGCCTGGATCCGGCGCTTCTCCCCGCCTTCCTGCTGTACCCAGCCGGTGCCCGAGGTCACGATCAATGTCTGGCCAGCAGGATGGGTGTGCCAGTTGGAGCGGGCCCCGGGCGCGAAGGTGACGCGGCCGGCCGAGAGGTTGCGCCCATCTTTCTGGGCGAACACGCGGTCGACCACCGCCGTGCCGGTGAAGTACTTGTCCGGGCCGACGAACGAGTCCCGCGAGCCGTTCTCGGAAATCTCCATGTCCTGCGCCATCGCCGGAGCGGCCGCCAGAACCGCGGCCGCGCACAAGCCAGTCAGGTGCCGTTTCATCGTGTCTGCTCTCACTACCGTGGCTGGATGGATGCGTGCTCAAGATCGGCGTTGCAGCCGTCGACAGGAGATTAGGCTCCCAACGGGGCTCGATTACTGGGGAGATATTGCTTGAAGTTATGACCCGGACTCATGAGTTGCGCAGCACAGAACCGACCAAGCCGGCAAGGGGTGAGCGCGAGGCAGTGAACCAAGTCGCAACCGGCTCCGGCCCCCCCCGCAACTAGATATTGGGGTTCTATTTGGCAAACGCCGGCGCTCAGTAGATCCGGCGACCTCGATCTCCCCGCTTTATCGGACGGTGTAGCCACCATCCACGGCGAGCGCGTGCCCGATCACGTAGCTGGACCCCGAACTGCACAGCCAGAGGACGGCGTTGGCGATCTCTGCCGAGGAGCCAAGCCGTCGGGCCGGCACCTCCTGCATCAAGGTGTCCATGGCCTCTGTTTCGGTTGCTTTCATGCCAGCCGCCATCGGGGTGTCGATGATCCCCGGGCAAACCGCATTAATCCGAACCCCCGTCGCGGCATATTCGAGCGCGGCGCTCTTCGTAAAGCCAAGGACGCCATGCTTGGCCGCGTGGTAGACGCCGCGTCCCGGGACCCCGACCAGCCCGCCGAGTGACGAGCAGTTGACGATCGCCCCCCTGTCCTGCGCGCGCATCTGCGCCAACTCGTGTTTCATGCAGGCCCAGACGCCCCGCAGATTGATCGAGGTGACGCGGTCGTACTCGCTGCTCTGCGAGTCGGCCGTATCCGTCGCGGGCGATTGAACGCCGGCGTTGTTGAACGCCACATCCAGGCGCCCGAAAGCGGCAACGGTTTCTGTGACCATGTCTCGTACGGCGAGCTCATCGGCCACATCGCATGCGATGGCAAGGGCCTGGTGGCCTTCTTCCTTGAGCTGAGCGGCAGCCTTGCGCGCCGTATCGCCATCGACGTCGGCAAGCGTCACGCAAGCCCCCGCCTGGGCGAACGCGCGGGCCGTCGCCAGCCCCATCCCCGACGCGGCCCCGGTGACCAGTGCGACAGCACCGGTGAAATCATAGCTCACAGACCCCTGAGCCATGCCAGGCCCACCATCTGACCCCGTATGCGTGCGACGCGGCGTGATCTTCACGGTCGCGGTGCGCGCGCGCGCGCCCAGCATCGGAATCAGGTACCGGCTATCCCGATACTTCTCCCGGTAGGCATCATCGATCAGCTCATTGAGCTGGCCTTCGACCGGTTCGAAGGTAACCTCCCTGGTCAGGCCGGCCGCCGTGATCCGGCCGGCCTTCTGCTGCATCGCGGCTTGATACCAGCGGGACTCCCGACCGTTGTAGGCCCGGACGTAGAGTTCCCCCTCCACGGCCACACACCAGATCCAGGTGGGGGTTCCGTAGGTTGCGCCATCCTCCCGGAAGGGGGCGACGTGCAAGTCATCCTGCTCGGTGATTCTGCGCAGTTCGTCCTGCGGCCACGGCATTGAAAATGTCCTCTGTGTTGCTATGGTTCGACCAGTCGATGGTGGCCTCAAGCGGGCCTGACGGCTCTCGGGGGCGGCAAGTCGCCGTCGACCGATCCAAGACGTACCAACCCGTGTGAAAAGCCGAAATCTTCCTGGAAGTTCACTCGAGTGCCCGAGCGTAGGCGGCAATGTCACCACTCCGGCGTGGCCGCCATGGGACGCACCGTCCGTGTTTAGCAGCCGCGTTCTCACGATGGCACATCACCAGTCGCGTCCACCGTATCTTCCGGCGCAGAAGCCGTTCGCACGGTCCTGCCGCGCGCCAGCAGGACAACCAGCGCGCCAGACAAGGACGCACTAGCCGTAATCAGCACGGCAGCGTTCCAACCGGATAGCAGACGTTCAGGTGTTGCGGTGCCGTCCGGACTTGTCACCAGCAGCGTGACGATGGTCAGGCCGATCGAAGAGCCGAGAAAACGGGCCGTGTTATTGGCGCCACCGCCCATTGCGGTGCGGTCGGCGGGCACACTTTCCACCGCCTGACGACCGAGCGCGGCGTTCAGCACGCCGTAGGCCAGACCGGCCAGCAACAGCGGCGGCAACAGGCGCCAAAGCGAACTGTCCGGTGCCAGGCCATACAGGCCGAGCTGCCCGCCCCCAGCCCCGAGCAGTCCAATGACCAGCAAGCTGCGCGGGGTGGTCGACGTTGGCAGCCACCGGACCCCAAAGGCGGTCAGGACGCTCGTCGCCGACCAGGCCATCAGCACGGCCGCCGCGAGCGCCGTGTCCACGCCCATGGCTCGCTCCAGCAGCGTTGGCACAAAAGACGCCAGCGAGAGCACACCGGTGCCGGCCGCAAGCGCCGCAACGGTCGCCCCAACGAACGCTGGGCGCTGAAATAGGCCGAGGTCCAGCATCGGATCAGACATGCGGCGCTCGACCGCGACAAACCCGACCAAAAGGATCAGGCCGGTCGCGAGCAGCACGAATGCGGACGACTGTCCCCAGCCCGCGCGGAGTTCCACCAGTCCGGACAGGAGGGCGGCCAGGCCCGATCCGATCAGCAGTGTTCCGATGAAATCGATGCGCCGCGGCGTGGGCGAGCGGGACTCCGGCAAGACGGTCCATCCCGCCAGCGCGAGCGCGCCCCCGCCAAGCGCCGTCGCCAGATAGGGCAGCCGCCAGCCGCCGACATCCGCGAGCAGCGCCGACAGCACCGGGCCGATCGCCACACCGGCCCCAATCGCGGCCGCCCAAACGCCGGTGGCGCGGACTCGTGCCGGACCGGATGGAAAGATCTGCCCCACCAAGCCGAGACCGCAGGCCAGGATCGCCGCCCCGCCGAGGCCCTGCAGCACACGCGCCAACACCAACAACAGTGCCGTTGGCGCCATCGCGGCCACCCCAGACGCCCCAGCCAAGACCAGGGCACCCACGACAAAGGCCCGGCGGCGCCCATAATCGTCGCCGATCGCACCGCTGCCCAACAAACCGGATGCGGCCCCCACCGCGATCGCGCTCATGATCCACGCCTGGGCCCCAGGGCCGGCGTTCAAGGCAATGGCCGTATCGGTCAGGGTCGTGAGAGGCACCGTGAAGGCGATCAGCACGAGCAGCGGGCCCGACGCGGCAACGGCGAGGATCGCCCCCGTGCCGCAGGGCAAGCGGTCTCGCATGATCTCCATAACGTGTCTGCTCCTGATTTTTGTTCCGGCTGAGCTGCAACCTCGACTGCAATCAAGATGGCTCAGGCGATTAGGCCGTTGTACACGCCCTGTTTTGTATAGACTTATGAGTTTTTATCATGAATGCTCCGCCAAATGTCCGGCCAAGGTTCTGAAAAATTTGGAACCGAGCCAATGGGGAGGGTCTCAAACATGTTGCGCGAAAACGCTTCCGATTTGATCGCTTTCCTGATCGTGGCCCGGGAGCGGAGCTTCACCAAGGCTGCCGCCCAGCTCGGCGTCTCCCAGTCGGCGCTCAGCCACAAGACCCGCGGGCTCGAAGAACGCCTGGGCATCCGCCTGTTGAACCGCACAACGCGCAACGTCACCCCGACGGAAGCGGGGGACCGGCTGATGCGCCGTCTCGGCCCGCGGTTCGCCGAGATCGAGGCCGAGCTGGAAGCGATCACCGAACTGCGCGAAAAGCCGGCCGGAACGGTCCGCATCTCGGCTATCGACTACGTTGCCGATACGATTCTCTGGCCAAAACTCTGCCGGTTCCTACCCCAATACCCCGACATCAAGGTGGAGGTCGCGATCGACTACGGTCTGACCGACATCGTCAAACAGGGGTTCGATGCCGGCGTGCGCGAAGGCGAGCAGATCGCCCAGGACATGATCGCGGTCCGCATCGGCCCGGACATGCGCATTGCCGTCGTCGCGGCCCCATCGTATTTCGCCGATCGACCAAAGCCGGAAACACCGCGCGACCTACTCCAACACAACTGCATCAATCTCCGCCTCCCCACCCATGGCGGGCTGTATGCCTGGGAGTTCCAGAAGGGCGACGAGGAGCTGAGCGTGCGTGTCGACGGGCAGGTCATCTGTAACGGCACCTACCAAACGCTTAATACGGCACTGGCTGGCCTGGGAATCGCCTATTGTCCGGAGGAGCTGGCGCTGCCGCACGTCGAAGCCGGCCGCCTGACCCGCGTGCTCGAGGACTGGTGTCCGCCGTTCTCCGGGTTCCACCTCTACTACCCAAGCCGGCGCCAGCATTCCCCCGCTTTCGCCCTGGTGGTGGACGCACTGCGCTATCGGGGCTGACCCGATCAGCTCGCGCCATCTCGGGTCAGCAACCGACGGGCCGTCTTATTGCTCGGCACGCGTGTTGAACACCTCCTTGGCGACCGGCATGGAGGCGAACACGTTCGGCCAGCCGGCGTAGAACGCCAGGTGGGTCAGCACCTCGGACGCCTCCGACTTGGTCAGACCGTTGTCCATCGCCCGGTTCAGATGGAACGAAAGCGCGCCGGTGTGGCTGTTCGAGATCAGGGCGCTGATCGTCACCAGGCTGCGATCCCGTGGTTCCAGCGCCGGCCGGCGCCACAGCTCGCGGAACAGCAGGGCGCTGGTGTAGTTGACGACGCCCTGGGAAACGTTGCCATAGGTCTCCTGCAGGCTCTGCTTGTGGGCCTCAGCCGCCTCTTCGTCGATCGGGGTCAATTCCGGATTGGCCGAGGGCAGCTGCGAGGCGTCGACATCGCGCGCGTCGAACACCTTGTCCGCCACTTCTACAGCCGACATGGCGTTGGCCCAGCCGGTGTAGAACGCCAGATGGGTGATGATCTCCGACAATTCGGAGGGCGTGACGCCGTTGTCGAGCGCACGCCGAAACTCAGCCGGCATATCGTCCGGCTGGTCGCGGGCAATCAGCGACGCCACGGTGACGATGCTGCGATCCCGCTTCGACAGATCCGGGCGCTGCCAGACCTCACCTTCCAAATCTTGCTGGGTATAAGCAGCCAGTGCCGGAGAGACGGCCGCCACATCGGGGGACGTCTGATCGGTCTGAGCGTCTTCGGCGTTGGCCGGAGCGACGCCTACGAGAGCGAGCGACAGTGCAGTTGCGGCGAGATATTTCATAATCTGACCCTCCAATCGCGACCATGACGGGTCGCAAGAAACGTGATGCGCACATGTGTCCAGCGCACTTCAGTTTGGAGAATCCCGCCCGGTACGTTTAGGGCGACCGATCCGATATTTCCTATGAAAGCCGCTCATGAATAAGACGCGTATACACGATTGACGAATATCCGTCTGTGATCAACATCACTGCCGTAACAGCAATCAGACGGCTGACTGCGCGCCCATGATAGCCCAACAGGGAGACTTCCATGGCCTACAGCATTACGGTTAACGGGCGCACCCGCGAAGTCGATGCGACCCCGGATACGCCGCTCTTGTGGGTGCTACGCGATGAACTCGGCCTGACCGGCACGAAGTACGGTTGCGGCATCTCGCAGTGCGGTGCCTGCACGGTCGAGATCGACGGCACGGCGCAGCGCTCCTGCTCCCTGCCGATCGTCAGCGTGCAGGGGTCCGAGATCACGACCATCGAAGGCCAGAGCGACCGTGTCGCCCAGGCCGTGCAAGACGCCTGGACCGCGATCGACGTGCCGCAGTGCGGTTACTGCCAATCCGGACAGGTGGTGAGCGCGACCAACCTGCTGCGCGCCAACCCGGCGCCCAGCGATGCCGACATCGATAAGGCGATGTCGGGCAATATCTGCCGCTGCGCAACCTACACCCGAATCCGCCAGGCGATCCAAGACGCCGCAGGCAAGCTGGAGGGCTAAGGCGACCATGAGCGATACCCACACCATGCAGGCCCGCACGGGCACCAGCCGGCGCACCTTCCTGAAGCAGGCTGGCACCGCCGCCGCCGGGCTGGTCGTCGGCGTCTACCTGCCGACCCCCGGCCGGGCCGCCTCCGGCGCAGCCAGCGTGATCCAGGGCGACGGGACGAGCACGGCCGCGGCGCCCAACGCCTTCGTACGGATCGCCCCGGACGACACGGTGACCGTGCTCAGCAAGCACAGCGAGCTCGGCCAGGGCCCCTATACCGGCCTCACCACCCTGGTCGCCGAAGAGTTGGACGCGGACTGGTCGCAGATGCGCGCCACCGCCGCCCCCTCCGACCCCGAGGTCTATAAGAACCTCGACTTCGGCTTGCAGGGCACCGGCGGCTCGAACGCGATCAAGAACTCCTACACCCAGATGCGCCGGGCCGGCGCCGCCGCCCGGGCGATGCTGGTCGCAGCCGCGGCGGAGACCTGGGACGTGCCGGCGGACGAGATCACGGTGCGCCAGGGCCGTATCCGCCACGAGGCCAGCGGCCAGGAAGCCGGCTTCGGCGCGTTCGCCGCCGCGGCTGCCGAGCAGCCAGCGCCCAAGGAACCGAAACTGAAGTCGCCGGACCAGTTCCGCCTGATCGGCACCGACGTGCCCAAGGTGGACTCGCGGATCAAGGCAACCGGCGAAGCACAATTCACACTAGACCTGCAGCCGGAAGGCACGGTCACGGTCCTGGTCGCCCATCCGCCGCGCTTTGGCAGCAAGGTGACCTCGTTCGACGACAGTGAGGCGCGCAAGATCAAGGGCGTGCTCGACGTCAAGCAGGTGCCCTACGGCATCGCGGTTTACGCGACCGGCTTCTGGCCGGCGAAGAAGGGGCGGGATTCGCTCGAAATCTCCTGGGACGACAGCAACGCCGAAACGCGCTCGTCGGAGGAGATCATCGCGGATCACCGCAAGCGCGCGCAAAGCCGCGGAAAGCCGGCCGCGGACCGTGGACAGATCGACGACGCCCTGGCCGGTGCCGAGCAGGTGCTGGAGGCCGAGTTCATCTTCCCCTATCTCGCCCACGCGCCGATGGAGCCGCTGGACGCCCTAGTGACGCTGCACGACGACGGCGCGGAAGCCCGGTTCGGTTCGCAGCTTCAGACGGTCGACCACAAGATGATCGCCCAGACGCTGGGTCTGCCGATGGAGAAGGTGCAGATCCACACCATGCTGGCCGGCGGCAGCTTCGGCCGGCGTGGCCAGCAGAACGGCGAGTTCGCCGCCGAGGCCGCGGCCGTCGCCAAGGCGTGGGGCGAAACCGACCGACCGATCAAGCTGGTCTACTCCCGCGAGGACGATATTACCGGCGGGCGCTACCGGCCGATCTACGTGCACAAGCTGAAGGGTGGCCTGGACGCCGACGGCAACATCGTCGCCTGGGATCAGAGCATCGTCGGCCAGTCGATCATCGCCGGCTCGCCCTTTTCCGGCATGATGCAGGACGGCATCGATCCAACCTCGGTCGAGGGCGCACGCAACCTGCCCTACGCTGTCCCGAACCTGCACGTCAGCCTGCAGTCGACCGACGTCGGCGTGCCGCCGTTATGGTGGCGGTCGGTTGGCCATACCCACACCGGCTTCGCCACCGAGGTGTTCCTGGACGAGCTGCTGGCCGCCGCCGGCCGCGATCAGGTCGAGGGACGTCTTGCCCTGCTGGGCGACCATCCCCGCCACGCCGGCGTGTTGAAGGCGGTCGCGCGGATGGCCGACTGGGATGCCGGTCCGCCGGAAGGCCGGGCCCGCGGCGTCGCCGTACACAAGTCGTTCGACACTTACGTCGCTCAGATCGCCGAGGTCAGCCAGGGCGAGGACGGCCTGCCCAAGGTCCACCGCGTCTGGTGCGCGGTCGACTGCGGCGTGGCGGTCAACCCGAACGTGGTGCGCGCCCAGATGGAAGGCGGCATCGGCTACGGCCTCGGCGCAGTACTGTACGACGAGGTCGAGCTTAAGGACGGCAAGCCGCAGCAGAACAACTTCGACGGCTACCGCTCGCTGCGGATGGACGAGATGCCGGCCGTCGAGGTCGAGGTGGTCCAGTCCGACGCCGAGCCGACCGGTGTCGGCGAACCCGGCACGCCGCCGATCGGCCCGGCGGTGGCGATCGCCTTCCACCGCCTGACCGGCCAGCGTGTGCGCCGGCTACCGTTCGTGAAGTCGGTGCAGACGTAACGCGCGCCTCCCCCGGCTGACACCTTCACCGTCAGCCGGGGGCGATTGCAAGCGTTAGGTGATCAGTACGTCGCGCGTCATGTCCGCGGTTCCGTGTTAGCAAGCGCGATGCGATCCCAGGCAGCCGCCACCGCCTCGGGACTGCCCGCCGCGACGGCACGGAGATCGCGCGGATAGTCAACCCCTTCCGCCTCACACGGCTTGACTGCGTGGAACTGACCGTTGCTGGCGCGCAGCACCCAGCCGCTGGCCTCACACGCCTGCGACACCAGGAAGGCCGCGCCCGGTGCGACCGCATCGGGACGTAGGTCCTCGGGCTCACCCTCGACGCCCCACATGCGCGTCTTCGCGACCGGAGAGATTGCGTTGACGCGGATGCCATGCGGCGCGCCCTCGTGCGCCAGCACGTTCGTAATGCCGACGGTCGCCATCTTGGCCGCGGCATAGGCGCTCAAACCAGCCTGTACGTAGTCGGGATAAAGCGCCCGATCCGACGTCGTCAGCAGAATCCGGCCATAGCCCTGCGCCTTCATCACCGGCCAAGCTGCCTGTGCCAGCCACAGCGGTGTCTCCAGGCCCAGCGTCGTCATCCGGGCCAGAAAGTCCGGCTCCAACGCCTCGATATCCTGGTAGCCGACCCAGCCAGCGTTGTGGATCAGGATATCCAGGCGCCCATGGGTAGCCACGACGCCCTCGATCAGCGCCCGGCAAGCTTCTCGGCTGTCGATCCGGTCGGGCGCCGCGACGACGTCGCAGCCGCGTGATCGGAGCTGCGTCGCGGCAGCCTCGGCAACCGATGACTCTTGCCCCGTCCCGTGCGTATCCGCGCCGATCTCCTGGAGGATCACCCGCGCCCCCCGGCGGGCGAGCAGCTCCGCATAGGCAAATCCCAGGCCGCGCCCTGCGCCAGTTACGATAGCAACCCGATCTTCGAAACTGATCACCTTTACCTCCTCGTTTGCTTGAGGAGACGGGTAGAGGGCGCGTTACGATCGGTCCAATACCGTTTATCTGCTTCAGCGATATGCCAAGGCTATCACAGAGCCATATTCACGAAGTTTTGCGCCACCGTGCCAAGCGGTTCATCGCGGTGGCAGAGGAAGAGGGTGAAGCGCGCCTCTTCCTGAGCAAGCGGTCGGTAGACGATCTCGTCCGCACGAAAACCGGTCATGCTTGCCGGGACGAGCGCGACCCCGATCCCGACCGCCACCAGGGCGAGCACACCGTGAATCTGCCCCGCCTCCTGAACCACCTGCGGCACGAAGCCGGCCGTCGCGCAGAGCTGGATGACCTGATGGTAGAAGCCCCGCCCTTCCGACGCCGGCCAGATGACGAACGGCTCGTCTGCGAGATCGCGGAGCGTGACCGCGCTGCGGGTCGACAGCGGATGACTGGCCGGCAGGGCGATCGCGAAGCTGTCCCCGTCGAAGGCAATCATGCGCAGGCCGGCGTCGTCCGGCAGCGGCGGGAGCAGCACGGCGAGATCGCTCGTCCCCTCGCGCAGGGCCGTGACCTGCGCGGCCGTCGTGGCCTCCCGCAGATCAAGCCTGACCGCGGGATAGGCGTGCCGAAAGCCCCGAATAGTCCCCGCCAGCCGGCCGTGCATCGCGCTGGGAACGTAGGTTAGGCGCAACAGCCCGGTCCGCCCGGCCGCCGCGTCCCGGGCCGCCGCAATCGCCAGATCGGCTTGATCGATGGCCAACCGGGCGTGTTCGAGCAGAGCTCTCCCGGCTGGCGTCACGCGGACAACCCGGTTGCCGCGCTCCAGCAACTCGGCGCCGACCTCGTCTTCGAGACGTCGCACAGCGGCCGTCAGCGGCGGCTGGGACATGTTGAGCCGGGCCGCCGCGCGATGGAAATGGAGTTCCTCGGCGACGGCAATGAACTGCCGCAGCTGGCGCAGATCGATCATCAGGGGCTGTCTTTCGGCATCGTGGCGCAGCGTGGAGCCTATCGCTTCGACAAGCCGACAGCCATGTCCCGTGGCGTTGAGCCCGGTTCACGATTGTGAACACCCGACCGGTGAAGGCTACACCCCGAGGTTTGCCGTAGTCTGGTCGAGACAGGCCCATGGCCTGGCCGCCTGCCGGATCTCACGCCCCCGACTGGATGACCTGCGCCACCGCCTCATTCGGCTACGTAGGCTCCCGGGCGCGCTGGCAAGACGCATGCCTGCGCTTTCAGTGGGCCAACCAGCCGCCATCCACGGGCAGGCTGGTGCCGGTCACCATCGCCGCGCGATCGGATGCCAGGAAGACGACGGCCGCCGCGACCTCGGAGACCTCTGCCAGCCGCCCAAGCAGGATGTTGCGATCAACATAGTCCCGGAACTCGGGCTGCTCCAACTGCGCCGCCGTCATCTCGGTGCGCACGAAGGTTGGCGCCACGCAGTTCACCCGAACGCCCGTCCCGGCCAGGTCGACGGCCATCGCCTTGGACATCCCCTCGACCGCGAACTTGGTCGCGCAATAGACGGTCCGCAACTTGAGGCCGACGTGTCCGGCCTGGGAGGACATGTTGACGATCGATCCGCGGCCCTGCTCGACCATCCGCCGCGCCGCGGCCTGGGCGACGAAGAACGCCGCGCGCAGGTTCAGGTTCGCGACCCGGTCGAACGTCTCGGGGTCGACGTCGAGGAAACTCTGCGGCGCGTTCGTGCCGGCATTATTGACCAGCACATCCAGGTGCGGGAGGTCAGCGATGTCGGCCGCCGCCGCGTCGATCTCGGACACGTCACGGACCAGGACACGGGCTTCGACGCCCCGGTCCCGGATCTCGCCGGCCAGTACCTCGAGCTTCTCCCGGTTGCGTGCCATCAAGGCGACGTTGGCGCCTTCGTCCGCCAGCGCCAGGGCACAGCCGCGCCCCAGCCCCTGGCTCGCCCCGGTCACCAGCGCCCAGCGGCCCGCCAGCGCCCCATCGTCTCGTCCCGCCTGGCCGCCCATCACGTTCCATCCTTCTGTTCGGCCGCAGTCTTATGCGCGGCCAATGCCATCAGGCGGCGATCGCGCCAGGCGCCGCGTGTCTGCAAATCCTGCTCCGGCAGGCATGCGCGCCGCTCGGCCTCGACGCGCGCCACCAGTTCCTCGTTCCACGGCTGCGGGTCGGTCCGATCGCGGGCGATGTCGAGATAGAGCCCGCCCAGACGCTCGGCGTAGTCGCGCACCCCGCCCGGCGCATTCAAATCGATCGTCTCGAACGGACCCATGAACGACCAGCGCAGGCCGAGCCCGTGGGAAACCGTTTTGTCGATATCGGCGACGCTGGCGTGGCCTTCCTCGAACAGCGCCCAGGCCTCACGCAGCAGCGCCCCCTGCAGCCGGTTCAGAATGAACCCCTGGGGCTCGCCCCGGACGTGAACCGGCACCTGTCCGACCTGCGTCATCAGCTCCCGAGCCTGCGCCACGGTCGCTTCGGAGGTCGCGGGACTGGGCACGAGCTCGACCACCGGCACCAGATAGGGCGGATTGACCGGGTGCACGATCAGATAGCGGTCAGCATGCGCCATCCCGCCGGTGAAGGCGGAGGCCGGGATGCCGGACGACGAACTGCCGACCAGCGTGCCCGGGCCCAGGAGCGGATCGATCTGCTCGTAAAGCGCGCGCTTCACGTCGGTCCGCTCGAACACCGATTCCTGCACGTACTGCGCACCCGCCAGCGCGCCGCCCAGAGTCTCGACGATGGTGATGCGGTTGCGGATCGCGGCGGGGTCCGAGATCAGTCCGGACTGCTTGAGATCGGCCAGCGCCGTATCCAGGCGCCCCGGCAAGGCCGCCAAGGTCGCCTCCGCACCATCGAAGACGCGCACGTCGTGTCCGGCCCGCGCGAACACGATCGCCCAGCCGGCGCCGACGAGGCCGGCGCCCACAATTCCAATATGTCCAGTCATCGAAAACGCCTCACGACCACGACACCGACCCCGGCGGGACGGCCAACCGCCACCGCCGGGCCGGCGTCGATTGGGGACCTAGCCGACCTTCGAGGTTTCCTGATCGGCAACGCAGATTTCGGAGACCCGCAGGTCCTTGTCCGAGATCCGGCTCGGGAACTCGTCCTTCAGCCGTTCCTCGTGCACCGGCACGACGCGGCGCTTTTGGTAGCCGACCTGGCGCATCATCTCCTCGGTCGCGAGGACCATGTTGGTCTGACTACCCGTCGCGAGGCCGACCGGCGTATAGACGTTCTCGGCATCCACGGCGCCGCCGTCGCCCTCGATGTTTTCGTAGACATAAATGAGGTCGCCGGCGAGCACCCAGGGATCGCTGGACTCCGCCTCGCCGTCGTTGCGCACCGTGACCCACATCGAGCCAAAGGTATGGGTGTCGTAGGCGACGTGCAGATCGATGCCGGGCAACACGTTCTCCATGTCGCCGTCGACCGTCACCAGACGGCCCTGGCGCGCCAGATCGACCCCGCGCAGGATATCGCCGGGATCGACCGCAATCATCATCCAGCGCATGCGCTCCGGCAGCGACATCGCCCAGACCCACTTCGCGATCTCGCGTTCCTGGATGTAGAAGGTCGCGTTCGGGAAATCTTCCACGTTGCCGAAGTGGTCGAAGTGCGCGTGGGTGACGAAGACCGTGTCGACGTCTTCCGGGGTCAGGCCAACCTCGGCCAGCACCTCGCGCGGGCTGTGCCAATTCTTGACGCCGAACTTATCGGCCAGATGCTTGCCGTAATCCTTGTGGTTATAGCCCACGTCGACGAGCGCGACGTGCCCATTGCCCTTGATCAGCGCATAGGCATACGGGAGCTTGCGATAGCCCTGGTTGTGATAGGCATAGATGATGCCGCTCACGTGGTATTCGGGCACAGCCGCATACTCCAATACGTAGATCGAATAGTCCGCCATGAACGTTTCTCCCCTTGTTCGTTTTGGTGGGTCGGGCCGCCGGACTTAGTGCGTTTCGATTTCGGCGGTCTTCTCGCCCGCGCCCGATCCCTGGCCGCCTGCTGCGGCACTGCCGCAGCAGCACGCCTGCGAGAAGTCGACCGGCGTCATCCCTGCCCGTTCGTCACTGACGGCCAACAGGCGGGCATGCGCGGCATAGAGGCGCCGCATGGCCTCTGAGAGGTCGTGGCTGTCCGGAACGAGCAGGTCGACCCGCCGCGTCAGCGCATCCGAGACGGCCGTCAGATGCTCCGCGACCTCGAGCAGACAGGCGTGATGCCGCCTGGCCCGCCCGGGCGGCACGATACGCCCGGCCGCATCCGCCGCCTGCGCCAACTGCTCGCGCGCCGTGGTCACGAGTGGCCGGTCGCGATCAACGTTCCGACGGGTCGTCTGGGCCAGAATGAACACGCCGGAGAACTGGCCCAGAACACGTTTCAAGCGCTCGTAAACGGGCCGGACCTCCTGCAGGTAGGCGACGACCGCCTCGTCCTGGATGTCCGCGAGCAGAACCTCGGGATCGATCTCCGGCATCCCGAGCGCGGGACAGTCGCTATCGTGAATGCCTGCCTTAGCCTTCTGGCCTTGTCTGAATTGGGCCATCACCTCTCCTCCAGTCGGGCCGACGAGCGACGGATCAGCCGCCCGGGCAAGAACACCTGCTCAGGCACCTGATCGTCTTTCGACAAGAGAGCCTGAATCTTCTCCACGGTGAGCTGGATCATCGCGTTCACGGGCTGGCGCACCGTGGTCAGGTCGTAGGACGGCCAAGCCGCCATCGAGATGTCGTCGAAGCCGATCACCGAGAGATCCTGAGGTACCTGCAGCCCCAGTTCCCGACGGGCTGCATCCAGCGCACCCAGTGCAACGATGTCGTTGGCGCAGAACACCGCGTCCGGCGGGTTCAGGCCGTCCATCAGCCGCTTGAGCGCGGCGTAGCCGCCCTCGTAGGTAAAGCCGCCCGCCGCCTCGACCGTCGGCTCCGCTGCGCCCGCCGCACGCGCGCCCTGCTGAAAACCTTCCAGGCGGTCGCGGTTAGTGGAGGTGTCGGACAGCCCCTGGATGAACGCGAGACGCCGGTGTCCGGCACCCAGCAGCACCTCGGCAACCATCCGTCCGGCGTCCAGGTTGTCACAGGTCACGGACTCGACCTGCGCGTCCTGCACATTGCGGTTGAACAGCAGCACCGGCGTGCCCGCCCGCTTGCAGGCCGCGGTCGTCTCCGAGGAGAGCGTCGCCGCCAGAATCAGGGCCACGTCCGGTTTGTACTGGAGCAGCGTCGGGATCGCGTCGTCGACGTTGCGCCCCGGATCGGCGAAGAAGACCATGCTTTGCATGCCCGCCTCGTGCAGCCGCCGGGTCAGGCGCGCCAACACCTCTGGGTAGAAGGGGTTGGTGATGTCCGCCACCGCGATCCCGGCAATCCGCGTCCGCCGGGTGATCATGCTCCGCGCCAGCACGTCGGGCGTGTAGCCCATGCGACTGGCCTCTTCGAGCACCATCCGCCGCGTCTCCTCCGAGATCACCGCGTTCTCGGTGAAGGCCCGCGAGACGGTCGAGATGGAAACGCCCAGGGATGCAGCGACGTCGCGGGCCGTGAGCCGAACCGATGCGCTCGGAACTCGATCCGACCGCGAACTGGACCCGCGAGAGGTGCGCCGCTTCTCCGACATCTACATCTCCTCTCGACCGCCTGGCGCGGCGCCGCAGGGACCTAGGCGTTCTTGCCGCCGTAGCGCCTGACACGCAGGTCGGCCTGTTCCTTGTGCCCCCAGAAGTTCTCAACCGCGCACAAACGCGAGCAGTACTCGCCGATGAACGCGCTGGCTTCAGGTGTGCACTCTTGGTAGGTGACTGTCTTGATGAACTTGCCGACCCAAAGACCGCCCGTATAGCGCGCGGCTCCTTTCGTCGGCAACGTGTGGTTGGTGCCGATTACTTTGTCGCCGTAGGCAACGTTGGTTTCCTTGCCCAAGAAAAGAGATCCGTAGTTCGTCATGCGCTCCAGATACCAGCGCGGTTCGCGCGTCAGGATCTCAACGTGCTCCGAGGCGATCCGGTCGGCCTCAGCCAGCATTTCCGCGTCATCCTCGACCAGGATGATCTGCCCATAGTCCTTCCAAGCCTGGCCGGCGACGTCGGCGGTCGGCAAGGTCTCCAACTGCCGGGCGATCTCCTGCTCGGTCTCCTGGGCGACGCGCCGGGAGGTCGTCAGGAGAACTGCCGGGGAATTCGGGCCGTGTTCGGCCTGACCGAGCAGGTCGGTCGCGCACATTTCCCCGTCGGCGCTGTCGTCAGCGACCACCAGGATCTCCGTCGGGCCCGCCAGCAGATCGATGCCGACCCGGCCGAACAGCTGGCGCTTCGCCTCCGCGACAAAGGCGTTGCCGGGGCCGACAACCATATCGACCGGGCTCATCTCGCTGGTGCCATGCGCCATGGCCGCGATCGCCTGGATACCACCGAGCAGATAGATCTCGTCCGCGCCGCCCAACGCCATCGCGGCGATCGTGGCGGGATGGGGGTTGCCCTTGGTCGGCGGGGTGCAGGCAACGATCCGTTTCACGCCGGCCACTTTTGCGGTGACGATGCTCATGTGGGCGGAGGCCACCATCGGGTAGCGGCCACCCGGCACGTAACAGCCGACGCTGTTCATCGGCACGTGACGGTGACCGAGCGTCACGCCCGGAACGGTCTCGACCTCGAGGTCGTGCATGGTGCCGCGCTGCGCCTCCGCAAAGGTCCGGATCTGCTTCTGCGCGAACTTGATGTCGTCGATGGTCTGCTGGGGAAGGCTGTCGATGCAGGCCTGGATCTGTTCCTGGCTCAAGCGGAAGCTGTCTGGCGTCCAATCGTCGAACTTCTTCGACAACTCACGCACCACGCCGTCCGGATCGTCCTTCATGCGCGTGAGGATGTCCTGCACCGTGTCGCGCACTTTCGTGTCGGCCGCATCCGCCGCCTCGGGTGTGATGCCGTGCTTCAGTACCTCTGCCATGTCGCTTCTCTTCCGTTTCTTCCGTTGCACTTCTGGGATGCCCGAGACGGGGGCGCTCCCTTCGTTTTCTCAGCAATGCGCGATGCGGGATGGATCGGGGACCCCGCCCGGCCACGCACGGACCGGACGGGGAGCTCTGCTCTATTCGCCCGGCTCGACGGTCGGCTCGACCTTGGTCAGCTCGTAGTGATTGGCCGGCGGGTCACAGCGACGGCAGTTGATCCCGGGCTCGTTCGGCGCCGGCACCACCTCGGCTGGAAGTGGCTGGATCTCGGCCCCGGGCGTGGGTTCGCCTTCCAGGGCGGAGGGGATGCTCAGCTCGGGCAGCAGCGTCGGGTTGAACACCTCGGTCACGAAGGAATCCGGAACCTTGCCGCTGGGAAAGGCGTTGCACCCGTTCTCGAAGGTGTCGCCTTCGCAGAGCTTGACCTGATCAGCGGGCACCCATGGCAGCGGGTACTGGATATCGTGCGTTTCCAGTTCACGCTTGCCGAGCAGCATCTCCATCATCAGCTTGAAGGCGTAGCCGGACTGCGCCGGTGGCGAGCCCGCCGATACGCCGCTCAGTCCACGCGCCTGCAGCTCGGGGTCGGCGAGCGCGAGCCGGAAACCGTTCGAATTCTCGCCCGTGACCGGAACGAGGTCTTCGCGGCCGCTCTCCAGCAGCGCCTTGATGGCGCCATGCTCGCCGGCCTGCGCCCAGATACCGTCGACGTCCGGATGCGCGGCCAGCGCCTTGGCCGTTTCCTGCTGCGTGGTGCGGTCATCCCAGTAGCTGTAGTACTCGGCGACCACCTCGATGCCCGGGTACTGGTCGAAGATGTGCATCGCCCCGTCGGTGTGACGCTGGTCGACGGAATTCCCCGGCACGCCGCGGGACAGGAAGATCTTGCCCTCGCCATCGAGTTCGTTGACGAGGTACTGGGCCGAGTTCTCACCGAAGCCGCTGGTGATGTAGCTGACGTTGTAGGCACAGTCCTCGGTGACCGTGGCGTCGTACATGAAGAACAAGACGCCCTGCTCACAGCCCTGATGAATCACCCGATTCAGCGCGTTCGAGGAGATCGGGAAACTGACGATGCCGTCGGCCCCCGCAGCGATCATGCTCTGATAGTCGGAGATCTGCGCTTGCGGGTCCGTTCCCGAGATCACCTCGGTGAGCTCCACCAGCTCGTCGTACGGCGGCGTCTTCGCCAACGCCTTGACGATGTTGGCCGCCTCGGACTGCCACGAGTTGCCCGAATAGCTAAGCGACAGGTAGATCTGGAACTTCTCGTCATCCTGCGCCATCGCCGGCCCGCTCAGGCCGACCGTCACGGCGCCGGCAGCCATCAACGCCCGTTGCCAAGTCGATACACGTCCTATCATCGCGTAGTCCTCCCACGTGTTGCCCCGCATAGCGCCGGGGTCTCTTGTTTATCCGCCCCCGACCTGCTCTGGGCCGGTCAGAAGCCGGACGGATGACGCGAGCGGCACCCGCCAGCCGAAGCTGCAAACGTTTGCATCGCGTCTGCGGACTGACTTCGAAGAAGCCAGTCTCAGCCGATTGTGCTTAGGTGTTCTGTCTCCCGACCAACCGTTGGACGGCGGTGAACAGCTCTTCGCGCAACAGCAGCAGCGCCAGAAGAATGATCACGCCCTCGATGATCGTCTTCCAGCCCTGCGCCAGCCCGATCGCGCTGATGATGGTCGTCAGGGTCGTCAGCAGGATCGCGCCCCCGACCGTTCCGGCGAAATTGCCCTTGCCGCCGAGGATCGAGCTGCCGCCGATCACGACCGCCGCGATCGACGGCAACAGGTAGTCGTCACCCATGCGCAAGGTCGCCCCTTGCGCGTAGCCGACCAGCATCATGCCGACGAAACCGGCACACAGAGCCGACACGCCGTAAGCACTGGCGGTCAGGGTCCGTACCCGCAGGCCCGCGAAGCGGGCCGCGACCGGGTTGTTCCCAACCGCGTGCAGCTGGCGGCCATACACGGTCCAGCCCTGGAACAGGGTTGCGCCAACCGCGAACAGGACGAGGAAGACGACCACGGTCGGGATGCCCAAAAGCTCACCGCTCATGAAGTCGGTCAGCAGTTCCGGTGACGCCCCCTTCGGACTGCCCTTCGTGTAGCCGAGGCAGAGGCTATAGATGATGATCCCGCTGGACAGCGTCATGATGAAGGGCGGCACGCCCAGGAACGTCACCCCCATGCCGCTGACCAGACCGGCCGCGAAACAGACGGCAAGCACCAGCGGAATCAACAGGAGCGCATTACCATCGGCCCCGATCCACATCGTGGTCAGAACACCCCCCAGGGTGATCATCGACGCCACCGACAGATCGAGGCCGCGCACGAGGATCACCAAGCCTTGCCCGAAGGCGACGACGACGAGGAAGGAGGCCAGCTCCAGGATCGTCATCGCCTGGTTCAGCGACCCGAATGCGGGACTGATCACGCGCGATCCGAGGATCAGCAGGAAGGCAATCAGGTAGATCACCCCGACCGTCACCGTCTCGGCCTCGATCCGATTACGCCCGCGCGTATCGCCGCCGGCTTCGAAACCTTGAGACGCCGCGGGTTCGCTGTGTCGATCTTCCTGTGACGTCATCACGCGGCTCCCTTGCGGATGGAAACCCGGAGCATGGCGGCCGCAAAAACCACGGCTGCGATCATCACCGCCCCCTGGAACATGCCCGTGTAGAAGGAGGACACGCCCGTCGAGAACAGCACCTTCTGCATCAGCAGCAGGGTCGCCGCGCCAATGATCGAGCCGATCATGCCGCCCCGGCCGCCGGAAAAGGAGGTGCCGCCAATGGCCACGGACGCGAAGCAAAGCAGGAGGAAGGGCTCGCCCGCATTCGGGTTGCCGGTTGCCGTCTGGGCGGAGAGCATGTAGCCCGCCAGGCCGTAGAACATGCCCGCCAGACAGTAGGACTTGAACTTGGTCAGGCGGGTGTTGATCCCGGACAAGCTGGCCGAGGTCTCGTCCTCGCCGACCGCGTAGATCGCCGCGCCGAAATCCGTGCGCTTCAGGGCGAGCCAGACCCCGGCGACAGCGAGCAGGATGAGCCCGGAAATCGGCACCAGACCGAAGGCAACGTCCGTGAGCTCGTAGACGATCCAGTCCGAGATCCAGCCACCCGGCGCGCTCAGGATCAGCAGGGCCACCCCCTTCAGGACGATCATCGTGCCCAGCGTGGCGGCGATCGACTGGATGCGCAGATAGGCCACCAGCAAACCGTTGATGCTTCCCGCCACGCCCCCGATCGCCAGCGCGATCGCCAGTCCGGCCAGCGCCCCGAGCGGCCCCTCCAGCGGCGTCACGGCCAACACCACGTTCGTGAGCGAGATCACGCCGGCGACCGAGAGGTCGAAGCCCGCAAGCAGCACGATCAGCGTTTGGCCCGCCGCGGCCAGGGCCAGCGGGACGAAGTTGTTGACCAGGTTCGTGATCGAGAAGAGCGACAGAGCCGTGGGCTCGCTCACCGCGTAGATGCTGAAGAGCACGACATAGACGAGCGCGATGATCGCCGCGCCGTTGCCGGCAAGGCGCGACAGTGCCGAAGTCTTGCTACCGTACGCCATGGCTCACCCCGCCTCGGCGACGGCCGGCTGGTCGCCGCGGTGCCCCACGACGCCGGCGATCAGCGCCTGCTCGGTAATCTCCGCGCCGGTGAACTCCTCGGTGATCTGCCCGCCGTAGACGACCGAGCAGCGGTCGCAAAGGTGCACGAGTTCGGGCAACTCGGAGGAGTAGATCAGCACCGCCCCACCATGATCGGCAAATTCCCGCACGACCTTGTAGACCGCCTGCTTGGTGCCGACGTCGACGCCGCGCGTGGGGTCGAACAGCACGAGGATCCGTGCCTGACTCTGCAGGGCGCGGGCGATCACCGCTTTCTGCTGATTGCCGCCGGACAACTCGGAGATCCGGAATCCAAGGTAGCGGGGCTGCAGTTCGACCTGTTCGGCACTCTTGGCGACACTGGCCTGCTCGATCGCATGGTTCACGAACCCGAACCGGCTGCAGCCGGCCATGGTCGAGATTGCGATATTGCCCGCCGTGCGTAGGCCGCTGAATATCCCTTCGACCTTGCGCTCCTCGGGCACGAAGGCGATCCCCGGTCCGGTCTTCATCGCCGCGCGCCGCGAGGTCAGGTGCGCCGGTTCGCCGACGATCCGAATTTCGCCCCGCTCGACCGGCGTCAAACCGGCGATCGCGTGGAACAGGTCGCGCTGCCCCTGCCCTTCCAGAGCCGCAACACCCAGGATCTCGCCGCTGTGAATCTTGAGTGATGCGTCCTGGATCTGCCCCGCATCGACGCCGCGCAGATCGACGAGCGGCTGCGCGGAGATGCTGGAGGGATGGCGCTCGGGAAACGCCGTGTCGGGCGACCGGCCAACCATCATCTGGAAGATCTCGTCGTCGCTCACGCCGCCGAGGTCGACCGTGTCGATCGAGCGGCCGTTGCGCAGCACGGTGCCGCGGGAACAGAGGCTCCGGACCTCGCTCAGGCGGTGCGAGATATACAGCACACCAACCCCGGCCCGGGCCTGCTTGCGCACCTGCTCGAACAGCCAGCGCGTATCGGCCAGCGAAGCCGACGGCTCGTCCAGGACCAGGACGTTGCGCGCGTGGGACAGCGCCCGGACGATCTCGATCCGCTGCTTCTCGGCGAGGGAGAGCGTGCGTACGGGCCGGGACAGGTCGATGTCAGTGACGTCAAAACGCGCCAGCAGCTCGCCCGCCGCGTCCCAAGTCCGGCGCCGGCTGTTGAGCCCGGCGCTTCCCTTGCCGAGCCGCGGCAACAGCAGGTTCTCCGCGACGCTCAGATTGGGGACGAGGCTGATCTCCTGGAATCCGGTCGAAATCCCCCTGCTGCGCGCCCCGAGAATGGAAGCCGGCGCGAAGCGCTCGCCGTTGAGCCTGATCTCGCCGTGGTCCGGTGCGACGACCCCGCTCAGGATCTTGACCAGGGTCGACTTGCCAGCCCCGTTCTCGCCAAGAATGGCATGAATCTCGCCTGCCCGAAGATCGAGCGACATGCCCGCAAGAGCCACCGTCGCGCCGTAGCTCTTGGTCACATTTCGTACGGCAAGCGCTATCTCGCCCGTCACATCGTTTCTCCCCAAGCACACCGCGATTGGATCGCGGTCTTATAATTTTATTGCGCAACCCTGTGGCTGCAATCGTTTGCTGTTTCGATGGTCGCCGCAAACGTTTGCAGAAGTCAACCGTGCGAGTGGGGCATCGCCGGAATTTTCTTATAACACACTGGAATATATTATTATTTTCAGCCGCGCCTGCCCAAATAAATCACTGTCGCGCGATCGATTTGAGCCCCAGCAAGATCGCCGCAACGATCATGAAGCTGCCTCCGATGCGTTCGATCCAGACTTTTGCAGCCCCCTTAAACCGAGCCGCAATCCAACTTGCCCCGGCGCCATAAGAGGAAAGGAAGATCCCATCCATGATGATGTAGGTTGCAGATAGGATAAGGAACTGTGGCCAGAACGCGTGGTCTGCAGATATGAACTGCGGGAAAAGCGCCGCGAAGAAGACAACCGCTTTAGGGTTGGCTGCTGAGGTCAGAAATCCTTGAACCCAGAGATTTCTGAGCGAGACGCTGCGTTCTGGAACGTCGCCTCTGGGCGCATTCAGTTTTGCTCTTCTGATCATACGAATGCCAAGCCAGATCAGATAAGCCACCCCAATCCATTTAATGACCGCAAGCGCGGCCGCCGACATCGCAAGGATCGCAGCCACCCCCAAACCCGCAGCGAGCATTTGCAGACTGTTTGCTGAAAGATCGCCGGCCGCTGTCAAAAGTGACTTTCGAAGTCCGTGCGCCCCACTATTGGATAACATCAGAAGCTGACTTGGCCCGGGCGTACTCATCAAAGCGAACACGGTTGCGACGTAGATCGTCCAGATTTCGAAGGTCATTGAAGGCCCCTTGATTGACCCGGACAATCTACCATCCGTTTTCGGACGCGCTATCGCCCAGAACGTGAGTTCCCGAGCGGATCGGTTTCGAAGAAAGACCGGACCGCGCCGCCCCCATCACCTCCGATCCCTCCAGAACTCTCCTGAAACAATGTTGCAGGCGACACGATCGGCGCGACCCAGCCAGTTTCATGGGGTACCGCTGGAGACACGTCTGTAAAAGCATGCCTCCAGCGATAGAAAATCCGCTCACCCTCCGGTCTGTTGCGAGAGTCGCTTGCTGTAGATGTCTGTCCCGGTCGAATGCTGGCCGGTGGGTTCCTCGCGCAGTGTGCGCTCGCACTCCAAGCGCCATTCGATGTCGCGCTGCTGGTGCCAGCGCGGGTCCTTGGCACAGCTCTCGGTCTCGCTGACGAAGGCGTTGCCGACTTCCACCATCGTCTGGGTGGTCGCCGCGTTCTGCGGATCGGGTTCGCGGAAATACAGCGTCAGGAAACCGCCGGCGGATCGGTTGTAGGTCGGCCGGCGCGGGTTCAGCAATTTCTGCATGCCCTTGTTCGGGAAGTCGTCGGTGTAGACCTCCATCCAGGCAAAGTATTGTGAATCGTCCATGAACCCGAGGTTCTGGGAATCCGTCGTGTATTTGTCGATCCTGGACGGATCACGAATAACCCCCACGGCCCAGTTCGCCAGCGTGTTCAGGGTGCGCCCCTGCACCTCGACGTCGTAGATGTCGTACCCCTGCCGCTGCACGATCTGGGCGATCATGGTGAGGTAGATGTTGGCGTAGTTCTGGTAGTGTAGCGCCCGGCGCCCCCGCATCAGTTCGCGCGGCAGGCTGCCGTCGGGATTCGCCTCGTGCAGCGCCGCGTACAGCGCCGAAACGCCGTACCGGAAAAGCTCGTCGTCATCGGTCTCGACACCGATGATCGTTGCGTGCAAGGCGCGGCGATAAAAGTGGTTGTTGCAGCAGGACGGCCCGTACGAGGACTTGGAGATGTGCTCCCGGGAGACGGCGTCGAGCCACGCCTCCACGTGCTCTGCCTGGTCGGGCAGGTCGCGTTCCGCGACCTCCTGAACCGTCGAATAGGCCAGTCCGGCGGCAAACAGCGAAGACTCGATAGCGAACCAAGCCTGGGGCGGCGATTGCGGAAAGGCAAAGGACAGGAAGCCATCCTGTTTGGCCCACTTCGCCAGCATGCGTGTCAGGCAGCGGGCCGGATACGGGTCGCCGCTCACCACCCACCAGCCAGCCAAGCGGGTCACCGCATCCTCGAAAGCAAAAAACGGCTGCGCGGCCTGCCGCCATCTCTCCGGCGAGGGATAGAAGCCCGGCAGCTGGATCTTGTGCGCCATCACCGGCATGTTCATGGCGGCCGCGCAGGATTGTGACAGCGGCAGCTGCTCGGCCTGCGCGTTCATGCCCGGCGTGCCGTGGTCCCGGATGAACTCCCGGCGCTCGGCGACATCGAAGTAGCCCGCACCATCGTCACGAACCTCGTAACGATCCAACGGAAACGCCGCGCGTTCGCTTGGCGAAACCAGACCATCTTTCCCCGTCACCGACGTCGTGGTGAGGTTTAGCTGATGGCCGTCTTCGGACAGGCGGCTTGGCTGATCCCGCCGTGCCGCGACCTGTCCGGGCGCGGCCAAGACCAAAAGGGCGCACAGACTCACAACGACGCCGCTCGCCGCACGACCGCGCAACGGCAAAACCGAATAGTGATGATGCATTAAACCTAGACCTTCCAGATGGGCTCTCGGGCTTTTCACCCTTGGCTCGCTCCATCCAGAAGAAGGGTTTATCGGCTCCTATATTCCATCGATTGACTAACATTCATTATTTCGACTCGATTTTCGCTTGCGAGTCCACCCAGATATTTTGGACAAGCTGGCACCGTCCGCCCCTAACCATCGGGCGATAACAGCCCAGAACCTCAGACAATCGCGACGAGGATGCCGATCAGACCCGAAACGAAGCTTACCCCGTAACAGATATAGGCACCGCTCAACCCCTCGCCGTTGATATCCATCTTGGTGGCTAGCACACGCCCAAGGACGAAACCGCTCGTCGCGAAGACGAGAAACCCCAACGCCATCTCTCGAAAAAACATGATAAGCTTCCCCTCATCGCTCATGCCTCGCCTCTCTTGCGTATGAGAACGCGTGTTCACCGCGCATGTTCCGCTTTTGATTGGTAAAACAACAACATTTCTACTAGAAAACTCGGCGCACCTTTCAGCGTTCTGCATTACCGGAAACACGCCTCCCCGATTACTTCCACATTTTGCTTCCATCGGGAGGAGGCGGAGACACATTTAGAGGCATGATACGCGCGGGAGCGGGTGGCATTCGTCATGCAACGAACCGCCGGCATCCGTCAAAGCCAACTTATAGCGTGGTGTGCGCCCGCGATTCAGCAGGGATCCCACCGCCACCCATGTTCACCGCGAACGCGATGACGTCTAGCCTCCGCGTTTCGGTGCGCGCTGCCGACCGACCCAACGCGCTTAGACAAGCGTCTTGAACATGACGTAGGCGTCGACATCGCCATAATCGGGATCGCAGAAGGCCCCCGGCAGCGTACCGACGATCGCAAAGCCCTCGCGCTGCCAAAGCGCCACGGCCTGCTCGTTCGTCGCCACGACGAGGTTGTACTGCATCGCCCGGAAGCCGAGCGCCACGGCCCGCTCTTGGGAATGCCGGCACATCGCCGTGGCCACGCCCTGCCCGCGCGCTTCGGGATCGACGATATAGCCGCAGTTCGCGACATGATCCCCGGGCCCGGGCTTGTTCGCTTGCAGGAAATAGGTGCCGACGAGTTGCCCCTCACCGTCCCGCACGACGTAGGTCGCGGTCGGGGTGTCGACCCACATCGCACGCGCTGCCTGGGCGCTGATATCGGTGGCGACTGCATAGGTCCGACCCGCCCGAAACACCGGTGCGACGATCCGCCAAACCTCGGGCCAATCGGCGTCTTCGAACAGTCTGATATCGACCATGGCGTCGGGCTGGGCCATCCAGGGCAAGGCAGTGCAGGAGACGGCCCGCACGCTAGCGCCCCAAACGCCCAGGCGAAAGGGCAAGCGGCCCCGCAACGCAAGACACCGGTTCTGCCTTGGGCCAGTTCTGTCCATTCGAACGCCCGATCGCTGAGGCTGAAGCCACCTTCAGCGACCGGACGCGAACGCGTTCAAACCCTGGTGCCACCCGCTGTTCAGATCGCAGCAGGAGGCCCGCCTAGGTGCCTTGACTGGTCGTCAGGGCCTGGGCGGCGGGTTCGATTTCGGCCGGAATCTTCAGGTTGCTGAGCGCCAGTTGGTCGGCCAGCTGCTCCTTGAGTTGCTCAAGCCCTTCGGCGTCGTACGCCTCGCAACGGGCTACCAGCATGTCCTGGGTGTTGGACGCACGCAGCAGCCACCAGCCCTGCGGGGTGTTCACGCGCACCCCATCGACCGTGATCACCTCGCTGTCCGGATCGTCGGCAAGCCGCTGCTCGATCTCGCCGGCCACCTCGAACTTGCGGTCGGGTGGACACTCGAACCGGATTTCCGGCGTGTTGAAGATTTCCGGCAGATTGCGCCGAAATTCCGCCAGCGAAATATTGCGCGCGGCGACGATGCGCAGCAGCCGACAGGCAGCGTAGAGCGCATCGTCGAAGCCGTACCAGCGGTCATTAATGAAGACGTGACCGCTCATCTCCCCGGCGAGTTGCGCCCCGGTTTCGGCCATCTTCGCCTTGATCAGGGAATGGCCGGTCTTCCACATGATCGGTTCGCCGCCGGTTTCCGCGATCTTGTCGAACAGCAGCTTGCTCGCCTTCACGTCGGCGACGATCGGCGCCTTGTTGCCGACCCCGGGCATATCCCGGGCGAACAGGATCATCAGCTCGTCGGGCCAGAGGACTTCGCCCTCTTCGTCGACCACGCCGATCCGGTCGCCATCACCGTCGAACGCCACGCCCAGGTCGCACTGACCTTGGCGCACGGCCTGCTGCAACTGCTCCAGGTTCTCGACCTTGCTCGGGTCTGGGTGGTGGTTCGGGAAGCGACCATCAACCTCGGCATTGATCAGGGTGTGCTGACCGGGCGCGATCTTCTTCAACATCTGCGTCGCCGCGCCCGCAGCGCCGTTGCCCGGATCCCAGGCAACCCGGATGTTGCTGGCCAGGTCGAGTTCGCGGGCCAGCGCCTCGACATACTCGGGCATCACCGCGATCCACTCGCGCGCGCCAGTGCCATCGACGAAATCACCGCGCCCGGCAATCTCGCCCAACTCGGCGATATCCTTCCCGAAGAACGGCTCGCCGTTCAGCATGAACTTGAGGCCGTTGTATTCCGGCGGGTTATGCGACCCGGTGATCTGGACACCGGCATCGGCGCCACGGACCTTGGTCGCGTAATACAGCAAGGGCGTGGGCCCCAGGCCGACCTCCAACACGGTCATTCCGCTGTCGACCAGGGCGCTGGCGAACGCATCGGCCAGTTCCGGGGAGGATATCCGGCCGTCATACCCGACCGCGATCCGCGAACCGCCCCGATCGGCGACGACCCGTGCAAAGGCACGGCCAAGCGCGTAGGCGTCGTCGGCAAACAGCGTCTCGCCCACGATTCCGCGCACGTCGTATTCGCGCAGCAAACTGGGATCCAGGGTGCGCGCTTCAGCCATAACAGCATCCTCTCATGTCGGTGCTTGGGACGGCCCGCCGCGCAGTCGCCAGCCTGTCTCGACCGACGACTGCGGCGGTCGCGGCCTGCTACGTCTTGGGACTGCCGACGGCGGCCGTTATTCCGTGAAATTCCGGGTGACCGGCCGCCCCGTTCGTCTTCCTCTTGCGCTTGGCGGCCGCGTCAGCGACCGCGTCCGACTCCCAGTTCTGCTCCAGCGCGGCGACGCGGTTCTTGACCTTCACAAAACTGTCCGGAGTGACCGACATCGAATCGATACCCGTGGAGACGAGGTCGCGGGCGAACTCCACCCGGTCGCTCGGCCCCTGCCCGCACAGGCCAACCTTGCAGCCCTTCGCCTGCGCGCGCTGGACTACATCGGCGATGGTCGACAGCACGGCATCGTCGCGTTCATCGAACAGGTTGGACAGACGGCTGGAGTCCCGGTCGATCCCAAGGATCAACTGGGTCAGATCGTTCGAGCCGATGGAGAAGCCGTCGAACCGCTCGGCAAACGCCTCGGCCAACACGACGTTGGCCGGCACCTCGCACATCGCATAGATCTCCAGCCCGTTCTCACCGCGCCGGAGACCCGCGTTGGCCATCGTCGCGATGACCCGGTCAGCCTCATCGGGGGTCCGGCAGAACGGCACCATCGCCTTGATGTTCGACATGCCGATCACGTCGCGCGCGACGCGCAAGGCCTCGCACTCCAGCTCAAAGCCGGGCTGGTATTGGTCGTGGTAGTACCGGCTGGCGCCGCGCCAGCCGAGCATCGGGTTTTCCTCGTCCGGCTCGTACAGCTTGCCGCCGATCAGGTCTGCGTACTCATTGGTCTTGAAGTCCGACATCCGGACGATCACCGGCTTCGGATACGCCACCGCCGCAATATGGGCGACGGCGCGCGCCAGCGTGTCGACGAAGTACTGCGCCTTGTCGTCGTAGCCGCGCGTGACCGCATCGATCTGGGCGCGCACCTCGGCATCCTCGATCCGATCGTAATCGATCAGCGCCATCGGATGGCACTTGATCAGATTGGACACGATAAACTCCAGGCGCGCCAGCCCCACACCGTCGCTCGGCAAGCGCCACCAGCGCAGCGCGGACAAGGGGTTGCCGACGTTCAGCATGACGGCGGTGTCGGTCTGCGGCACCTGATCCAGATCGATGTCCTCAACCGTGTAGTCGGCGATGCCGTCGTAGACGAAGCCCTCGCCGCCTTCCGCGCAGGACACCGTGACCTCCTGACCGTCCGCCAGCATCGCGCGGGCGTTGCCGGTGCCGGTGATCGCCGGCAGCTCCAACTCGCGGCTGACGATCGCGGCGTGCGAGGTGCGCCCGCCCTGCTCAGTCACCACCGCCGCGGCGCGGCGCATCACGGGGACCCAGTCCGGGTCGGTCATGCCGGTCACCAGAACGGAACCGTCGACGAAGCGGTCCGCCTCGTCCGGCGAGTCCAGCCGGCAAACCGGCGCAGCGGCCACCGCGTCGCCGATTGCATAGCCGCGCGTCAACGTCGCGCCGGCGCTGTTGATGCAATAACTCTTGAGCTTGCCGTCGTTGCGCTGCGACTGGACGGTTTCGGGGCGGGCCTGAACGACGAACAGTTCGCCGGTAACGCCATCCTTGGCCCACTCGATATCCATCGGGCGGCCGTAGTGCTCTTCCAGGCGTTTGGCCCAACGACCGAGCTGAAGCACCTCGTCCGTGCTCAGAACCAAGCTGCGGCGCTCGTCCTCACTGGTCGCCACGACCTCCGTGCTACCGCCGGCGTAGACCATCTTTTCCTGCTTGCTGCCCAGCGTTTGGGACAGCACCGGGCGTTTACCCGTGTCCTCCAGGTGGGGCTTGAACAGCAGCCATTCATCGGGGTCGACCATGCCCTGGACGACCGTTTCGCCAAGTCCCCAGGCCCCCGTGACCAAGACCCCATTGGGAAAGCCGGTCTCCGTCTCGATCGAAAACATCACGCCGGCTGCCCCACAGTCGGCACGCACCATGCGCTGGATGCCCACGGACAGCGCGACCTTGTCGTGATCGAAGCCGCGCTCGATCCGGTAGGCGATCGCCCGGTCATTGTAGAGCGAAGCCAGGCACTTCTTCGTCGCGTGCACGACAGCATCCAGCCCGTGGACGTTCAGGAAACTCTCCTGCTGTCCCGCGAAGCTCGCGTCCGGGAGGTCCTCTGCGGTGGCGCTGGAGCGCACCGCGACCTCGACCGCTGTCAAGCCGGCCTCCCGACACATCGCGCCATAGTGCGCAGCGATGCCGTCATACATCGCCGCCGGCAGGTCGGTTTCCTCGATCATGCTCCGCACGCGCCGGCCGATCTCGGGCAGATTGCCCAGATCGTCCTGCAGTTCGGCCATCGCTTCCTCGATCTCCGCGCGCAAACCGGTCGCGTCCAGGAATGCCCAGTAGGCGGCCGCGGTCGTGGCGAAGCCATCGGGCACCGCGATGCCCGCGCTGCGGGTGTTGGCCATCATCTCGCCGAGGGAGGCGTTCTTGCCGCCCACCTGGCTGACGTCGCCGGCGCGGAGTTCGGAGAATTCGCGGATGAAGGCTGGATCAGCCATGGTTTGCTCTCCAGTTGATGAGCGTGCCACCACGGCCCCTTGATCGCCCATGGACGGGAAACACCGCCCCCGTCGTGGCGCTGCGGGACCGAGGCCACGTGCGCGATGTGCGGCCAGGCACACCGGACGACACGGTTGTCTTTCAGAGATGGGTGGGGCCGGTCGCGCCGATTGGGACGCGGCCGGCGGCAGAACTAGCGGCTAGCTGACGTCATTGCCTGGCCCATCCTCGCCGCTGCTGTTGCCAAGGCCTTGCTGCTCGATCGCTCTCGCAACGGCCTGGCCCAGCGCCTCGACGGACGTCTGGGTCTGGGCGTTAAGCACCCGATCGACCCAGAGGATCACCTGGCGTTTCTGCGCCTGCGCCCCCTGGATGTTCAGGTAGGCGCGGGCGAGCGAAACGAAGGCGCCCTGGTGCCCCTTGCGGGCCGCCCGAAGCAGCAGGTCGGCGCCGCGCTCGACGTTACGGTCGGTAACCTCGCCCTTCACCAGGGCGCGGCCGAGCGTGGCCATGGCGTAGGCGTGGCCATCTTCGACGCTCTTTTCCAGAAGTTCGATCGCCTTGGGCACATCCTGCTCGACGCCGTAGCCATCGAGATAGGCGTTGGCGAGCGCCGTCCGCGCGAAGGTGTGGCCACGATCTGCCGCCTTCTTCAGCCAGGCGATCCCTGCGTCCTGATCCTGCGGCAGGCCTTCGCCCAGCAGCTTGGCGCGGCCCAGTTCGACCATCGCACCATCGAGGCCGCGGTTGGCGGCCCGGTTCAACCAGCGCTCCGCCGCCTGCGCGTTGTGCTGCACGCCGCGACCGTCCAGGTAAGCGCGGCCCAATTCCAGCATGGCGTACCGGTGCCCCTTCTGCGCGGCCTTCTGGAGCAGATCCACCCCACGCGCGGGCTGTTGCGGCAGCGCCTTGCCAGCCAGATAGGCGCCGCCAAGCTCTCTCATCGCACCCGCATGGCCGCGCGAGATCGCCTTCTCCAGCCAACGCTTGGCCTTCTCGCCGTTCTGGGGCACGCCCTTGCCATCCAGGTACATCCGGCCGACCGAGAGCATCGAGCCGAGCTGCCCCTTCTCGGCCGCGCGCTCGTGCCATTCGAGTGCCTTGTCGCCGTCCTGCGCCACGCCGGTGCCGTTGGCATAGGCGTCCCCCAGGATCGACATCGCATAGGCGTGGCCCGACTGCGCACTGTCATGCAGCAGGGACAGCGCCCGGTCGGTGTTTCGCTGGACACCGTTGCCGTGCAGATAGGCCTTGGCGATCGCGGTGGTGGCATAGGGGTTGCCCGCTTCCCGCGCCTTGCCAAGCAGCGAGAGCCCCTTCTCGGGACGACGCGGGAAGCCGCCCTCGCCATCCAGGTAGGCACGGCCGAGCGTAACCCGCGCACCGGTCTGCCCCTGATCGGCGGCCTTGGTGAGCCAGCGCTGCGCCTTCTGCGGGTCCGGCTGGACGCCATTGCCTTTCAGGTAAGCGCGCCCGAGCTCGGTCATGGCATAAGCATCGCCAGCGGCAGCCGCTTCCTCGATCAAGGCGATGCCGCGCTCCGGCTCATGCGCCAGCGGCGCCCCTTCCAGATAGGCAGCCCCAAGGGCGACCTTGGCGTTCATATCCCCGCGGGCGACGGCCTTTTCCAGTAGCTGCTTGGCACGCTCGCCGTCCTGTTCGACGCCGTCCCCGTCCAGATACAGCTTGCCAAGCTTGACCAGCCCCGTGGTGTGGCCCTGGTCGGCTGCGCGACCGTACCAATCGGCCGCCTTCTGCAGGTCGGGCTCCACCCCCTGGCCTTCGGCGTAGACATCGCCCATGACCACCATGGCGTAGGTGTCGCCCTTGTTCACCGCTTCGCGCAGCAGCTGCAGCCCGACCGACTGGTTCTGCGCCACCGACCCACGACCTTCCAGGCGCAGTTCGGCAAGCGTGGTGAGCGCACTGGGGTTGCCCTCCTGCGCAGCACGACGCAGCCAGCTGAGCGCGCGCTGCGGGTCTTTCTGGAAGCCGCCCTTGCCCTCCAGGAAGATCTCGGCGATATCGTCGTATGCGTTGACGTAGCCCTGGTCAGCCGCGCGCTGCAGCAGGCCGAACGCCTTGCGCACATCCTGCCGAACGCCGAGTCCCTGATAGTACGCCTCGCCCAGTTTCGCGAGCGCCCGGACCTCGCCTTGATCGGCCGCTTCCTGCAGCAGGGCCACCGCCTTCTCTGGATGCGCCTGAACGCCGCCGCGCCCGGTCAGGTAAAGCTCGGCAAGATCGATGCGGGCGGACTTGTGGCCCTTATCGACCGCCTTGCGCAGCCATTTGGCGGCCTTCGCACCATCCGGCTCAACGCCGGTGCCATCCTGATAGGCGCGGCCGAGCCAAGCCATGGCCCCAAGCTGTCCGTGATCGGCGGCCGTGCGGTACCAATCGAGCGCGGCTTGCGGATCGCGTTCGACGCCGACCCCATCGGCGTACGCCCGGCCAAGTAATTGCATGGCATAGCCGTGGCCTTCGTTCGCCGAATCCCGAAGCATCTCGAACCCCCGCTCCGGGTTCTTGTCGACGCCCTCGCCGGCGACCAAGCGCCAGCCGTACGCGGTCTGCGCATGGGTATGGCCACCTTCGGCAGCCTTGCGTAGCCACGACAGCGCTTTGTCGGAGTTCTGCGGCACCATCTCGCCGTCGCGGTAGCGCCGCCACAGCTCGGCGGTGGCGTAGAGCTTGCCTTCGCGGGACTTCTCTCGAAGGGTCTGCATCGCCGCCTGGATGTATTCCAGGGCCTGGGCGTGATCGACCGGGACACCCTTACCTTCGCGGTACATCTGTGCCAGGCGCATGTAGGCGTCGGCGTCGCCGCCATTGTGGGTGGAGGCTTGTTTGTAGAGTTCGACGGCCTTTTCGTAATCCTGCTCGACACCCAGCCCCTTCTCGTACATCTCGCCAAGCGGCCAGCCGGCCTTGTCGTAAGGGCCGGTGTAGCGGCTGCCCTTGAGGGCGCGCTCAAACAGCTCGCGGGCGCGGGCATAATCCTGCGGCACCGCTTCGCCGTTCATGTACATCCGGCCCAGATAGAAGGAGGCCTGATCGCGGCGCTTGGAGTTCACCGCGATCGCCTTCTTGAAGTAGTCAGCCGCCTTCTCCTTGTCCTGCGTCACGCCATGGCCCTTCAGGTAGGCCTTGCCCAGTTCGTACTGCGCGTGTGGCCACCCTTCGCTGGCGAGGTCGCGGAACACCGGCAGCCCCTGCTCGTAGTTACCGCGATCCATGGCGAGCTGAGCCGCTTCCATCCGGCCTTCCGTCGCCCGGGGCAGCTCGTAGTAGCCCTGCACACGACCGCCGGACGTCGTACAGGCCGCAAGGCTCCCGCTCACCACCGCGATGGCGACAAGCGCACTGACAGATCGCGCCGTATTGGCGTGGGTCATCGAAAAAGCTCCTCCCGGCAAGTCGCGTAAGCGCCGGCGGCGGCTGTGCCTGCACATTCCTTGGACGCGTTGGCTGGGCGCGCGGCGCTGGTCTTGTCCGTACCGACTGGTTTACTGGTCCGGTTGTTCCGACAACTGATCGCTATAGATGTCGGCCCCGGTGGAATGCTTACGCGGCGGCTCCTCACGCAGCGTGCGCTCGCACTGCCGCCGCCACTCGATGTCACGCTTCTGGTGCCAACGCGGATCTTTCGCGCAGCTCTCCGTCTCGCTGACGAAGGCATTCCCGACCTGCACCAAGGTCTGCGAGGTTGCTTCGTTGCTGGGATCCGGCTTGCGGAAATACAGGGTCATGAAGCCACCGGCTGACCGGTTGTAGGTCGGACGGCGCGGGGTCAGCAGCTTCTGCATGCCCTCGTTCGGAAAGTCGCGAATGTAGGTTTCCATCCAGGCAAAATACTGCGGATCGTCCATGAACCAGCGGTTCTGGGAATCGGTGACGTATGGATCGATCTTGGCGGGATGGCGGACCACGTCGACGGCCCAGTTCGCCAAGGTCTTCAACGTGCGGTCCTTCACCTCGACGTCGTAGATGTCATACCCCTGCCGCTGGACGATCTGGGCGATCAGGCTGAGATAGATGTTGGCGTAGTTCTGGTAGTGGACCGCACGCGTACCGCGGGTAAGCTCGCGCGGCAGGCTGCCATCAGGGTTCGCCTCGTGCAGGGCCGAGTAAAGTGCGGCGACCCCGTAGCGAAACAACTCGTCATCGTCCGACACCACGCCGTTGATGGCAGCGTGCAAACCTCGGCGATAGAAGTGGTTGTTGCAGCAGGACGGCCCGTCCGACTTTTTGGAGATATGCTCGCGCGAGACGGCGTTCAGCCAGTCTTCGACCTTCTGCGCCTTCTCCGGCATTTCCCGCGCGGCGAATTCGCTGACCGTCGAATAGGCGAGACCCGCGGCGAACAGCGAGGATTCGATGGCGAACCACGCCTGCGGCGTCGCCTGGGCGAAGGAGAAGGTCATGAAACCACCTTCCCGCGCCCACTTTGCCAGCATCCGGGTCAGGCACCTGGCCGGCTCCGGGTTGCCGGTGACGACCCACCGCCCGGCCAGGCGCGTCACCGCATCCTCGAACGCGAAGAACGGCTGCGCGGCCTGCCGCCACCGTTTGGGTTGCGGATAGAAGCCCGGCAGCTGAATCTTATGCGACATCACCGGCATGTTCATCGCATCGGCGCAGGACTGCGATAGCGACAGCTGTTCGGCCTGCGCCAGCATGGCCGGCGTACCATGGCTCTGGATGAACTGGCGGCGCTGTTCGACGTCGAAGTAGCTCGCGTCGTCGTCGTGCACCTTGTATTGCTCGAGGGGAAAGGCCTCGCGCTCTTTGATCGAGACCAACCCGTCAGCTCCGGTGACCGCGGTCTGACCACGGTTGAACTTGTTACCGTCCTCGGACTGGCGGTCTGGCTGGCTGGTTTCAGCGGTGGCCGTCGGCACACCCAGAGCCGCCTGCACCGTCAGCGCCGCCACAGCGAGCCAGAGCCCCGCATGTCGAGCCGTCGTCACAATGCTTCTGCGGGCGTTCATCCCTCGCCCCGCTGCGGCTGGTAGATCTTGAAGTCTGAGAACGCGGCGCTCTGATCCTTCGGGCTGGCCCACGACTTGTCGCCACCACCGAAGAAGGTCTGGAAGATCAGGCCGTCGATCTTCACGCCCCGATCGGTGCGATAGACCAGCTGCCCCTTGTCGATCACCTGCCGACCGTCGACCCAAACACGCAACCGGCCATTGGCCCTGCCTGGATCATTGAGGACGACCTCCATCTGGATCGCCTGCCATGCTCCCGGCTGGAACTGCCAGGCCCCGCGGCCAATCGACAGGCCATAGTCATCCGGCTTGTTGACGACGTAGGCGTAGGCCTCCCCAGCACCGAGCGACCGCCACATAAGCCGCGCGGAGAAGCCGTTCGTGCCGGTCACCTCATCACCGCCGGTCGGCGCGTTGCCGCCGTAAAGGCCCGGAAGCTTGCCGCCCTTCTTGAAGTAGAAGTCGTCCTGGAAGCGTACATTATAGGTCAGGCAGGCGCGCTCCAGCCCATCGCCGGCGCCGAATTCGGCCACGAAGCCGGCACCACCACGCGGCGCATCGTCGGCCCCCGGGCTATAGGAGCCCTTCGGGTAAACAACCTCCATGGCGGCGCCATCGGGCGAGGAAGTGATCGAGGCGTTTTTCTCGACCCCCCAAACACGGCCCAGCTTGGCCTGTTCGATTGCCTTGTCGAGCGGCTGGCCGGTATCGCCCGGATCGATCCCGAGCCTGGCCGCATCACCGTAACGTTGGGCACAGCCGGCGACCCGCTTGCGCGGGACATAATCGGAATTGGCCGCGTTCGGGAATCCCTTGATCCGATCCTGCTGCCCGTCGGCCGCCTGCCCCTGCGGGGCGCCCACCACCGCGGCAATGGCGAACGCCAGCGCCGCGGCCGGGACCGCAAAGCAGCCGGCTTTATGGAAGAAGCGGGAATGATCGGTCATGGTTTGCCTCACTCGCCTGCCGCCGCGAACCGCGGCATGTCTTCGATCGCTCCAAGATCCGATCCCTGCATCGCCTGGCTGGCCGGACGTCCCACGCTGAAATAGGTGAAGCCGGCATCCAGGACCTGCTGCGGATCGAACAGGTTGCGCAAGTCGATCAGTGTATTGCCGCGCGCCCGCTGGCCGATCTGTACGAGGTCCATCTGCTTGAACTCAGCCCAATCGGTCAGGACGACCACGACATCGGCATTGTGAGCGGCGTCTTCCTTGCCATCGCAGAAATCGACGCCCTCCAGCATCTCGCTGGCGTTGCCCATGCCACCCGGACAGTAGGCGCGCACCTTGGCGCCGTGGCGCTGCAGTTCCGGCACGATGACCAGGCTGGGCGAGGCGCGCATGTCATCGGTGTCGGGCTTGAAGGTCAGGCCAAGCACCGCGACCGTCTTGCCGCGCAGATCGCCGCCGCCGGCGTCGACGATCCGTTCGGCCATGCGGTACTTGCGGTTCTCGTTGGCCTCGATCACGGCATCCACGACCTCCTGGTCGCTGCCGTAATCGCGCGCGACGCTCGCGAAGCCACGCGTGTCCTTCGGGAAGCAGGAGCCGCCATAGCCGGGACCGGCCTTCAGGAAGCTGCTGCCGATCCGCGGGTCTAGGCCGATCGCCTGCGCCACGTCATCGACGTCAGCACCGGCGCGCTCGCACAGGTCGGCGACCTGATTGATGAAAGTGATCTTGGTGGCGAGGAAGCTGTTCGCCGCATACTTCGCGATCTCAGCGCTTTCGCGCACCGTCTCGATCACCGGCGCCCCCTGATCCTTGAGCGGCTGGTAGATCGTCTGCAGGACCTGCCCCGCCCGCGGGCTCGGGACACCCAGCAGCACCCGGTCCGGGTTCATGAAATCGCCGATCGCCTGGCCTTCGCGCAGGAACTCGGGATTGGAAGCGACATCCACATCCGCGTCCGGATTGGTTTCGTGGATCACCCGGGCGACCTCGGCACCGGTGCCGACCGGAACGGTCGACTTGTTGACCACCACCGTGTAGCCGGTCACCGCGTTAGCGATCTCGCGCGCGGCTGCGTAAACCGCCGACAGATCCGGCCGGCCATCGACGTCGCTTGGGGTGCCGACGGCGATGAACACGGCGTCCGCGTCGGCGACGCTGCCCGCCAGGTCGGTGGAAAAGCTGATCCGGCCCGCGGCGAAGTTCCGCGCGACCATCTCTTCCAGGCCGTGCTCGTAGATCGGCATGACGCCGCGCTCCAGCCCGTCGATCTTGTCCGCCTGCTTGTCGATGCAGACCGTCTCGAAACCAAGCTCCGCAAAGCAGACGCCGGACACCAGACCGACATAGCCGGTGCCAATCATCGCGATCTTCATAGCTCTTCCCTGTTATTCATCGGGGTGTTGGGGAGACCCGCACACCGGTTCACTATTCCATCCCGTACCGCGCCCGACCGGCGACCAACGCCGGAACCGGGCGCGGCGGCTGAGCGTGCGGGCACGTTAGTTCTGAGGTTGCGGCTTCTCCGGCAGATCGCCGCGGGCCGCCTGGGCGCTGTCATCGGTCAGCACCTGATCGACCAGACTGCTGGCCACTTCCGTCACCGTGTTGTGGATGGTGCGCAGCGACTGCGGCGTGCCGGAGAAGCTGACGTCGACCGGCGTGCCGACGCCGACTTGGGCAATCTTCTTCTCGGGCGCGATCAGGACCGTCGCCTTACTCAGGTCCTGCCGGACCCACTTGGGGAAGCCGGCGCGCGGACGGTGCTCACCCTCCAGCTTCACCTCGACGACCCGGCCGGTGATCGTCTGCTCCCGATTGGGCAGCTCGATATTGGCCTTCTGGAACCGCTTGATCTCGCGCACTTCGCTCATCGGAATCTGCGCCTCGACCATTACCTTGTCCGGCGAGGCGGGGATCAGCTCGTAGAGCTTGTCGCCGTTGTGCACCCAGGTACCGCCAGCGCCACCGCGGGCCCAGTGTACGATGCAATCGCACGGCGAATAAATCGTATTGCCCTTGTCCTGCTGGTTCAGCGCGGCGATCCGGGCCCGCTGCAGGTTCTTCTTCGAGACCAGCTGTTCGATCCGCTTCTCGATCGTCAGCAGCGTGGCAACGTCGCGCTTGCCGGACGAGCCAGAGCGGTTGGAGTTGGACAGCGAGGCCGCGATCGCCTCCGCCGCGGCATCGCCGCCCTGCTCCCGGGCTTCCCGAAGCTTGGAGATCAGCTGCTTCTGGTATTGGAAGGTCGCCTGCGCGATGGCGAGTTCGGAGACCAGCTCATCGTTGATGATCCGGCCGATCTTCTCGTCCGCCTTCACCCGATCGCCGGGCACGATGCCCATGTCCTTGAACCGGCCACTGCCTGAGGCACGCATGTCCACGCGCGGCGCGGTCGTAGCGGCAAACGGCGAGTCGACGACGAACAGACGCTCGTAAAACGAGGTGCCAGCCAGCAGCAGCAGGGCGACGGCGACCGATGCGACGGCGCCCCAACGCACGAGCGTGCCCAGACCGGACCCGCGTTTGCGGTTCTTCGCCGAATGCGCATGGCCGGTTTTCTTCGCCTTGCGAGCCACCTGACCGTCGGTCGAAACCAACAGCCCATCGATCGAGACCAGCGTGCCGGACAGGTGCGCGGTAATCAGCTTGCGCAACACCTCCAGCTCATCGTCCTCGATCGACGTGATCTCGAACCCGGTGCGCCCCGTGGTGCCGGTGCCGCTCGCCTTGGCGGTGACCGGCAGGTTCACGGTGAAGCCCTTGAACTTGAAGATCAGTTCGGCATGGACGTTGTCGCCCTCATGGAACGACAGTGCCTTGTCGATGCCGAAGCCGTTTAAGGAAACGTCGCGACCGACATAGGTTTTGCCATCGATCTGCGCTTCGAAGGGCAGTTCGACGCGCACATGCTTACGTTGATCGCGGCGCTCGGTGCGGAGGCGGTCGGTCGCCAGCATCGGCTCGGCGCGCTCCTTGCCGTTGGAATGCTTATCGTTGTCGGTCATATCGCGTCCTCGCTCAGTCCTCGGCGTACGGGCTGTGGCAGTGAAAATTCTTTGAAATGCGCGGCGGGGCGTCAGTCACGCGGTACGCGCAGCGTCAGGTGGCGCAGGCGGACCGGAACCGGCCCACCCGTTCGGCAGGCCTGGGACGGCTGCTCCCCCGTGCAGCGCACGCGCTTCCAATCGGTGGCGGTGGAGGCATCGCCATCCGGTAATAGGGTGAGGGTCGTCTGCTTCACGCCGGCACCGCGGATCGCCCGGTCGGGCCGTTGGGACGTCAGGCCACCGTTCAGCGCATAGCGGCCCTCCGGCAGATCGAGCGTGCGCCCGCTCGGCAGATCGTCGAGGATGTTGCGCACCCACATCGTGTCGTTGGTCGCGGCCAGGGGAGAGGCCGTCGCTTCGCGCACGGTCGTGCGCTCGGGCACGGTGAAGAAGCCGGTGTAGAAGAAGATGCCCACCAGAAAGGCCAGCACAGCGGTGGCGTGCACCAGGTTGGAGCCCGCACGCTGCAGCTTGCGCTTTGTGGTGTTTTCCGGCTCGCCGGCGGAGATTTCCTGGCGCGTCCACTTCTGCCGGTTCATCCGGAACGCGACATAGTTCTTCATGATCGCGCCCAGGATCTGGTTGAACAGCAGCAGAAACGGCCAATGCGGAGAGAAGCGGCCGCGCTGCGCCCCCAGAACGGCAGTCAGGATCAGCCGCGTGCCCAAGACCCAGAGGATATAGGCCGCCAGGATGCGCACGTCGTACATGATCGACAGCACGACCGCGACGAGCGGTCCGACAAGGGCGGTCCACATCGTGATCCGCTGGTCGATCAGCGCCCACCAGGCGAACCCGCCGACCCGGCCGGGGCCAAGCGCGATGGCGCGGCCGTTGGTGCGCATCATGTTGCCGAACCAGCGCTTCATCAGCGACGCCGCCGAGGTCGGCAGCCATTTGCCGGGAAGCTCCTCGAAGCCATCAACGCGGGCGTCGGGCACATAGAGCATGTTCCAGCCGTTCTTCAGCAGCCAGAACCAGGTCGACTTGTCGTCGCCGCTCAAGAACTGGAAGCGGCCGAAACGCCAGTGATAGATAGAATCGTGCTCAAGCTGCTCGATAAACGTCTTGTCCGTGGCCAACCGCGCCCGGATGACCGAGAAGCGGCCGGTCAGCACCAGCAGCTTGCGCGACAGCGACAGCGAACTCATCACCAGGTGGCGCTGGGCGAAGCGGACGTCGTACCACTCCTTGGTCCAGGGACCGCCCGTGGTGATGCCCCGGTTGTCGACCGTTACGCCGCCCACATCCGGCATCGACTTGAAGAACGGTAGCGCCTTCTCGAGTGTGCCGCCGTTCAGCCGGCAATCGCCGTCCATGAAGATGCACACCGAGTTCTCGCTCGGCATCCGCCGGGAGATCGCGCGCAGCGCTTCGGCCATCGCCGGGCGCTTGCCGGTGCCGTCCTGGTACATCGTGACCAGTTCGATGTGATCCGGCAGCCCAACGTCCTCGACCACGCGCATCAGGACATCGCGGTCGGACTCGTGGCTGATCGCCGCGATCACCGTGGCCGGCACGCCATAGCGCTTCATCTCGGTCAAAAGCGAGGTGTAGACCGGCCAGGTCACCTCCGGCTCGATCTGATACGAGGTGACGAGCGCGTAGACGTGATCGACCTTGTTGTCGGCGATCGATTCCGCGTCGGCGCGGTATTGCGGGAAGCGCACGCGCCGATAATACAGCGCGCGCACGGCCTGGACCGCCCACCAGGAATAGCGCCAAATCCCGATGATGCCGATCGATAGAATGAACGTACCGGAAGCCGGCAGGAAAACCGATGTCGGCAGGAACAAGACCAGCATCGCGGCCACGTAGACGAGCAGGCCCGTAGCCGCGAACCTGGCCCAGAAGCCGGCGACGGTCGGCACGAAGCGTTCGTCCAGGGTGGCCATCACCTCACGAGGCGACATGGTACTCCACGCGTGCGTTCGCGTCGCCGCGGCCGACTGTTGGCCACGGCGACGACAGGAAAGAATGTCGGGTTTCGGGGGTGAACCAGCCGGCTCGACTAGGCGGCCTGCCGGGCGTTGGGGCTCGTGAGCGCGTGCAGCCTTTCGGCCAGCCCCAGATCAGCGCGCTGCAGGGCGAACGCCACGTTTGCCTCGACGAAGCCGCTTTTATCGCCACAGTCGTAGCGCGTGCCGTCAAACCGGAAGCCATGGAACGGCTGCGTGCCCAGCAGGCGGGCCAGTGCGTCGGTCAACTGAATCTCGCCGCCCGCGCCGGGACCCTGATCGTCGAGCGCCTTCATCACTTCGGGCTGCAGGACGTAGCGGCCGATCACCGCAAGCGTGGACGGCGCCACGTCCGGCTCCGGCTTCTCCACCAAGCCGTTGGCACGCGCCAGCTTCCCGTCTTCACTGATGACGTCGAGCACGCCGTACTTCTTGGTCATCTCACGCGGGACGTCCTGCACGGCGACGAGATTGCCGCCGACCTGATCGTGGACGTCCAGCATCTGACCCAAACAGCCCCGCTCGGCGAGCACCAGATCATCCGGCAGGATCACCGCGAACGGCTGGTCCCCGACCACATGGCGGGCGCACCAGACGGCGTGGCCCAAGCCCTTCGCCTCGTTCTGCCGCACGGCGATCAGACGGCCGCTGTCCAGCTCGGTATTGCGGACCGCGTTGAGTTCCGTCGTTTTACTTTTGTCATTCAGGGTCTGGTCGAGCGACTCGTCGATGTCGAAATGATCCTCCATCGCGGTCTTGCCGCGACCGGTGACCAGCACCACGCGCTCAATACCGGCCTCGAAGGCCTCTTCGACGGCGTATTGGATGACCGGCTTGTCCACCACGGTCATCATCTCCTTCGGCACCGCCTTGCTGGCGGGCAGGCACCGCGTGCCAAGACCGGCGGCCGGGATGACGGCCGTACGAACGCGTTCACTCATCGCAGGAACTCCTTTCCGAGGATGCTGCGTTTTAGTCAATCGAATGATTTGATCTTGCTATCCGACCGCATGGACGCGGCGGCGACTGCGTTATTCCGTTCCGTCATTGAAGGTTAACTCTCGGCCGGTCCGTTTGAGGCCCAACGCGCGGGCTGGAACGGAAACGCCCCGCAGCTCTCGCGAGACGGAACTGCGGGGCGGTCGCCACAAGGCATCCATCGGGGCCGGCATGCCGAGGGTGCTTCATGCCGGTCCCGAGCAACACGGCCCGGCTCAGGGGGGAGAAGCCGGACCTGGGCGGAGCGCCCCAGAGCGTCCTTCAGGAATCTAGAGGGGGGATCCAAAGGTTCCGGGGCGTCCGCTAACGAGATCGACCCGCGATCTTGCCGATTTATTCCCACCCATCAGAGACGCAGCTGCTATGCGCCGCCAAGCCCGGCGCGCGCGGAATAGAAAGCGGCATCTGGCGATTGATTGGGTATGAAACGGCCAGCCGGACAGTCCAAAGCCAAGCGAGCCCATGCCTTGCTCGGGGCCGTGCTTGCCCTGGGTCTCGTAACCTGGGGCGTGGGCGCGGTTTCTCCTGTACCGCCCGCCGCAGCGGGCACGGACGACGTCGCCGCAACGCGCGCCGAGGTAAGGCAAATCCAGAAGCACCTGGACGCCCTTGGCTACGACGCGGGCCCGGTGGATGGTCAGTACGGTCAGACCACCCGCAAGGCAATCATGGCGTTCGAACGGGATCACGACATGCCGGTTATCGGCATGCCCGACCAGGACGTGCGCCAGCGCCTTGCCAAGGCCCTGCAGCGCAAGCGCGCGGAGGATACCGCTCGGGAAGAAGCTGAAGCGGATCAACAAGACGGCCAAAACCGTCAGACAGAGACCGCTCAGGGCGATGACCAACAGACCGGCGATACCGAGATCGCACTGCCCGGCACACGCTGGCGGCTACACCACCCGCAAGGTGAGAACATCGTTCTCGAATTTCGACGCGGCGGCACGATCCAGGCTCCCGCCGGAAGTTGGCGTTGGGAGCGTCAGGATGGCCGTGTGGTGATCCATTACGACAGCGGCAGCCGTCTGAATTCACGCCTGATCGGCAAGCTCCGCGGCCCGCGGCACATGACCGGCTGGGGTCAGGACACGTTTGGCGAACGCTGGCAGTGGTCCGCGGATCGCCTGCCTGACAACAACGACAGCTAGGGGGCGCCTCATGGCTAAGAGCGCACGTCTGACTATGATGGAAGCAAGACATCTCATCCCGGCGGCCGGAATGCTGGTCCTCGCGGCCTGCGCGGCACCAACCGACCCGCCATCGAAGGACCAGACTACCAGCCCCGAAGCGTCCCCACAGAACGTGAGCTATGAGACGTCGAGGGTCCAAACTATCCAGCGCCGCCTGACAGTCCTTGGCTATGATGCCGGGCCGATCGACGGCACCTTTGGCCCGAAGACGCGCGCGGGCATCCGGGCCTTCCAGCGGGATCGCGATCTGAAACCGACCGGCGAGCCAAGCGCCAGCCTGCTGGCCGCGGTCAAGTCAGCGCCCCAGTCCGACAAAAACACCGGACCCAACGCCACGCAGGCCGCTGACAACTCCGACAACCAAGATGGGGCGCGCACACACGACCGTAAGGCCGATACGGCCCCGACCAAGCTGCGCCTCTCCGACAATGCCGTCGAGACGACCGTCGACCGGCCCATCGCACACGCCACGCCTGACGACTCCCCCACCGCAACGAACACGACCTCGCCGGCGCCAACCAATCAGACTCCTGAGAGCGGCCAGGCCACAGCCGATCCCCAGACATCGCCCCGGTCCACCCCCACAGACACCACTCCGGATGCCAAGGCAGATAACGACAACGTCGCTGCTCCTGGGAATAACGCGCCGGCTCAACAGTCGGACCAACGGCAGGCCGATACGGATAAGCAGGCCACGCCGCAGCTGTCCGAAATCGACTTGACCGGAACGCGCTGGCGCCTCAGCGGCGGCCCGAGCCAGTCAATCATCATCACCCTCGGACCGGACGGTCGCGTCGAGGCGCCAGTTGGCAACTGGTCATGGCAACGCGATGGCCGAAAGGTCCGTCTAAGCTTCGATTCCGGCACACGGAGCCGGAGCACGCGCACCGGCAAGCTGGTGGCCCGTGACCGGATCGAGGGCACGGGGCAAGACAGCTTCGGACGCTCCTGGTCATGGCAAGCCCGCCGCATCTCGCAGTCAGCCGCTAACCGCTAGCCACACCATTTCCCCTCACGCCGTTTTCAACAGGGCGCCCCGTGCAGGGCGCCCTGTTTTACGGGTGAGTCGTATCACTCCCAGCCAACCCGAGGTTCGACCCGAGATGGCCAACTCGCTCAATCAAGACCTGTCCGGCGCGATCGCCCAAAACCAAAGCGGCCGCATCACCAACAAGACCCATGAAGACCTGGCCGCACGCGCGGGCCGTGCCGTCGAAGCAATGGCACAGGACTTGGGGAACCCACGTTTGCGCTGCCTGGAAGCGGCGAAGACGACCCATGACCTGGACTCGATCGATTCCATCGCCGAGCGCTATCAGGCCAGCTTCGACGACGTGCTCATCCTGGGCCTCGGCGGTTCTTCGCTGGGCGGCAAAGCCACCGCCGCCCTGGTCGATCAAGGCTTCGGACCGCCGGCCGGCGCCCCGCGCCTGCATTTCATGGAAAACGTCGATCCAGCGACCTTCAAGGCCCTGTGCACCCGGATCGATCTGGCCAAGACCGGTGTGATTGCGATCTCCAAATCCGGCAGCACGGCGGAAACGCTGATGCAACTCGGGATCGTAATGGCGAACCTCGAACTGCACCTCAGCCCCGGGGCGATGAAGGAGCGGATCACCGTCATCACCGAGCCGAAGGACAGCCCGCTCACCCGTCTGGCGAGGCGCTACGGCCTGGCGACCTTGCCCCACGACGAAGACATCGGCGGTCGCTTCGCCGTGCTCTCCAATGTCGGCATGCTGCCCGCGCGTCTGCTCGGCATGAATGTGCGCGAACTGCGCGCCGGCGCGGCCGAGATGCTGAGCGAAACCATGAGCGCCGAACAGCCGGAACTGAGCGCCCCAGCCCAGGGTGCGGCCCTGCAGGTCGGCGCCATGCACGACCTGGGTGTCTCGCAATCCGTGCTGATGGCCTACAGCGACCGGCTCGGCTCGTTCACCCGTTGGTTCCGGCAGCTGTGGGCGGAAAGCCTGGGTAAGAACGGCACCGGTACCACACCGATCGACGCTCTGGGTGCGGTGGACCAGCACAGCCAGCTGCAGCTCTACCTCGACGGACGTCCCGACAAGCTGTTCACGATCCTCCGCGTCACTGGTGAAAGCCCGGGTCCGGCCGCGCCGGCCACGATCCTGGACGACCCGGAAATCGACTACCTGGCCAACACCCGCATGGGCGCGCTACTGGCCGCCGAAGCGCGCGCCACGGTCGAGACACTGCAGCGGAGCGACCGCCCGGTGCGCACGATCGACGTCGCACAGTTGGACGAGATGACCCTGGGCGGGCTGTTCATGCACTTCATGCTGGAGACCGTGATCGCGGCCGACCTGCTGGAGGTTGATCCGTTCACCCAGCCGGCCGTCGAGGACGGCAAGCGCCTGGCGCGCGAATACCTGTCCAATAAATCTGAGGTGTAAGCGTAAGCGCCTGGCCAGTCCGCTGAACCGATTTGATCGGGTCGGGGGGATGCCAACACCGGCTCAAACCGACCCGATCGTGTCCATGGGGGCCGGTCGAGCAGCAGGCAGGACAGCCCCATGCAGGCCGTTCCCGCTTCTGCTGCTGAGCATCTTAGCTGCCCCCATCACACCAAGAATGGGCTGCTACGGCCTGCCCTACACAGAAAGCCGCAGGCGCACGCGCGAACTGCGTACATGCTCGCTTGCCAGCCTAGTCCTCGATCTGGAAGCGAATCTCGACGCGCTTGCCGCCTTCCTCGGTCGCGTCGCGCACGGTGGTGAAGCCGGTCCGCTCTCCCGGCGCCAACGCGCGGGCGTTGGCGAGGAAGGTCCAACGCTGCAGCACCGTGCCGCGGGGGTCGACGATCTGGCCCTTCAAGCCGGGCAACTCGTGCCTTTCATCATCCGCGTTGACCACCTCGCCGCGAATCAGCAGCACGTCGCCCTGCTCCCGCTGGGCGCGGTCGACGCTCATGTCGACGATATGCAGACCTGGCATCATGTTCTCGACCGACTGCGGGTCGGCATTCTCCGGACCTGCGCCATCACTTTGGGCGTTCACGGACCGGTTCTGGGCGCCCGCGTTCTGCCCGCCGGCGTCTTCGCCTGCGCGCCCGGTACGACCATCGGTCGTCTCGGGGCCCTGCAGGCGCTGCTGCTCGACCTCACCCACGGCAGCGGCTTGCGTATCCCGCGCATCGTTCGACATCGACGGGTCCCCGGATCGCGTGGACGCGCCAGCGTCACACGCGCGATACTCAGTCTGCGCGCCAGCGTACCGGTCCAGACAGTGGTTCCGGGCATAGCGCCGGCGATCCAGTTGCCCGGCCTGGACGCCGAAGCGTCCGCTGACGGACTGGCTGGCCGCCGGATCAGCCTCGATGCTGTAAAGTCCTGGCTCGAGCGGGGTTTTAGGCGTGACCCGAACGATATCCAAGCCATTCTCGCGGCCGACGTAGGACAAGGAAATGGGCACCCGATATTCGGCCAACTCCGGTACCGCATACTGCTGCCCCATGGTTGGCTGCACCGATCCGTCGGATTGGATTTCGCTGCGCACCCAGCCGGCGCGGGTTAGGGTCACGTAATCGTCGAACAGCGAGGGGTCCGAGCCCATGCCGCGGTTCGCCACAAGCAGACGAACATTGCCTGGCAGGTTGTTGGCGGACGACCACTGGGCCGCATGGCCGGCAGCCCCCAAGCGAATCAGCCGGCTCTCCTCCCCACGCGTCTTGGCGTAAATGCCGGATTGTCCCGGCAAGGTCTTTTCCGAACCGGCACAGCCGGCCAGCACCAGAGCTGGGGCCAGGAGGGCGCAGGCAAGCGTTGGGACGCGACGCCCCGTGCGACGATGGGTCTCGAACATGGCTAGTCCTTTGTTGGCAGCGCCTCGGGTTCAGGTGCGTCCGGAACCCGGGCGGCGATCAGTTGACATGAGTTCACGCAGGCGTTGCCGACCGCGGTTAAGCCGGGACATCACGGTGCCGATCGGCAGGCCGAGCGCTTCCGCGGCCTCGCGGTAGGCCATGCCTTCCATGCCCACGAGGAGAACCACCTGACGCTGGCTTTCCGGCAGCTGGCGCAGAGCCTGGCCGAGTTGCCGGCACTCCACGGTGGACTCCTGGGATGCGGCGGAGGGGAGTTGAGGCCCCTCGTCATCGATCGTCACCTGGGTCCCTGCTCGCTTCGACTTGAGGGCCTGGTCGGTTCGCACATTGTGAAGAATGGTGAAAAGGTACGCCCGAACGTCCTTGATCTCCCGACCGTCCGAGCAGTAATAAATCGCGCGCTTCACAGCCTCCTGTACCAGATCGTCGGCATCGGCCGTGTTGCCCACCAGCGCACAGGCATACCGTCTAAGCGACTTGAGGTGCGCCTCGACCTCGTCCTGGACGCCTGGCATGTGGTGCCTCCTTAAATGGCTCGTGTGCATGCTGCTTGATCTGCATCAAGGCACCCATGAATGTAGTTATTGCAGCGCATCCAACCAAATATTGGCAGCGTGTCATACTTATAGACAGCCTGACACATTCCATGTCATTGCCGTGATGCCTCGGTGTGACAACTTGTGACGATGTTACCGGCAAATCCTCTAACAGCCAATCATATCATATAAGCTTGTGCACCCTACTTCTATCGATGCACGTGTCTTCCTCGGACAGATTTCTTAAAGTATACACAGGGCGTTTAGTGTTGACTGGACATAATAGAACATTATTCCAGCGTCACACACATGTCTGCGCCACCAACGCGCTATACGCGCATTTCCGACCCGTTGTTAACCAGAACCGACACAGTTTAACTGTGCCAAATCGTTCGTATTAGTCTTTCTTTTACGCAAACCAGGCTATGAGACCACAGCGCTCGCGCGAAGAATTACCTAGGTTAAGTTGTCGTGGAATACCGGGCAGACTGTGAAGGTCGTATGACTGACAGCCAAGGACCAGCAGCCCATGATCGATGGCGCGAGAACGTCCGTGCCGGCTGCCTGGACCCCTGATACGGGACACGAAAAACCCTGGGGAGAGACGGTTTTGGTGAGAAAGCTCGGTTGGTGGAACCTCGCGATCATCCTCGGCGTGATGGTCGGTGTGGTCACCCTGGCCTACGCGAACGCCGGCGACTCCGAGGATATGGGTCGGATCGGCAACCTGGGCGGTACGGAGCAGATCGTCGCCTTCTGGATCGAGCGGCTGCTGATCGAAGGCGGGATGATCCTGGCTTTGATCTACGGCATGCCGGCCCTCGTTACAGGCGCGGTCGCCGCCGTGCGCCGCAGCTGGTCACAACGCGTGTTCGCCACCGGCGTGGTGTGCGTCTTCGGCCTCTATGCCGGGCTCGTTGCGCTTGCCGCGACCACGGGCTTGGTCTGAGCTGATGGGCACACGTTGGTTGCCGTGTCCGTTCGTTTACATCATCGCCGGGGATGTTACACCCTCGGCACACGTGAGTATGAGTCGCGCCCGGCTTGAAGCCGGCGCCAACTAGAGGCTTGCGACACAATGACTCGACGGCGGGACGTAAACGCATCGAAGTACAAGGCCGACATGCCAGCTGTGAGCGAAGAAGAGCTCAACGCCTTTGTTGACGGCGAACTCGATCCGGCACGCCTGGAGGAGGTCACGGCGCTCATCGAGCAGGACACGGCCTTGCAGAAGCGGATCGCTGAGTTGAAGCAAATCAACGATCGGCTGAAGACGTTTGGACGCGAGCACGACAACGACGAGCTGCCACCGCGGATTCGTTCGCTCGTAGACAGCTGGTTATAGGGTAGCCACGCAAGGCAGGCGGCCCCTTTGCCAGGGGCGGAGCATATCTTTCAAACCTGACGTGATGTGACTCCCCGCCGGCCACCGCCGGTCGATGGGCTGTATTGGTATTGGTGCGCATGCACGCACCCACAGAAAATAACAAAAAACTGTTACAAGATAATATGGATAACATATTTCCAGTTTCACTCCTTAAATTTGAGAAAAAGACGACAGAACCCGAACATACTTCTCAGTGATTCCCGTTTTTTAAGAATTCGGCCTTATAGATCCGGAGGCGAAAGCAGGAAACCTGCTCAAACGTCACCGATCTCTGGCCGAGGTTACCATGACGACATACGACTGGTCCGACGGGCACATCACGCTCGCAAGCGGCGCCGACAGCCACGATCTGCAAGCCGCGATCGATAGCGCCCCAGAAGGCGGCACGATCTATCTGCAAGCCGGCAATTACACCCTGGATCACCCGCTTTCGATCCATACCGACGGCATTTCGCTGGTCGGCGCGGGCGCGGGCGAAACGGTGTTCGAGGTGGATCACAGCTCGGGTTGGACGGGCGATGTCATCTCGGTAGCCGGGGAATGGCCGTGGCAGGATGTCCAGCTCCAGGCCAGCGCTCAGGCAGGCGACACGAGCCTGCAGCTCGGCAAAGGTCCAGAACTCGCCGCTGGGGACTGGCTGTGGATCGAGGCGGAGAACACCGAGGCTTATCTCGACAGCATCGGTGATACCGCATGGCGCGAGGACAAGCCGCTGCGCACCAGCATGGTCCAGGTGAAAGAGGTCACCGATACAGGCGTGACCCTTGAAAACGGCCTCCATTTCGACTTTCCAGAAGACGAGACCACGGTCGAGAAATTTGACCCGATCCAAGACGTGACGCTGTCCGGCTTCTCGATGGCCTACAACCTCGGCACCCCCGATGGCGGCACGTTCGAGAACACGCTCGGGGCCTATACCCGCGACAGCGCGGTGCACATCGCCCACGCGGTCGGCGCGACGGTAAATGATATCGCAGTAAGCGACGCAGCCAGCAGCGCGTTCACGTTCCTCTACAGCGCCGACGTCGCGGCCAACGGCCTCATGTCGGATGGAACCCACAACAAGGGTAGCGGCGGCAACGGCTACGGCGTGCACCTGCAAGGCGTCTACGACAGCACCTTCACCGGCATCGACAGCACCGACATGCGCCACGCCGTGGTATTCGGCTCCTGGTATTCCAACGTCGGCAACCAGATCGAGGTCGAGGCCACCAACCGCGACATCAACTTCCATGGGGGACGCGACCACGACAACACCGTCCTGGTTCACAGCTCCGACCGCAATGCGGCGACCGACGGTCTCTCCCCGGTGGTCTATTACAATACCGAGGGCGCGAGCTGGGGCGCACCGACCGACATCTCGACCAACAAGGTGATGTTCGACTGGGTCGAGGGCAGCGTGCGTGACGACGTCGTGCAGGCGAGCGACATCGGAGCCTATATCGATGGCCGCAGCGGCGACGACGTCCTGATCGGCGGACGTGGGGCCGATCGGCTGCTCGGCGGTAACGACGACGATACGCTTGAAGGCGGCGATGCAGCCGACGTGCTCGATGGCGGCGACGGGGACGACCTGCTCAAGGGCGGCTTCGATGCCGACCTCCTGGCGGGCGGCCGGGGCAGCGACCGGCTGCGCGGCGGCACCGGCCAGGACACGCTGCTGGGCGGCGCGGGCGACGACATATTGGAAGGCCAGGCCCACGGCGACGAGCTCACAGGCGGCGCGGGCGACGATCTGCTCAAGGGCGGCGACAGCTGGGACATCGCGCACTATTCGGGCAGCCGCGAGGACACGGTGTTCATTCAGTACGACGACGGCCGGACCCTCGCGTTCGGACCGGACGGGCTGGATACGCTGTACGGCATCGAAAAGATCGTGTTCGCCAACGGCGATTCGACCACCCTCCCCTACCTCGTCGTCGACGCCGACACGCTGGACGTGCGCTTCGGCACCGACAGCAGCGACAGCTACACGGTCGATGACGTCGACACCCTGATCTTGGAGCAGGCCGGCGGCGGCTGGGACCATGTCGACCTATCGGTCAGTTGGACGCTGAACCGGCACCTGGAGTCCGTCACCCTGACCCGCGCGGGGGACCAGGATCTGACGGCCAACAACAGCCGCAACGTGCTGCGCGGGAACGAGCACGACAACGTGATCCACGCCCTGGCAGGCGACGATCAGGTCTACGGCTACAACGGCGACGACGACCTGTCGGGCGGCCGGGGCAACGACACACTTTATGGCGGCGGCGGCGCCGACAGGCTGGAAGGCGGCGGCGGCCGCGACACGCTGAAAGGCCATGACGGGGCGGATACCTTCGTCGTCGCCGCGACAGCAGACAGCCCGGTCGACGCGCCCGACCTGATCTATGACTTCACGGTCAGCGAAGGCGACCGCCTCGACCTGTCCGGCATCGACGCCGACACCAGGACCACCGGCGCGCAGGACTTCACCTACATCGCCGGCACGGCGTTCACGGGCCAGGCAGGCCAGCTGCGCATGGCCGACGGCGTCGTCGAAGGCGATCTCGATGGTGACGGTGCCGCAGACATCGCTATCGATCTGAATGGCCATGCGACCTTCGCGCCGGGAACGAAAACCTTCCTTGGCGTGGCGGAGCATCTGCTGATCGGCACGGACGGCGCGGATGTCCTGGATGTCGATGCCGCGAATGTGCGTGTCGACGCGCGCGGCGGTTTCGATACGCTGCGCAGCTATGTCGACTTGCAGCAGCCAGCTTCGGTCGAACGGGTCGACCTTCAGGGTAGAGCCGACCTCCGCGCAACCGGCCGGGATCTGGACGACATGATTCTGGGCAACTCAGGAGATAATACCCTGATCGGTCTGGGCGGCGGCGACCTGCTGACCGGGGGCGGGGGCAGCGACCGCTTCGTACTGACCGCCTCCAGCGACAGCACGGCCGACAACCCGGACACGATCACCGACTTCAACCTGTACGAGGACCTCCTCGTGCTCGACCTTGATGCGGATGCGACCGAAGACGGTGGCCAGGGCTTCACCTGGATCGCCGGCAACGGTTTTTCAGGGGCGGCCGGCGAACTACGCTTCGAAGACGACCGCCTGTCGGGCGACCTGGACGGCAACGGAACCGAAGACCTCGCGATCGTGCTGGACGGCATCAGCGACACGGATGCCGTGGTTCGGGCGATCGACGGCGTGCGCGGCCTGACCTTCACGGGCACGGACGGCGATGACACCTACCGCCTGGTCGACGACTCGCACGACATCCAGGAGGTCGAGGATGGCGGCTGGGACAAGGTCGACAGCTGGATCAGCTACACCCTCGACGACCATGTCGAGCAGCTGCAATTGCAGGGCACCGCACAGACCGCCAACGGCACCGAGACGCGCAATGTCCTGATCGGCAACGATGTCGATAACGTGCTGCGCGGCGAGGACGGTGGCGATTCACTGTACGGGCGCGGTGGCGGCGACCGCCTCTACGGCGGCGCGGGCGACGACGAAATGGACGGCGGCGGCGGCGACGACATCCTGATGGGCGGCGGCGGCCACGACACGATGTACGGCGGCTCCGGCGCGGACGAGTTCGAGTTCACCCAATGGGACCTGGGCGAGACGGACACGATCGCGGAGTTCCTACGCTCCGAAGGCGACTGGATCGACCTCGCCCGGATCGACGCCGATGCCCACGCCGAGGGCAACCAGGCCTTCACCTTCGTCGGCACCGACACCTTCAGCGGCACCGCCGGCGAACTGCGCTTCGCCCACGGTGAGCTGCAGGGCGACGTCACCGGCGATGGCCTTGCCGAGCTACAGGTCGCACTGCCGAACACCACGACGATGTTCGCCGACGACTTCCTGCTGTAAGGCGCGGCCGGCGCCTGCGCAAAAAAAGCCCCGTGGGTCGCGACCGGCCCACGGGGCTTCGAGTTGGATGCCTGTCCCGCGGCCCGATTGGCAGGACCGCGGGCCTGGGAGGCTTCCACAGGGAGGATCCGGTCTCGGGCGTTGATCGCCCATTGACCCCGCCATCACGCTCCTGACGAGAGGGAATCAGGAGCGCGACTCATCCCAGCGCACCGGGTTCCACCGGTACAGCCAGGTTTCGCTCAAGGCCGCGCCATCCAGGCTCAGGAAACAGCGCAGGTCGACGTCCTCGTCGCCATCGGCCTTCATGTCGAATTCAACACGCCAGTTGCCCGTTTTCTCGATCCGGAAGACGTGCTGATTGTAGGTCTCGCCGCGCGAGGTCTTGACCACCGCCGTCGGGTGACGGTCAGGCGCGAGCATCGGCAGATCGCCACCGGCGAAGTCGATCACGAACTTGGTGCCGCTGTTACGTCCACCGGGCTTCCCACCGCGGCCAAGCCGCGTTGCCACCACGCGCGCGCCGCTGGGACCGGGCACCGGCGGCCTGGAGCCCCAGCGCTGGCGATAGGTGAAGCGGTGGCCTTCGCCAGGCTTCAGCGGGCTGTCCGGCTTCCAGTAGGCGATGATGTTATCCAGCGTCTCCTGACTGGTCGGCAGTTCGACGAGTTCGACCGCGCCCTTGCCCCATGCCTCGCCGGGCTCGATCCACAGGTTCGGGCGGTCTTCGTAGTTGGCGCCCGGATCCTGATAGTGGTCGAACGCGCGGTCCCGCTGGCACAGACCGAAACCACGCGGGTTTTCATCCACAAAGCTGCTCACCCGCGGATCGTGCGGATTTGTCAGCGGCCGCCAGATCCATTCGCCATTGCCGCGGTGAACCTGCACGCCGTCGCTGTCATGCGCTTCGGAGCGGTAGATTCGCCGGCCGACGTAGTCGTTCTCGCCGTAAGCGTACATCGAAGTCAGGGGCGCGATGCCCACCCGGGAAAGCTCGCGGCGCGGGAAGATCAGCGCGTCGACATTCACCTCCGTCGTCGCACCCGGCCAGATGTCGAAGCTGTAAGCACCGGTGACGCTCTCGCCGTCCATCAACGCATGCACGCGCACATGCTGCTGGTTCTCCCCAGGGCGCTCCAGCCAGAAATCCGTGAAGCGCGGAAACTCCTCGGAGCCGATGTCCGTCGTATCGATCGCGATGCCCCGGGCGGAGATGCCGTACTGCATCGTCTGCCCGACCGCCCGGAAGTAGGTCGCGCCGAGGAACGACACCACGTCCCGTTGCCAATTCAGGTGGTGGAAGAGGTGTACGCCGGCGTGGCCGATGTTCTCGCCCACCTGCTGTTTCAGCTCGTCGTTGGGATAGCTGTAGTCCGCCTTGTCGAACGGAATCGGCCGGGCGGTACCGTCAACAACCTCGTACAGGCTGACGGGCTGGCGGTAGTACAGGCCGGGATGAAAGAACCGCGCACGGAAGGCTCGCGCGCGGTCGGCCCACAGCGCGCGGTCCGGACGGTAGCCGATCGCCTTGTAAGTGCGCCGCTTCATCTCCGGCAGCTGCGACTCCGGAATCTCGGGCACGGGATCGTAGCTACTCTCCGCCAGCTTGCGGGCCATGTCCTCCAGGCGCGCGCGGTCGAACGGCTGGCCGTTCGCGTTATCCCCGCCCTGTTCCGCCGCGACCGCCGAGGACACCCCGGACGGCAGGAACCCGGCAGCTACGAGCGTCCCCAAGGCCGTTTCCAGGAACCGACGCCTTTCCACGTGCGATCCTCCCATCCGGTTGATCCGATCGCTCGCCCCGCCACGGCATGGCACGTCACGGCAAGCCTTAACACTCTCTCAACTCTGTTAATCTTATGCCGGTCGGGGAAGTGACCGCTTTGTGGGCCATACGCGCCCTCGCTGTCACACCCCGACACCGCCCATTTCGCAGGGCCATGCCGTCCCACGCCGATGGCCGACGGTGTGCTAGACTGAGACTGGGCGGCGCACGCCCTGGCAAAAGGAAAGTTGGATGGCGCAGCCCCGGATCATGGACCGCTCCTACGTGCACCCCTCCGGGGGCCGGCCGGGGACCTGGGTCGCTTGGCGCGACCTTTACGCCGGCACGCTGCAGCATCCCGACCGGCCCGGTGCCTTCGCCTACGCCGGCAACTACGACCGGGAGGCGGATGCCTGGGCCGCCGTCGGCAAGACACCGCCGGCAGACAACCAGGAAACCGCGACATGAGGCGACCGACACACGCGCGGCGCGCAAATTCCGTTGCGGGGTGACAGCACGTCTTTGCTGTGCCCGAAGCGGATGCCTAGGCTGCCGCCCCCTCCTCTCGTGTGCGAAAGGCCGCCGCCATGCCCAACGATCTCGCCATCGCCGCCCTCGATTGGGTCCCGCTCACCCCACGCCTGGTGAAAGAAGGCTACGGCGACTCGGATTCCGTTTGGCCTGGGGAACTGCCATCGCTGCTGGTCCGCCTCACCGCCGCCGACGGCACGGTAGGCTTTGGCGAGGCGACGACACAGACTTGGTACCTCGGCGAAACCCGTAGGCAGATGGACTCGGTGCTGGCGCTCTACGCCGAAGCACTCAAAGGCCATCCGGCGGACAATATCGCGGGCGCGCATGCGGCGATGCTGGCTTGCTATGCCGGCGCGGCACCGGGCGGCAACGCGGCGCGCGCAGGCGTCGACATGGCCCTGCACGATCTGGTCGGGAAAGCGCTGGGCGTGCCGGCGTCGATGCTCCTGGGTGGGCGTTACCGCGACCGGCTGGAGCAGCTCACCAACCTATACCACGCCACCCCCGAGGCGATGGCCGAAGGCGCGCGGGACTTCGTCGCGCAGGGCTTCAAGGCCCTGAAGATCAAGGTCGGCGAAAGCCTGCTGGCGCACGGCTGGTCGCGCGCCGGGCTGGCGGCGGAGCTGGAGAAGCTGACGGCCGCGCTCGACGCCGTCGGGCCCGAGGTCATGATCGACGCCGACGCCAACCAGGGCTGGCGCAACGCCGGCGACGCCGCCGCCGCACTGCGCGTCTTCGCCGACCGGCCCAACCTGTCGATCGAACAGCCGCTGGGCTACGAGAACAATAGCGGCCACGCCCAGCTGCGCCGGATCGCCGGCGTCCCGATCGTCCTGGACGAGCCGGTGCGCTCGCCCGAAGCGGTGATGCAGCTGATCCGGGCGGAGGCCTGCGACCGGGTGGTGATCAAGCTGAATCGGGTCGGCGGCCTGCACCCGGCAATGCGGATCGCGACGCTCTGCGAGGCGGCGGGGATCGGTGTCAGTGTCGACACCAACCCCTTCACCCTGCTGGGCGACAGCGCCAGCGCCCAGCTCGCCAGCGCGCTGACGACCCACTACCCGGTCGACTGCGAGGGCCATGTTTCCTTTCTGACCCTGGAGGACGGCATCCTGGCCGACGGCGTCAGCTTCGCCGACGGGCTCGCCGTGGTGCCGCAGACTCCGGGGCTGGGCGTAGAAGTCGATTGGGGCCGTGCCCAAGCGGTGGCAGCAGCGCGATAGCCCCCGCCTACTGATAGCGCCCGTAGCGCTCCATGACCTCGCACTTGTAGCCGTCGGGGTCCTCGACGAAGAAGAAGCGCGCAAGCTTTTCCCCGCCGTGTTCGAGCTGCTTGATGTCCTTGGGCTGGAAGCCCTCGGCCGTAAAGCGGGCGTGCTCGGCGTCCAGGTCGTCGACCACCACGGCGACGTGGCCATAGCCCTCCCCGAGGTCGTAGGGCTGCTGGCGGTCCTTGTTCGCGGTCAACTCCAGCTCGAAGTCGTTTTCCGGATTGCGCAGATAGACCAGATCGAAGCTGTCGAATTCGAAGCGGGCCGCCGGCTCCAGCCCGAACGCCTGCCGGTACCATTGGATCGATCGGTCCAGGTCGACCACCCGGACCATCATGTGAACGAGTTTCGCCATCTTGAGCTACAGGCTCCCATGCAAGGTAGAATAATGATTGGGTAAGACGCGGCCGCCAAAAGACGCCGCACGGACGGCGAGGTCAAGGCCCGCCGCCCGTGTCCTCACGGCGCGTCAGATGGCTTTCTGGCCCATCTGCTGCGCGATGTATTCCGCCTGTCGGATCGCCAGCGAGACGATGGTGAGCGTCGGATTCTCACCGCCCCCGGTTGTGAACTGGCTGCCATCCGAGATGAACAGGTTGGGGATTTCGTGCGTCTGGCCGAAGCCGTTGCAGACGCCGTCCGCCGCCCGCGCACTCATCCGGCAGGTGCCCAGATTATGGGTCGAGGGATAGGGCGGGGTCTCGATCGTCTCCAGCGCCCCGGCCGCCTCGTAGACCGCCGCGCCTTGCTTGTAGGCATGGGAACGCATGGCGATGTAGTTGGCGTGATCGTCGAAGTGAACGTTCGGCACCGCGAGCCCGTTCTTGTCGGTCACGCTGTCGTGCAGGGTGATGCGATTGGACTCCTGCGGCATGTCCTCGCCCACCAGCCACATGCCAGCCATGTGATCGTAGGCATCCATGTGCGCGGCGAAGCGGGCGCCCCAGGACCCGGGATCCAGGAAAGCCGCCATGAACGGCAGGCCCAGGAACAGCGTCTCCATCTCGTAGCCGCCGACGAAGCCGCGATCGGGATTGTTGCCCACCTCATCGGAGATGATGCCGGCCATCGTCGTGCCCCGATAGGCGTTCACCGGCTTGTCGAAGACGCCGTAGACCGACCCTGTCATATGCCGCATGTAGTTGCGCCCGACCTGGCCGGAGGCGTTGGCCAGCCCATCCGGGAACTGCGCGCTTTCCGAGAGCAGCAGCAGCCGGGGAGTCTCGATCGAGTTGCCCGCGACCGCCACCACGCGAGCCTTCTGGCGCTGGCGGTTGCCGTTCTTGTCGACGTAGACGACGCCGGAAGCCTTGCCCGCCTTATCGTGCTCGATCCGGATCACCTGGCTTTCCGGCCGCAGGTCGAGGTTGCCGGTCGCCTCCGCCTTGGGAACCTCGGTATAGAGCGTCGACCACTTGGCGCCCGACTTGCACCCCTGGAAGCAGAAGCCGATCTGCATGCAGGCCGCCCGGCCGTCGCGCGGGCGGCTGTTGATCGCCATACGGCCGGTGTGGACCTCCTTGTAGCCGATCCGCGTGGCACCGTTATACATCACCTTGAAGTTGTTGTTGCCCGGCAGGCCCGGAATGCCGTTCGTCCGGGTCACGCCCATCTTGTCCTCGGCGCGCGTGTAATAGGGCTCCAGGTCCTGCAGGCTGATCGGCCAGTCAAGCAGGTTGGCGCCCTCGATCGCGCCATAGGTGGTGCGTGCCTTGAACTCGTGCTCCTGGAAACGGAGGCTCGCGCCCGCCCAGTGCACGGTCGAGCCGCCCACCGACTTGACGATCCAGGCCGGCAGGTTCTCGAAGTCCTCGGCGATCCGCCAGCTACCCGAGGTGGTGCGCATGTCGAGCCAGGCGAGCTGGGAGAAAGACGCCCACTCGTCGTTGACGAAATCCTCGATCTCGTGGCGTTTGCCGGCCTCCAGCAGAACGGTCTTGATGCCCTTCTGACAGAGTTCGTTGGCGAGCGTACCGCCGCCCGCGCCGGAGCCGATGATGACGACCGCGCTGTCGTCGTTCAGGTCGATGCGTGCCATGGTCCGTGCCTCCCCTAATCCAGATCGCCGTGCGCGGGCGGGCTGGCCTCGGGAGGCGGTTCCGGCAGCCAGGACAGATCGTTGAAGCCCCGGTTGATGTACCCGCCATAGCGGAACGAGGCCCCTTCATAACCGAAATGGCGCCAGACCAACTGGTCGTTGTAGAGCGCAACGACCTCGGTGGAACGGACCTTCTCGAAGAACGGCTGGTCCTGCATCGCCTCCAGCACCTCGACCTGATAGCCCGGAGACAGGTCCAGGAACCGCAGGTGCTTGACGGTATCGAGCTGCTTCACCCCATCGGTGAGCAGGCGGGCGAGTTCCCGGTCCGCCTTCGCGGCCCGGTCGAGCGCATCGACCACATGGCCGTAATAGACGTCGTTCAAAGTGCGGTGGGGGTACAGGCGCCGCGCCATGACGAGCAGCGTGTCCGCCGTATGCTGGTCCAACGTGCCGGAAAGCTCCACCGCCCAGGATTTATCCGGTGCGGTGATCACGGGAAGACCGAACGCGACCACGCCAGCGGCGGTCGTGCCGGATTGCAGAAATTGTCGGCGGTTCATGCCGGGGGATTTGCCAATCATGGCGGGCGCTTACCTCCTCATGGCGAACGGACCCCAGCGGCGCTTCTTGTTGTGTTCTGGAACGCCCCGGGGCAATGGGCTCGAACCTGCCAGGCGCTCCCGCACGTACCCGTGCCGGGATCGTCGGAGTCCGGTTCGATCCACAAGATTACCCGGCCGCTGCTGCGGCCGGTATTAGCCGGGTACTACACCCCAGATACGCCCCCGCCAGAGCCGATAGACCGGGGAAGCCGGACGCGGGCGCACCCTACGGCTAGACCGGGTGGAGCAGCGCCTCGGCACGGGGCACCGCCTCCGGCTGGCGCAGATAGATCACGCAGGCGTTGCGCAGCAGCGAGGTGAAATTCCCGACCTCGCCGTGAATCTCCAACGCCTCATCATACAGCTTGCTCAGAAAGCGGGGCGTGCTGAGCCCCTGATACTGCGCGATCTCGTCGATGATCGACCAGAACTGCGCTTCCAATCGAATGCTGGTCGCGTGACCGGAAAGACGGACGGAACGCGTGATACAGGCGTAACTTTCCGGGTCTTGCCCCGCAAATATATTGCACATGAGCCGAAACCTCCTAGATCGCCGCCACAGCTTTCTGCGGCTGTTTTTCTGCGGCTTTATGCCCGTGCACATTCCCATGCCCAGGCCCGATCACATGAGTATTCCTCAGCTACGCATCCGGTTCAAACCCGACGGCGCCCCGCGCCGCGCGTCTCCTTGGAAGAATTCCAAAACATCGGGTTTGACAGATGGTTACGCGGCGGGCAGCTTATAATTGCGAATGATTTGCAATTGCAGGAGAGCGAGGCCCGGGATGGCGGCGATGCACGCAGCAGCGTTCGAGGCGAGCCTGACAAAGGATCTGGCGAGCGGGGCGCAATTCACGGTCTGGTGTTTACGCACCCGCCTCGTCTGCAAGCGCAAGGGCGAGGACGCGCGGGCGCGGATCGACCACGGCTTTCAGGTCGCCGGCGTGCCGGAGGTCGCGCGCGACTTCGATCAAATCTTCGACTGGCTCGACGGCGCGGCGGTGAAGCCGGTGGCGATCGGCTGCTTCTGCTGCAAACAGGTCAGCCCGGACGAAGCCCAGGTGCTGGCGGCCGTCGCCGCCGCGCAGGACGGCGACCGGTCCGGTTGCGAACAGCTGCTGCGCAGCCTGCTCTCACCGGTTGCCGCGCGGGAGGCGACGCGCGCCGCGATGCGTCTGGCCCACGCGCTCTCTCAGGTCGAGCTCCCGGTCGCCATCGACCAGCCGCAAGCCCTCGCCCCGACGGCGAGCCCGCACGACTGGCCAGCCGCGACGGCTCCCGGCAGCGCGGCTGTCCACTAACCCGCTTTTAAAACGGGCAGTCCTTTTTCGAGCCCCTCTTGGATCCGCGAATGGGAGAAACGGCGATGGCCGGTCTAAGCGTCAACGAGATCATCGACCTGTCGGTGCTGCTGGTGGCGCGCGAAGAGACGCCCCGCGTGGGCGAGCTGCCGGCGCGTCTGGGCGCATTGAGCGGTCACTGGTTCACACCAACGACCGAACTGGTGCAAGGGCGCCTGTACGACCTGCACGAGACCGGCTTCGTCGCACTCGACACCCGCGGCCTGCCTGACAGGTGGCGCGTGTCGATCACCGAGGCCGGCGCCGCGCACGCGCGCGACCTCAGCGCCAAGGCCGCGCCCGGTCCCTGCGCGGCGGCCATGCTTTGGCACGGCCTACGCCTGTCGCTTCACGACATGCGCCCGGCCAACGCCTGCGCTCGGGCATTTCTAGAAATGGCGGAGGCGAATGCCGACCTGCCCGCCATGGCTCCCCAGGCCTGGGAGTTGACGCGCGAGCGCATGGCAGCGGAGTAACCGCCCAAAGCGCCGACCTGCCCTACCCCGCCGGCTGACCGTCGTTCTCCGGACTGGCGTGGTCGCTGTCCAGGCCGCCTTTGAATACCCGGCTGGCATAGATGTCCGGGGCATCGATGGTCGACAGCGCCTCGGCGTCGAGCGGGCCGTCCGCGGTCTCGAACAGGCGCATAGCCTGACGCAGCCGCGCGCGGTCGAGGGCATTGCGCACGCTGCGGGCGTTGGCGAAATGCGGCTGCGCACGGCGCTTGGCGATGTATTCCTGCAGCGCCTGCTCGCCCGCCGGCGTCAGCTTGTAGTGATGTTCGCCCAGCATCAGTTTGGCGATCGCCAACAGTTCGTCGTCCTGGAAATCCGGGAAGTCGATGTGGTGGGCGATGCGCGAACGGAAGCCTGGATTGGACTGGAAGAACTTCGCCATCGCGCCGGTATAGCCGGCCAGGATCACCACCAGATCGTCGCGGTGGTTCTCCATCACCTGCAGCAGGATCTCGATGCACTCGTGGCCGTAATCGCGCTCGTTCTCCGGGCGGTAGAGATTGTAGGCCTCGTCGATGAACAGCACCCCGCCCATCGCCTTCTTCACGACTTCCTTCGTCTTCGGCGCGGTGTGGCCGATGTACTGCCCGACCAGATCGTCACGCGAGACGTTCACGACGTGCCCACGGCGCAGATAGCCCAGGCGGTGCAGCAGGTCGGCCATGCGCATGGCGACCGTGGTCTTGCCCGTGCCCGGATTGCCGGTGAAGGACATGTGCAGCGTCGGCGCCTCGTGGGTCAGGCCCATGCGCGTGCGCGCCCGCTCGACCAGCAGGAGCGCTGCCGTCTCGCGGATTCGGCGCTTGACCGGCTGCAGACCGATCAACTGACGGTCGAGCTCGTCCAGCACCTCCTGCACGCCGGCCTTCTGCCACTCGGCGCCCAGGTCGACCGCGCTGGGCGCAGGCTCGGCAGACTTTTGCTCGCGGCCGCTTTCCGCAGGTTCGCTGGTGCCGGAAGCCTGGGTGCGCGGCCGGCGGCTCGGGCGCTGCGGATCAAAGTCGTCGGCCATGGCGGATTCCTTGACGTCACACACGGGACTCCCTCGCCGCCAATGGGAAGAGGAATTCGGGGAGGAGGTTGCCGCCAGCATGGACCGTGCAACCTCCCCGTCCCAGTCCTCCCAATGGCGGCGCGGGGAACTTAGCCCTTACTTCGCACTCTTGTAGCGCTGGCCGGTTGGCTTGGCGCTGGCATAGGGCTGCAGGCTGAAGTGCTGACGGCGCTGCGGACCTTCCATGCGCTCCAGGCGGAAGCCCGGTTCCTCCGGCGGGCGGTGAGCGATGAAGGACAGGCGCGGTGCCTCCCAGCCGTGGCTGTTATCGAACGCCACGATCCGGATGTAGTAGTTCGGGAATTGCGCACGCGCCTCCTTCAACTCCTCGATCAGCGCCTGGGCGTCTGGATTGTCGAACATCGGACGGTTCCAGATCTCCCAGTAGGTGTTCCGGGGATGCGGATCGTCGGTGTATTCCAGGCTCACGGCCCAGCCATTGTCGATGGCGTACTGCACCTGCTTGTAGATCTGGTCGTCGCTCAGATCGGGCAGGAAGGAGAAGGTGCCCTGGGTCAGTCGCATGTCGGTCCTCGCTTGCGTGCGGGTATTGCGTACGGAACAGGCGTTACGCGCTGGTCGGCGTCGTGACGTAGTCCGGGCTGTCGGTGGAGGCGTAGTTGAAGGTCACGTCGCCCCAGGTATCCAGGGCCTTCTGCAACGGCGAACACCACTTGGCGGCCTCGCGCAGGATGTCCGGCCCCTCGTTCCAGATGTCCCGGCCCTCGTTGCGCGCCAGGATCATCGCCTCGAGCGCAACGCGGTTGGCCGTCGCGCCGGCTTCGATGCCCATCGGGTGGCCGATCGTGCCGCCCCCGAACTGCAGGATCGTGTCCTCGCCCAGGTAGTGCAGCAGCTGGTGCATCTGCCCGGCGTGGATACCGCCGGAGGCGACCGGGAAGGTACGATTCAGACTCGCCCACTCCTGGTCGAAGAACAGCCCCTTCTCCAGGTTCTTCGGATTCCGTTCCTCACGGCAGACGTCGTAGTAGCCGGCCGTGGTCATCGGATCGCCTTCCAGCTTGCCGACCACCGTACCGGCGTGGATGTGGTCGACGCCGATCAGACGCATCCATTTGGAGATCACGCGGAAGGAGACGCCATGGGTCTTCTGCCGGGTGTAGGTGCTGTGGCCGGCGCGGTGCAGGTGCAGGATCATGTTGTTGCGCCGGCACCAGTTGGCGAGCGACTGGATGCCGGTGTAGCCGACCACTAGGTCGACCATGATGATCGGCGAACCGAGCTCCTTTGCGAACTCCGCGCGTTCGTACATCTGCTCGATGTCCGGGGCGGTGACGTTCAGATAGGTGCCCTTGATCTCGCCGGTCGCCGCCTCGGCCTTGTTGACCGCTTCCATGCAGTAGAGGAAGCGGTCACGCCAGTGCATGAACGGCTGCGAGTTGATGTTCTCGTCGTCCTTGGTGAAGTCGAGGCCGCCTTTCAGCGCTTCGTACACGACGCGACCGTAGTTACGCCCCGACAGGCCCAGCTTCGGCTTGACCGTGGCACCCAAGAGCGGCCGACCGAACTTGTCCAGCCGCTCACGCTCGACGACGATACCGGTTGCCGGGCCGTGGAACGTCTTCACGTAGGCGACCGGGAAACGCATGTCCTCCAGCCGCAGGCCCTTGAGCGGCTTGAAGCCGAACACGTTACCGATGATCGAGGCGGTGACGTTGGTGATCGAGCCCGGCTCGAACAGATCCAGGTCGTAGGCGATGTAGGCGAACCACTGGTCCTCGGTGCCCGGGACCTGTTCGACGTGGTAGGCCTTGCCGCGGTACTTGTCGTAAGCAGTCAGGCGGTCGGTCCAGACCACCGTCCAGGTCGCGGTGGAGCTTTCGCCCGCCACGGCGGCCGCGGCCTCGATCGGATCGACGCCGTCCTGTGGGGTGATCCGGAAGACGGCCAGTATGTCGGTCTCGACGGGCTCGTAGTCCGGACGCCAGAAGCCCATGTCGCGGTAGTTCAGAACGCCTTCCTTGTAGCGCTCCTTGGTGCTGAGCGGCTGGTTGCTGGAACCTTCCATCGGGTGCTCTCCCATGCGTCGGTCATATAAGGGCGGGGGTCGTCGGAAACGGACGGCAGCCCCGGGTGCTGTTCGCCGCCGGCGGTCAGTGCGCCCGTCGGGCGCGTTCGACCAACCGCCGGATCATCGGGGTCAGGATCAATTGCATCGCGAGGTCCAGCTTGGAGCCCGGAATGACGATCGAGTTCGCGCGGCTCATCCAACTGCCCTGGATCATCGAGATCAGGTACGGAAAGTCGATGCCGCGCGGATCGCGGAAGCGGATCACCACCAGGCTTTCGTCCGGGGTTGGGATCCAACGCGCGATGAAGGGATTGGAGGTATCCACCACCGGCACCCGCTGGAAGTTGATGTCGGTCTGGGTGAACTGCGGGCAGATCACGTTCACGTAGGAATGCATCCGGCGCAGGATCGTGTCCGCGACATCCTCGGTCGAATAGCCGCGGGCGGCCTTGTCACGGTGGATCTTCTGGATCCACTCCAGGTTGATTACCGGGACGACCCCGATCTTGAGGTCGGCGTGGCCGGCGATATTGATGTCCTCCGTCTTCACCGCCCCGTGGAGTCCCTCGTAGAACAAGAGATCGCTGTCCGGGTCGAGGTCCTCCCATTCGGTGAAGTGCCCGACATCGACGCCGTGCTGCTCGGCCTCCTGGTGGGTGTGGACGTAGTGGCGGGTACGCCCCGTGCCGGTCTCGCCATAGGCACGGAAAGTCTCCTCCAGATCCTTCAGCCGGTTCGCCTCGATCGAAAAGTGGCTGAAGGTGTTGTTGTTTTCCTCCGCATGGCGATGCAATTCCGCCTTCATGTCCTTGCGGTTAAAGCGGTGGAAGGCATCGCCCTCGATCGTCGCCGGCTTCACCCCCTCACGCCGGAAGATTTGGTCGAATGTATGTTTGACCGTCGATGTCCCGGCCCCGGAGGACCCGGTCACCGAAATAATCGGATGTCGGATCGACATCTGCCCGTCTCCGTGTCTCTTTCTCGTTACTTACCTCTGAAACAGCCCGCGCTCGGCGAACAAGGGCGACTGGGTGCGCTCGAAGCTGGGGTCGGTGTAGTACTTCGCGACCCGCTCCACCTTGGTCAGCGACCCGATCACCAACGGCACACGCTGGTGCAGGTCGCTCGGCACCTTATCCAGAATACGTTCGGTCCCATCGGTGGCGCCGCCCCCGGCCTGCTCCACCAGGAAGGCCATCGGCGCCGCCTCGTAGACCAGGCGCAGGCGCCCGTTCTGATAGCCACGGCGCTGATCGTTCGGGTAGAGAAACACGCCACCGCGCATCATGATCCGATGCACCTCCGCGACCAGCGAGGCGACCCAACGCATGTTGAACTTCTTGCCGCGCGGCCCTTGTTCGCCTTCCAGCAGATCGTCGACGAAGGATCGGATCGGCGGATACCATTCCCGGTAGTTCGAGGCGTTGATCGCGAACTCCTTGGTCTCCCGCGGGATCTGCACGCCGCGTTCGACCAGGCGGAACTGCAGCGTCTTCGGGTCGAGAACGTAATGATCCGTCCCCTCGCCCAACGTGATTATCAGCGAGGTGTGCGGACCATAGACGAAATAGCCCGCCGCAAGCTGTTCGCGCCCAGGACGAAACAGGGAGGATTCCGCCCCGCCGGGCACGGTGGGGAAGATCGAGAAGATGCTGCCGACCGAAACGTTGAGCTCGATGTTCGAGGACCCGTCCAGCGGGTCCACCGCGACCGAAACCGGCGCGGCGGGATCGAGCGTCTGGATCTGCTCGCTTTCCTCGCTGGCGTAGTAGGCGACCGGCGCCTCGCGCAGCGCGTCCAGCAGCAGCTCGTTGGCAGTAACATCAAGCGTTTTCTGGGTATCGCCGGCGGCGTTCTCGCCCCCGACCTCCTCGGCGAGCGGACCGCCCAGGGGCCCCCAGCCAATCTGTCGGGCGATCTCCGCGGCGGCGTCGCACATCCGCAGGAGCGTATCCGCGGTTGCCGTGCGTTCCTCGTCCTGACCAGCCCATCGGGCCAGATAGTCGTTCAACGTTTCGCGTGTCTTGGCGGCCGTGACCTCGGGCTCGCTCGCCATACTCGTCTCTCCCCTCTCAACTGACGTCCTGGTGGCATCTGCGCCGTGCTCGCACCTCTTCGGGAGTGCGCCCATACCCCCATTCTGCGCAAGCCTTTCCCGCGTCGCACCACCAGGAAGCCCAGAGTCCAGCGCCGCGCCTTTTTGGGCACGCCGGCACTTTGGCGCTTTGCCTTACAAAACAAAATTTAATATTCTAGAATTCAGATTAAGGAGAACTATATGGCCGACCTGCGTAGCCTGTCGCTCCGCCAGCTCCGGGCGTTTGCAGCCACGATCCGCAACGGATCGGTAACCGCCGCCGCACAGGAGCTGTGCGTCACCCCGCCTGCGGTGACCACCCAACTGAAGATTCTGGAACGCAGCGTGGGCGCGCCGATCTACACCCGCGACCGCGACGGCTTGGAGGCCACCCCGATCGGCCTGGAGCTTCTGGAGGCAGCCAACGACATGGACGCGGTGGTCGAGCGATGCCGCAGCCGGATCGAAGCGTTGCAGGCCGGGGCCACCGGCGCGGTCACGCTGGGTGTGGTTTCCACCGGCAAATACTTCGCTCCGCGTTTGGTCGCCGCTTTCATGCAAGCCTATCCGGATATCCGGGTGCACCTATCGATCGGCAACCGTGACGACATCATCGCCGGCCTGGACCGCCGGCAATACGATCTGGCGATCATGGGCCGGCCGCCCAAGCATATCGAGGTGGTGCAGGAGACGCTGGGCGAACACCCCTACCTACTGGTGGCCCAGCCGGACAGCTGGCTGGTCCAGAAAGACGAGGTCAGCGCGCAAGACCTGGCGGAATGTACCTTCCTGACCCGCGAGGAGGGCTCGGGCACGCGAACGCTGATGTGGCGTTTCCTGGATCGGCTGGAGAGCGACCGGCCGTTTCACGTCTACGAGATGGGGACCAACGAGACGATCAAGCAGGCGGTGATGGCCGGCCTTGGCATCGCGATCATCTCCGCGCACACGGTCCATACCGAGATTGCCGAGGGCAAACTGGCGACGGTAAAGGCCCCCGGCCTGCCGATCGGCCGGCAATGGTACCTGATCCGCCGCGCCGACCGCGATCCGACCAAAACCGCGCGTGTCTTCCAGGACTTCGTGCTTTCACGGCGCGGCGACTTCCTGCCGAAGATGCCAGAGATCGGCGGCTAGCCAACAGATGTGGGATTAAACCGGAACCAGAGCCGGTCCCCAGGTGTTGTGCCTTAACGGGGCGGGATACGCCCGCCCGATCCGCAATACACGGCTAAGGAGTCCCCGATGAAGCCGATACGCACCTGGGTCCTGGTGGCCGATGGGCGGCGGGCCCGTTTTCTGGAAAACCTGGGTCCGGAGAAGGGTCTGCAATCCGCCAGAGACCGCGCGATGCAGCAGGCCCTGCCGCCCGACCGCGAGCTGACGCGCGATCAGGCGGGCTTCGGAAAAGGCCCTGGCGGCGATGGCCACGGCCTCACCCCGAAGGTCGACCATCACGAGTTCGCCAAGGAGCGCTTCGCCCACGAGGTGGCGGAGGTGCTGATCCATGCCCGCAAGCGCCACGAGTTCGACCGCCTGGTGCTGGTCGCGCCGCCCAAGGAGATGGGTCACCTGCGCAATGAGCTGGACGACGACACCCGCAAGATGGTGGTGGGCGAGATCAAGAAGGAACTGGTCAACGCCCAGACCGAGGAGTTGCACGAGCAGCTCGGCACCGTGATGGCGGTGTAGCCGCCCACTTCAAGCTCACATCCGCGCACGCGCCCCGTCGACACCCAGCCCACCGGGCGCGGGTGCGGTGGGGCTGCGTGTGTTCACTCCCGACCTCAAGAACGGAGACCGCTCGTGTCCCCCACCGACTTTTTGCAGGTTCCCCCTAGTGAGTTGCTCTACGTCGGGGCGAGCGCGGTTGTGATGTACGCCGTGATCCTGGCCTGTGCGCGTCTGGCTGGCGTGCGCAGTTTCGCCGAAATGTCCAACTTCGACATCGCGATCACGATCGCGATCGGCTCCACGATCGCGACCACCATCGTCTCCGACAGCCCGGCGCTCAGCCGCGGAATCGCGGGCATCATCGCGCTCTACGCGCTGCAACTGGCGATCTCGAAGATCCGCGGGCGCTTCCGGGCCGCGGAAAAGATCCTGGATAACCGGCCGATCCTGCTTATGGGGCCGCGCGGCCGGTTGCTGCCCACCAACATGGCGGTCGCCCGGATCACCGAGGACGACCTGCGCAGCACGTTGCGCAGCTCGAACGTCCACGATCTCGAACAGGTCCAGGCGGTGATCATGGAAGGTACGGGCGACATTCACGTGCTGCGCTCGGACGCCAATCATCCCGTCGACGCCTGGTTGCTCGAAGGCGTACGCGACTACGAGCCCCGCGGGGGCCTCGAGTCCGTCTGCCGGCAGAGTGCCGAGTAAGCCGCGCCTGCGCCGTCTCCCAAACCGGAATTATGGCGCAGACGGCGGCGGGATCAGGCATCACACCGCTTTGGCCCAGCCGACGAAATCGGTTACCCGGCCATGGAACCGCTGGACGCCGCTTTCTTCCAACTGCACGTCCACCGTTCGCGGCTTCAACTCGTCCTGAACCAGCACAACGTGCGCCTCCGGAACATCGGCGTCCGGTTCGTCGGCGCCGATCAGGTCGAGAGTAAAGCCGTTCTCGGCGGCCGTGCGCACCAGAGTGGCCGTGAGCAAGCCGGCGTTCATCCAGCTATCCGGTTCGAAGTCGGCCTCATCGGCGCGTGCACCGTGGTCAACCTTATGGGCTTCTACGGGATGCCAAAGGTCGCGACAGGCTTTGACGGCGGCATCGATCATGAAGGCAAGGTTCTGCGAGCCGTCGATCTCGCCGCTCAGCCGATGGGTGTCGTGGCGCCCGTGAATGTCGATGGTAGTGGAGGTCAAACCGTCCTCGTCTCCTGTCTTTTCGTGGTAATCGCTCGGAAAGCGCGCCGCACCGCATCGCGCGGGTTCACTGGATCGCTTGGGGTCACTGGCCAGACGCCGATCCGGTTGCGTTGCCAGGGGCGGCCTGTCCTAGGTGGGCAACACCCAACCTATGCCCCCGGTTCCACCCGATGCGACGATCTATGCCCGCTCCTTCAGGGCAGCGATCAACTCCCGCCGCAAATCGGGCCGCCGCCCCAGCAACACGCCGAGCGCGAACGCCGCCAGCCCGAGCGGTCCGAGATTCCGGCGCGCAGCCGGCTCCACCCGCTCCGCAAGCGCCTGAAGCCGGGCAAGGTCGTCTTCGGCGGCGTCCGCGTCACCATTATCCGCCACACCATCCTGCGGCGCGCTTTCCGGTCGCCGCGGCTCGCGGCGCGCCGGCGACCGCGCGACCACGCGGGCGAATAAAAGGCATCCGGCCACGAATACGAGTCCAGCCGCCGCCGTGCCAAGCGCCGCCCAGGCCGGGTGCAGCAGTTCGGCGAGCCCGAGAAAAATGGACGCCGCAATCCCGCCAAGCGTTGCAACCAACACGATCCCGGCGAGCCCCAGCAGCGCAATGGCCGTGCAGACGCGCGCAAGCATGTCGGCGAAGCCGTGGGAAGTCATGGGACCGCGATCCTTTCCGTTCAAAGCAGTGATATCTCTGCAGGGCGAGCGATGTCGTCACCTATTACAACACCCGGATGAGCCCGCCAGTTCCAAAGGATTTTTGCGTTCGTCGACACCGCCTTGACCAGATGCATGGAACTCAAGCGGTCGGTCATGTGTTGCATAGGTACAGACGAGGGCGTGCCCGTGGGCAGCCATCGTCTACGGATCCCCCTATGAGTCACGAGTCACGAACGAGAGGAGATGAAGATGGCGGAACAGACCTACGCCAACACCCAGGATACCGGCGATAAGAATGCCCAGGGCAACCGGAACACCGGCGGCGAAAGCGACATCCTGCGCCAGCGCCTGCAGCGTCTGCAGGACGATGTGGAAGGTCTGGCGCGCGATGTGAACGCGATCGGCCGCGGCCAGGCGGCCCGCGGGCGTGAGGCCGCTCAGGAAACGGGCCGCCGGCTTGAGCACCGCGCCCGCGAAAACCCGATGGCGACCCTGGCCATCACCCTGATCGGCGGACTGATTGTGGGCCTGCTGCTGGGCGAGCGCCACGGCGGATCGCGCTAAGCGGACCCAGGGGTGGATAGCCCCGTGTCCCGCCGACGTTATAGCCCCGGTTGCGCATAGCGCTACCGGGGCCGCTTGGTTAGTGCCACTGGTGCGGCTGGTCAGCCTGCAACTGCTGACGCGCCCGCGCCAATCGCGAGCGTACCGTCCCGACCGGCATACTCAGACGCCGGGCGGTCTCTTCGTAGCTGCAGCCGTCCAGTACGGTCAGTTGAAGCACCGCCAAATGATCATCTGACAGGCGCTGCATGGCGGAACTGATCTCACGGAGTTCCGCGTGCGCTTCCTGATTGGCGTCAACGGTCGATGAGCCGAGAACCGGATACCGCCGGGCCAAGGCAGTCGACCGCGTGACCGCGTCGCGGCGCTGGTTGAAGAACCGGCTACGCAGGATGCTGTAAAGCCAGGCACGCAGGTGCGTGCCCTCGCGATACTGTTGCGGACGCATCAGCGCGCGTTCCAGCGTATCCTGAGCGAGGTCGTCTGCGTCAGCGCGGTCGTGCGCCAAGGTTGCCGCGTAGCGGCGTACAGCCGGCAACTCCCGGGCAACAGCTATCTCAAAGCGCTCCTGCATATCATTCGCCTCTTCGGACGTGTCGGTGTGTCTGTCCAAAGGAAGAGGTGATGACCCAGTATGCGACGCGGGAGGGCTGCACGGCTGAGCAACAAGGTTCTCACATACTGTGGCTGTCCGTTGTCACGCAGTGCGCCCAAAAATCAGGTGCACGCCGACCGTGTTCAGGGTCGCACCACACATCACTCGATGTGTTTTTAGATAAAATCCAGAAGGGTTCCGCACATTACAGACCCTATTTTACGTAAATTTCCCACCACATCTATCCATAAGTATTAGATGGTTACATAGCACCAAGACACGAATATCCTAATGGATACAACCGCACATCCATACGCCTAGTGCGCTATGTCCGACGATAACTTTTCGCGCATTTGACGTGGACGCAAGGAAATGTAAATCACTTAGGTGTTACAGCAATCCCGCACATGCCGATGAATAGGACGAAGAAAACAATGGGTCAGTTGGACTACAAGCTCGCCGCGACATCCTTGGCCTCAACACCGGGTGAGCAGACTGCGGCCGGAGATATCGATGCCAACGCCCTGGGCGCAAGCGAGCGGGAGGTGTTTGAGCGATGGGCGGACGCGGACGGTCACGTCAGCCACCGTGACATCGATAGCCTGCTGCGTCAGAATCTTTTACTGCGCCGGATCATCGCCGATCTGGTCGCGGGTGCCGGACGGCCGAAACCCGCCAAAGGGCATAGCGGCTACGTCGCGGAAGTGCCGACCGATATGATCGAACAGGCCTACCAATACGGCGACTACAGCCACATCGAGGACCCGGAAGCGGACGGCAAGATCTGGTTCTAACCCGCGCCAAACGGGCCCTCACCGAACATCCAAGACCAGCCGAAGCCCCAGAAGCGTTAAAAAGCCGCCACAAGTCCGGTCAATCCACGCCTTCGCCCGGGCGTAGCCCCGACGCAGGCGCTGCACGCCGAAGGCGTAGGCGACGGCCGTATACCATGCCACCTCGTTGAGGCAGAGGATGGCAATCACGGCCGCCTGCACGGCGGGCGACGGCGCGGCCGGCAACAACGTCACGAAAATCGATCCGAAAAAGACAGCAACCTTCGGATTGGACAGTTGGGTCAACAGGCCCAGGCGTACGGCCGCCCCCGGCCGCTTCAGCAAGTCCGGCCTATCCTCGGAGTCCGACCCCATTGTCTCCCCGGTCGGCACCGGATCCCGGGCATGGCGCCACATCATCACCGCGATATAAAGCAAGAAAATCGCGCCGGCGACCTTGATCCCCGTATAAAGCCAGGGCGCGAGCGCAAACAGCGCGTTGAGACCAAACATCGCGGCCAACGACCAAACCAGCGTGCCCAGGCCCAGGCCGAGCGCCACCCACATGCCGCGCGTGCGGGATCCGGCGATCGCGCTGCGCGCGACCACGACCAAGCTCGGTCCAGGTGACATCACCGCAAGCAGGTGAACAAACCAGAGTGTGGCAAGCGCGGCCAACGTCTCCATCCAGGAGGCTCCTTACTGGGGTCCGTGGCCGCCCCGGGTGGGCCGCCGCATGGATGCTTCATGCGCGCCTATATCGCGCGTCCGGCGGGCAACAGGCAATCAACTACCATCGGCGATCTGGGTCGGCGTCCCACGCACGACCAGGCACTCCATCCCGCGGCGTTTCAGGCGCTGGCAGGCCTGTTCCGCTGCCCCGCTGGTCAAACCGGTTACCCGGGCCCGGTAGAGATCGCGCTCGCTCAGGTGGGCGACCCGACGGATGCCCCCCGCCAGCGCCGAGCGCGCCTCCTCCAACGCCCGTTTGGTGATCCGCTTGGCCGCAGGTTCGCTGGCGAACGCACCGACCTGGACGGCATAGCGGCCACGCCCCGGTTTGGCCTTGGGGACGGGCGGCAGTTGGCTGGGTAACTGGTTGAAGCCAACGTCGAGCAGGTCCGCCACGCGCCGGTCGCGCGCGCCCGCGCTGCGCCCACCGAGCGCCACGGCGATCACCCGTCGGCCCTGCCGCTTGGCGGAGGCGACCAGGTTATAGCCGGAGGCGTCGATGTAACCGGTCTTGATGCCGTCGACCCCGTCGTAACGGCCCAACAGGTTGTTGTGATTGCGGTAGACGCGCCCGTGATAGCGCATCCGCTTCAGGGAAAAGTACTTGTAGTAGCCGGGGTAGTCGTCGATCAGCGCCTGCGCGAGCACCGCCATGTCCTGCGCCGTGGTGACCTGATAGGGGTTTGGCAGGCCAGAAGCGTTACGGAACTCGGTATCGTCCAGGCCAAGCTCCTCCGCCCGCGCCGTCATATCCATGGCGAAGTCCCACTCGGTCCCCGCCATATGCTCGGCAATCACCACGGCGGCATCATTCGCGGACTTGGTGACGAGCGCCTTGATCGCCGTCTCCACGTCGATCCGGTCGCCGGCGCGCAGGCCCAGTTCGGTGGGCGGCATCTCCTGGGCGTGCGGCGAGACGTACATGGTGTCGTCCAGATGCAGCTCGCCCGCCGCAAGCGCATCGAACACCATGTAAAGCGTCATCATCTTGGTAAGTGAGGCCGGATAGTGCTGCGCCTGCGCGCGGTGCGCCTTGACCACCGATCCCGTCGCGGCATCGACAACGATCCAGGCACGCTCATCGGCCCTCGCCGGACGCACCACAGCGATCAGGGTTACCGCCACCAGGAACGCCGCGGCCAGCGCCGCGACGACCGGCTTCATCCCGTTGTTCAATTCTTCCCCCGAAGTCCCTGGACAGCCTCAACGATGGGCCGTCTCCCATTCATATCAGACCATCTCAGCGGTTGGCCAGCAGCGGCGGAATCCCGTGCCCGCAAGACCGGCGGCTCGAGAAACGGCTCAACAAGCCGACGCATGACACTCCGGACTTAATCCCTATCCGGGCGATCCCATCGGCCGAGCGGCGACTTCAACGGGACGCACGGGTTTGACCTGAGTGCGGCGGTGGGCGATACCCATCGCCATGACACCCAAACGCATGCCCAGCGCAGGCGCCCGGTCATCGCGGACCACGCTCGCGCTTGCCAGCCTGACACTGTTGGCGCTGACGGGCTGTGCCAGCGATTCTTTGATGATGCGCGGCGCCGGCAGCCCGGTCGAGGTGCTGCAGAATCTCTGGACCTGGTTCACCGAGGCCGGACGGTGGACAGGCAACGACGGGATTCCCAACCGGGTGATCGAACACCTGTATTACACCGGGGTCTCGCTCGCCATCGCACTTGCGATCTCCCTGCCGGTCGGCATCGGGCTGGGCCATCTGGGCAAGGGCGGGCTGTTCGCGATCAACGTCTCCAACATCGGCCGCGCGGTGCCGGAGTTCGGAATCGTGATTCTGGTGTTCATCATCGCCGGCTATGGCGACCTGCCGGTGATCGTCGCGCTGGTCGCGCTCGCCATACCGCCGATCGTGACCAACAGCTACGTCGGCATGCGCGACGTCGACCGTCAGGTCACAGGTGCCGCCCGCGGCATGGGCATGACCGGCTGGCAGCGGTTGCTACAGGTCGAATTGCCGCTCGCCGCGCCTGCGATCATGGCGGGCATCCGAACCTCCACGGTGCAGGTGATCGCCACCGCGACGATCGGTGCCTATGTCGGCTTGGGCGGGCTGGGCCGCTTCATCATCGACGGCTTGGCGCAGCACCGCATGGACCAGGTCCTGGGCGGCGCGATCGCAGTGGCAGTGCTGGCGATGACAGCAGAGCTGTTGCTGGCCGGCCTGCAGCGGGTGATCGTTCCGCGCGCTCTCCAAAGCATGCGCCAACAGGCCACGCCGTGAGCCATCCTACTCCGGCGCTTTCGTCGCTCCCGGTTTCGTTGACAGGCGGCACCACCAGCCCATCTTGCCGATGACACACGGCCATGGGCCCGGGCAGACTAGGCCTCCAACCATTAATCCACATGACCGACGCAGACGTAGCAGACGTAATCGATGACATTTCCCCCTCCTACGCGTCGGACACCCGCAAACACGAACAAAAGCCACTAGGGAGGCACTCCATGATCCGCCTGACTCAGCTATCCCAGCACGCCCTGCGACATACCCTGCCCGCGCTCGCTGGCGCGGCCGCAATCGCCGCGGGAACCCTCGCGGGCATCGGTTCGGCCAAGGCCGACGACACCTTGATCGTCGGCTCCACCAATTTCCCCGAGCAACTGATCCTCGCCAACATGTACGAGGACATCCTGGAAGCGCGCGGTATCGTCGAGGTCGAGACCCGCCTCAACCTCGGCTCGCGCGAGATCGTCTTCCCCGCCCTGCGCAAGGGCGAGATCGAGGCCTTGCCGGAATACACCGGGGCGCTGCTGTCCTACGTCACCAGCGGAGAGACCCACGCGCGCAAGCCGGAGGAGGTCCTGACCCAGCTCCGCGAGAGGCTGCCTGAGGGGATCGTTGCCCTTGAGCCCTCTCCGGCACAGGACAAGGACGCCCTGGTCATCCGCGCGGAAACCGCGGAGAAATACAACCTGACCACCGTGTCCGATCTGGCCGACGTGGCGGGTGAACTGATTATCGGCGGGCCGCCGGAGATGAAGACGCGTAACGCCGGGCTGCCCGGCCTGAAGGACGTCTACGGCATCGAGTTCCAGGAGTTCCGGTCGCTCGACGCGGGCGGGCCGCTGACCAAGAACGCGCTCCAGAATGGCGATATCGACGTCGCGCGCATGTTCACCACGCAGGGCGCAATCGACGAGAACGGCTGGGTCACGCTCGAGGACGACAAGAACCTGATCCCGGCCCAGAACCTCGTGCCCGTGATCCGCGCCGATGCAACCTCGCCGGAAATCGAAGCGGCACTGAACGAGCTCTCCGCCGCCTTGTCCACCAAAGCGCTGACCAAGCTCAACGCCAAGGTGAGTATCGATAAGATGGATCCGGAGATGGTCGCCGAGGAATGGTTGAAGGCCCAAGGGCTGATCTAGCCCGACGGCCCCGCGTGAAGCCAGCAAACCACCACCTCAGGTCCCCGAGCTCTGCCAATGATCCGCTTCGAGCAGGTAACCAAGCGTTTTGCCGACGGCACGACGGCGGTGGACGCCCTGGACCTGGAGATCGCCGACGGCGAGACCGTGATGCTGGTTGGCCCCTCGGGCTGCGGCAAGACGACCACGCTGCGGCTGATCAACCGATTGGAGGAAGCGACCGAGGGACGCGTCCTGGTCGACGGCCAGGACGTCTCCCAGGTCGATCCGACCCGGCTACGCCGGGGCATCGGTTACGTCATTCAGCACGCCGGGCTGTTCCCGCACCGGCGAATCGACGGCAACATCGCCACCGTGCCCCGGCTGCTCGGTTGGGCGCGCGGGGAGATCGCGCCGCGCGTCGATGCCATGTTGGAGACCGTCGGCCTGGACCGCGCCGTCGCGCAACGCTTCCCTCACCAGCTGTCCGGCGGGCAACAGCAGCGTGTGGGCGTTGCCCGCGCGCTGGCAGGAGAGCCGCCGGTACTGCTGATGGACGAGCCGTTCGCCGCCGTCGATCCGATCGTGCGCGCCCGCCTGCAACAGGAGTTCCTCGACCTCAAGAAACAGGTGCGCAAGACGATCGTCTTCGTCACCCATGACGTCGACGAGGCGATCAAGCTGGGCGATAAGATCGCCATTCTAAAGGAAGGCGGCCGGTTGGCGCAGTACGGCCGGCCGGTGGACATCCTGGCCCGCCCGGCCGGCCGGTTCGTCGCGGACTTTGTCGGCCGCGAGCGCACGCTCAAACGCCTTGCCCTGATGACCGCGGACAGCCTCGACGTCACCGCCGGCAACCCGGTCGATCCCGATGCCGACGCCGCCGTGGTCGAAGCCGCGGCCGAAGAAGCCGGGCAACCATGGGTGCCCGTGGTGGGCGCGGACCGGCGATTCCTCGGGTGGTGCGACAGCCGCCAGCTGGTCAACGGCCACACCGCCCGGCAAATCGTTGGCGGGCCCGAGATCGCCACCGTCGGCCCCGGGGACACGTTGCGCACCGCGCTCGACGCCGCCTTGTCGGCGGAAAGCCGGTCGGTCGTCCGGGTCGACGCCGCCGGCAACTATCTGGGGGTGATCACCCTCGACCGGATCGCGGAGGCCGGGCTGTGGAGCTGATCCGCTGGTCCTGGGTCAGGAACCACCTGGACGACATCGGCTGGCTGTTCGTCGAGCATATCCAACTGGCCAGCCTGGCACTCCTGTTCGGGGTCGCGATCGCCTTCCCGCTGGCGCTCGCCGCGCTGCGCTGGCCGCGCCTCTACGGTCCGCTGCTGGGCTTCACGGGGGTGCTGTTCACGATCCCCTCGCTGGCGCTGTTCATCCTGCTGATCCCCTACACCGGGCTCTCCAAGGCAACCTCGCTGATCGGGCTAACGATCTACACGCTCCTGATCCTGGTGCGGAACATCGTGGAGGGACTGCGCGGCGTCTCCCCGCACGTGCTGGAGGCGGCAAAGGCGATGGGCCTGACCCGCACACAGCGGCTGTTCCAGGTGGAACTGCCACTGGCGCTGCCGATGATCATGGCCGGGATCCGGATCGCCGCCGTGACCACGATCGGGCTGGTCACGGTCACCGCCCTGATCGGCCAGGGCGGTCTGGGCCGCCTGTTCATCGACGGCTTCACCCGCGACTTCGCCACCCCGGTGATCGTTGGCTTCGTGCTGTCGGTCGCACTCGCGATCGTGGTCGACCTGCTGCTGGTCCGCCTGCAAAGCGCGTTGACGCCGTGGCATCAGGAAGCAAGCGACCGCTAGGGCGTGATCGCGCGCTGTCGACGGGCGAAACCGGTGTTACCTGCCGTGCCGCCGGCGTCCGACAGCCCCAAGCGCCAGCAGACCGCCACCGAACAGCACCAGGGTGCCAGGGCCCAGCACCCTGGTCGTTGGAAGGTCGCCGGCAAATGGCTGCTGATGCACTTCCCCATTCAGGACCAGGCTATCGGCGATCAAGCTGCCTTCGATCGGGCTGGTATTGGTGACAGCCGCATTAGGCGCCAGGACGGAGCCGAAGAACTGGGTCCCGAACGTCAGGCTGGTCACGTCACTGAAGTTCCAGAGGATATTGTCCGCCAAGGCAAACGGACCCCCCAGGAAATTATCGCTGATCGTAAGCGCGCCCGTCCCGGTGACGTTGATCACGACGGTGGTCGCGCCGTTCAGGCCGAGCTCGATTTCGTTGATGGCGTCGAAGAAACTCGTATCCACGTTGTAGACGGCCAGATCATTGCCATCCGGGATCGCGGTATTAAACAGGCCCCGGTTGCCGGACAACCCCGGCGCAACACCGGCAAGCCCCGCCAAATCGGCCGAGGTCTTTTGCAGCGCCGCCTGGAAATCCGGGATCGTGACCGCTTGGTTGGCGTTGACGGTGCCGGCATGCACCGTCCCGGTCACCGCACCCCCCAGGTTCAGGGTGCCATTGCCGTTCAGGTTCATGTTCTGAACGTTGCCGCCGACCGTCGCATCGCCACCATTGTTCAGGTTCTTGAAACCACCGCCAGAAACGTTGCCGCCGACGATCAGCTCATCGAACGTTGAGATGGGCGCGGCGCGGGTGTTGAAGGTCATTGAGCCGCCGGTCAGGTTTCCGCCGATCAGCGAACGCCCTTCAACTTCCGAAGTGCCCGAAAGGTCGCCGAACACGACCAGATTGAATTGGTCCAGAATCTCGGTTGTCGTCATTGGCGCAGCCGTCGCCCCGCCAGCCCCCGCGACCATGGCCACGACACCAGCAACGGCCGCAAGAATGGCCCTATTCAATACAGTCGGTTTTTGCATCATACCCCGCCGCCTCCTGAGTACAGTTCGATAAGTCGATCCAGAAAATAATTTCTATTCGAAAACCCCGGACCGCCCGCCCCACATCGCGAAGCTTCTTAAAGCAAGCGCCATGCCAGACCCTAACCCATTGATTTAGCGCCTACCCCGATTGTGTTAGGAGTTCATCTGTTGGGATATTTTACACCTTAAGAAGATACTGGCGCAGAACTGTAAAAACCTTAGACACAACCGGGGACGCAAACGGGCGGGTGAATTTCTACGAAATCGCCCCCCAAGACCCAAGCCAACCAGGCGAAGGTCGGGACGTCGCCACTGGCCGTATGCCCACACAGCGCACGAGAGGCCGTCAACGGAGTTGAAGCAAACCAGCGGTCTATTGGGACCAGCGGGACGTTCCCGCATTGCACCCCCGCCGGTTAATCGCCACCCTCGCGCTGCCTTTTCCGTTCATAGCAGTTGCGAGGTCCGCGCCCCTATGGCGAATGCCAATTCCAAGAAGGTGATCTACGCCGCCCTCGCGGGCAACGCGCTGATCGCGGTGACCAAATTCGTCGCCGCCGGGATCACCGGCTCCTCGGCCATGCTGGCGGAGGGCATTCACTCTGTCGTGGACACCGGCAACCAGGGGCTGATGCTGCATGGCACCGCCCGGGCGAAGAAGCCAGCCGACGAGAATCATCCCTTCGGCTACGGCCGCGAGCTCTATTTCTGGGCGTTCGTGGTGGCGATCCTGATCTTCGCGGTGGGCGCCGGCGTGTCGCTGTACGAGGGCGTGGAGAAGGTGCTGCACCCGCACCCGGTCACCAACCCGGTCGTCAACTACGTCGTTCTGCTGCTTGCCATGGGGTTCGAAGGCTGGGCCTTCTCGGTCGCGCTCAAGGAGTTCCAGCAGACCAAGGGAGATCGCGGCTATATCCAGGCTGTCCGCGAGAGCAAAGACCCCACGGTAATCACCGTGCTGTTCGAGGACACGGCGGCGCTCTCGGGCCTGGTGGTGGCCTTCCTGGGCGTGGGTATGGCGCATCTGTTCGGCTGGGCGGTGATGGATGGCGTCGCCTCGATCGTCATCGGCCTGATCCTGGGCGTCACCGCCTTCCTGCTCGCCTACGAAACCAAGGGCCTGCTGGTCGGCGAGTCCGCCCTGCCGCACGTCACCGCCGGAATCCGCAGCCTCGTTCGGAAAGAGAGCGACGTCGAGCGGGTGAATCAAGTGCTGACCCTGCAACTCGGCCCGGACGACGTGCTGGCCACCGTCAGCGTCGAATTCGCCGACGGTCTCCCGACCGGACGGATCGAGCAGACGATCGCCCGGCTCGATGCCGCCATCAAACAGGCCCAGCCGGAAGTCACCCGGGTCTATATCGAAGCCGAAACGGCGAGGTAGAGCCGACAAGACGTTCATGGCGCCCTGTCCAGGTCCCGCATCCCGGCCCCAGCACGGCTGTTCCGCAATGGGCGCGTGACATAGATCATTTGGACCCTGAACATTTTTCGGTAAGTGAGCCTGGTCCCGAAACGACCGTTTGAGGCAGACGGGTCCTGGCAAGAAGTTTGTGTCCGCGCGCGCGGAACAGAACTGCCATTGCCCTGCACGATATTCGTATAAGCGACCGCCGGAGGTGAGCCAGATGCGAAGCGACACCGCCAACCGGCATGTCATTCTGTCCGGCTGTTCGGGTGGCGGAAAATCGACGCTCCTAGCCGAGTTGCAACGGCGGGGCTTCCAGACCGTCGAAGAACCCGGCAGACGAATCGTTGCGGAGGAACAGCGCGGCGCCGGAAAGGCGCTCCCCTGGGTCGATCTCGAAGCGTTCGCGCGGCGGGCGATCGAGATGGCCTCCCGCGATCGGCAGCACATGGATGGCGCGCAGGCGTGGGTCTTCTTCGACCGTGGGCTTGTCGATGCAGCCGTCGCGTTGGAGCACGCGACGGGCATCGCCGCATCCGACACCCTCCGCGCAACAGACTGCTTTCACCGGCAGGTCTTTCTGACCCCGCCATGGCCGGAAATCTACAAGACGGATGGCGCGCGGCAGCATGGTATGGACGACGCCCTCGAAGAATACCATCGACTGCTCAAGGCTTTCGACAGCCTCGGCTACGATACGATTATCTTGCCAAAGATCGATATTAATGGACGCGCGGATTTCGTCCTGAACTGCCTTTCCTGACAGTATGGGCACCTCCGCAAAACTGAGCCGCGCTGCAGGATGCACCAAAACGCGCCCGTTTGCGCCGTCAGCAATCACGACTCATTCCGGCGATGGAATTAATGCACCGCACGGTTTGCCCTGGGACCATCGGCAAGCCGCGCAAGGCACACGCGAACAGGGATGACCACCTTGGCCATCGATGCCCACCCGAAAGCCGGTGAGCGGCCTACGCCGGCTACGAAAACCGCGCTACAGGACCACCGTTGGCCGCCGCGCGTGGGCCTGCACCCGGGCCTGGTCCTGACGCTCTATCTCGTGCTGGCGCTGGCCCCGGTCGCGATCGCCGCGGCACACCCGCTACCGCCGCGGCCTTTCTGGGACGAGGTGGCCAGCGCACTCGGCCTGTCGGCGCTTGCCATCATGTGCCTGGAGTTCATGCTGTCCGGGCGTTACCGGAGCGTGTCCGGGCGGATCGGCATCGACCTCACCATGCGGTTCCACCAGTTGGTGGCGCTCTCGCTGGTCGGCTTCATGCTGGTCCACCCTTTCGTCTATTCGACCCCGATGGGCCATGCCCTGCCTTGGGACACCGACGCGCACTTGCGCCTTGGCCTCGATACCTGGTCGATCGCCACCGGCGCGGTCGCCTGGGGGCTGCTGGTGGTGTTGGTGGCAACCGCAATTGGGCGACGTCTGCTGCCCTACCGGTACGAAAGCTGGCGCGGCGCCCACGCGATCGGCGCGGTCCTGGTGACCGGCCTGGTTGCTCATCACGCGCTCGCCGCCGGGCGCTACAGCGCGCAACCCGCGATGATCGTCTTCTGGGGGGCGCTGCTGACGCTGGCGGGCATGACGCTGATCTACGTCTACATCATCCGATCGATCCAGCAGAAGCGTGCGCCCTATGCCGTGCATAGCGTGGAATCGGTCGCCGCCGATACGTGGGAACTGCGCCTGAAGGCGCGCGACGGCGCCGGGACGCACGGGACGCTGCGCTTCCAGCCCGGCCAGTTCGCCTGGGTGAAGATCGGCCCGCATCCCTTCCGGGTGCGCGAGCACCCCTTCTCGATCTCCACCGCGCCCGAGCAGACACCGGAGATCGGCTTCACGATCCGCGAGAACGGCGACTTCACCCGTCACATCGGCGAGATCCCACCCGGCACGCCCGCCTATCTGGACGGTCCCCACGGCAACTTCGTACCGGACGCGGAGGAGATCCCAACTGTTTACATCGCCGGCGGCGTCGGCATCGCACCGATGCTAAGCCACCTGCGCGCCTTTCGAACCGAAGGCGACCGTCGGCCGATCACCCTGATCTATGGCAACCGCACGGTGGACTACATCGCCAGCAAGGCCGAACTCGACCAGATGGCCCAGCACCTGAACCTAAAGGTACACTACGTGCTGCAGGAGCCCCCCGAAGACTGGGACGGCCCCGCCGGCATGATCACGCAGGATGTCTTGGACGCTTGCCTGCCCCGTGAAAGCCGGCGGGTGGCCCGCTACTTCATCTGCGGCCCCGGCCCGATGATCGACGCGGTGGACAGGGAACTACGCAATCTGGACGTGCCCGCCCACCGGATCATCTCCGAGAAGTTCGACTACACCTAATTTCCGGGACCAACCGCCATGCGCCAGCAACTCGTGCTCGCCGTCTTCTGGGGCACCAATGCACTCGTACTGCTATCCGCACTCGCGTTCGCGCTCCGCTAGGCGTCGGCCCAGCGACACGCCTGTCCGACTCACCATACGTCACAAGGCCCGTTTCCTGGGGAAACGGGCCTTGGTGGATGCGGCTGGGTGGATCGAACGATCCGTCCCCGGTCGTTAGGTGACGGCTCGTTAAGTGACGGCCCGTTAGGTGACCGCCGGGGCCTGCTCGACCGCCTGCTCCAGGTCGAAGAAGCTGGGCTGAACGGCCGTGGGCACGTTGCCACGCCCGATCTCAACGGCGAGCTGGGGACCGGCGCCCTGAGCGATCGCGACCAGCACGTCCTTGATCACGTGATAGAAGCGCGAATCGTCCTCGACGATCTGCGACAGGCGCGAGGACAGCGGTCCGACGAAGCCATAGGCCAGGAACACGCCGAGGAAGGTACCAACCAGCGCGCCACCGATCAGTTTGCCAAGGACTTCCGGCGGCTCGTTGATCGAAGCCATCGTCTTGATCACGCCCAGCACCGCCGCGACGATACCCAGCGCCGGCAGCGCGTCGGCGGTCGTCTGCAACGCCTGCGCGCCCTGCATGTCCTCGTGGTGATGCTTTTCCAGCAGCCGATCGATGTAGTCGTCGATCTGGTGCGGGTCCTCCAGGTTGAGCGTCATCATCCGCAGCGTGTCGCAAATCATCGCACAGGCGAAGTGGTCGTTCAGCACCTTGGGATAGGTCTGGAAAATCTGGCTCTCCGACGGTTGCTCGACGTGTTGTTCGAGACCGAGCGCGCCTTTCTTCTTGTAGACATTGGCCAGCGCGTAGAGCAGGCACAGCAGGTCCTGATAGTCCTTCTGCTTCCACTTCGGCCCTTTGATCACGCGCAGAACGCCACCGAACGTCTGCTTCACGACCTTCATCGAATTGGCGATTAACAGAGCGCCAAGGGCCGCACCGCCGATCATCATGAACTCGAACGGCAACGCCTTGATGATCACGGACATCTTTCCGCCGGCTAGCAGATAGCCGCCGAAAACGCCCATCACGACGATTCCCATTCCTCCAAGCGACAGCACGATCCAAACCCTTTCGACGGTGACGTCTCATCCAACGGCCGCAGTTTTCGCGACGCACCATTGGTGCACCGGTTTCGGTTACCTTTGGATTAAAGCTGATCGATCGTCCCGCCCGCTGGCGCGACACTATCCTTTTGAGCGGGGCAAACACTCATACCTATACGAGCGTTGGTATAGGCATTTACCCGGCATCGGACGTAACTTTAGGCGTGTCGGGAAGCTGCCCGGCACGCCTCTGTCACCACGACATTCCGGGACGCCAATTCTCCATGGCCCAGCACGCTCCAACTTCCCCAACCGCCGGCACCATTCTGGTCGTCGACGACGACGCGCTCGTACGCGACATGGTGCAAACCGCCCTCACGCGCGCGGGCTATCGCGTCATCTTGGCGCGCGACGGCAACACGGCGATCGAGCTCCTGGACATTGCGGCGCCCGACTTGATTCTGACGGACCTGTTCATGCCCCACTGCGACGGCATCGAATTGCTGCGCTCGGGCCAGCTGTCCAAAGTGGATGTCCCCGTGATCGCAATGTCCGGTGGCTATGCAGGCATCGACATGCTGCATGCCGCCAAAGCGCTGGGCGCGGTCGCCGCGATCGCCAAGCCGTTCATGCCGAACGAATTAACCGATCTGGTGCGCCGGACGCTGACGACACCGGAAGAGCCGGCCCGCCCCACGGCGCCAGCCGAGCAGCCCTCGCGGATGGCTGTGGCAAACACCTCCTCCCGATAGACGAAGTCGCCTGCACGGCAACGTCGGCGTTGATCCTCTCCCCCGCGGCATGCTCAATAGAGACGGGCGCGGCGATACGACCGGGCCCTGACGCGGCCATGCGGGGAAGTGAACGCCATGATGAAACCCTGGGACATACTCGCCATTCTGATGTACGGGCTGGTCGCCGCCCTGGCGGCCTTGGCCGCGGAACAGACGAATTCGCTGGATGTCGTGTTCTGGGGCATTTTCGGCGTTGGCGCGGCGTTGTTCCTGGCCGGTCTGTTCAAGCGCATCTTCTTGGCCCGCTCCCGTTCCCTGCCCGAAGAGGTCGCCGACGTCGCGGGGGTTGAGGCCAGCCGACTGACCGCCTCGATGGCGATGGGCCTGCTGTTGGCGGCTGTTAGCGGCGGCCTGCTGTACCTGCTGTAGCCACCGCCCCTCCGGCGCGCGCACAAGTCCAAACGCAAACGGCGGGCCGCAGCCCGCCGCGCGCCCCTCCAAAACAGAGGAGGGATTCTGTGCACTCAAAGGTGCTTGTTAACGGGTGACACTCGATCTCTAAGCGGCTAACAAACAACACCCGTAGCAATACTCTCCGATGTCCAATCTTTCCTGTCAAGCGTGTTGCGATCGCCTACACGGCAACCTGCTCAGGTTAACGCGGTGAGGTACGGATTTCGCTGGTGCCGACGCGGAGCGGTTTGATTCAAACAGGTTTCCCCGGTTCGAAAGGAGACCTGCGGATGGATCAGGCGCCGCCCCGCGATAGTCTGCGCCTCTTGTTGCAGCACTTCAGCCGGGTCGAGGATCCCCGCGATCCGTGGCGGGTTCGCTTCCAGCTGTCGGAGCTGTTGTTCCTGGTGACCAGCGCCACCATCGCTGGATGCGATGACTACGACGAGATCGTGGCTTGGGGCGACAGCCACGTGGCGTTCCTGCGCCAACACGGAGAGTTCTACTTCGGCGTGCCCAAGGAGGACTGGCTGCGAACTGTGATGAACCGGATCGATCCCGCGCTGTTCGAGGCGGCGTTCATGGCCTGGGTGGCCGACTTGCGGCCAGATGGCCCCGAGGTCGTCGCGCTCGACGGCAAGACGTTGCGGCGCAGCCACGATACCAATGCCGCCCAGGCGGCGCTTCATCTGGTCTCCGCCTGGGCGTCCAACGAGCGCCTCGTCCTGGCGCAGGAAGCCGTGCCGGACAAAGCTAACGAGACCGCAGCGATCCGCGCCATTTTGGGGCGCCTGCCGGTCAACGGCGCTTTGGTCACTGTGGACGCGATCGGCGCCACGCCCGCGGTCGCCGCCGCGATCCAGGAGGCCGGAGCGGATTACGTCGTCGCGCTCAAGGCCAACCAGCCCAGCCTACACGCGGAGGCCGACCTCTTCTTCACCGACCCCGCCAGCGCCGGGCTGCCCAGTCTGGAGGTCGTCGACAAGGACCATGGCCGGCTGGAAACCCGGACCTACCGGGTCTGCCATGATATCGCGTGGCTCGGCGGCAACCGGCGCTATCCCGGCGAACCGCGGTTTCCCGGCCTGGCCTGCCTGATCCAGACGACCTCTCGCAGCGAGAAGGCCGGCCACGTCAGCGAGCAGATCCGGTACTACCTCTCCTCTGCCAAACTCACCCCCGAGCGCGCCGCCCAGGCGATCCGCGGCCACTGGGGGATCGAGAGTCTGCACTGGGTGCTCGACGTGACCTTCAAGGAGGACCTCTCACGCCTGCGCCGCGGGCACGGCGCCAAGAACATGGCGCTGGTCAGGCGCTTCGCCTTCAACATCCTGCGACGCGGCAAAGACAAAAACTCCCTGAAAACCGCCCGGAAAATCGCCGGCTGGAACACCGACTACCTCCAGAAGATCCTCACCTCTGCCGCCCGTTAACCCGGACTCGTTGCCGTGCGATCGCCTAGCACCCCTGTCGAAATCACGACCGACACGCTAGTATTTCTTGGCTAAGACGCGGATGTGGCGAGCGCGGCGCCACAGGCATGGGGCGAGCATGGGGGTGCGATAATGCAACAGTACCGGCTAGGACTCGATCTGGGCAGCAACTCCATCGGGTGGTGTGCCCTTCATCTGGAAAGGACCACCACCACAGATGGCCGGCCAGCGCATCAGCCCGTCGGCTTGCTGGATGCGGGGACCCGTCTGCTCACCCCGCAAGAAGAGGCCGGACGCGATCCGCAATCAAAGGAATCGCTGGCTGCAGACCGTCGAGCTGCGCGCAGCGCCCGTCGACGGCGTGACCGCTTCGTTCGACGTCAGCGGCGGCTGATGCAGACGCTGATCACAGCCGGCCTCATGCCGGAGGACGTGGAAAAGCGCAAAGAGCTGGAACGGCTGGACCCTTACTGGTTGCGCGCCGCTGCGTTGGAAGGGCCGCTCAACGCCTATGAATTGGGCCGCGCGATCTTCCATCTGAACCAGCGCCGCGGCTTCCAGTCGAATCGACTGGCCGATAATCAGGACGCCGAGCAGGGCGCCATCAAGCAAGGCATCGCCGAGCTCACGCAGGCCCTGGATGCAGAAGCTGCCACAACACTTGGACAGCTGCTGGCGAAGCGGCACGGGCGCGACAAATATGGCCACCGCACCGACCAAGCTGAAACGCCTCAGACGGTCCGTTTCCGTCCCCAGCGTAATGGCACCAAGGTCACCTACCCCTGGTACCCCTCGCGCCAACTGATCGAACAAGAACTGGACGCAATCTGGCAGGCGCAACAGCCCCACCATCCCCAGCTAACCGGCGATCTGCTGCAGGACATCAAGCGCATTGTCATTGAGCAGCGCCCGCTGAAGACACCACCGGTCGGCCGCTGCACGCTGCGCCCGGCGGTCGCGGAGGTCGAGCTGGATGGCGTGACGGTCGACCTTGGTGCCCGCGCCCCCAAGGCGCATCCGCTGTTCCAGCGCTTCCGCATGCTTCAAGACGTGGCACAACTGCGCGTGATCGCCCGGCCCGGGCAGCCGGCGCGTTATCTGACCCTTGAGGAGCGCGATAAGCTGATCGGCGTACTCAGTTGCCGATCCACCAACCGCGTGACCTTCGAGAGTCTGCGCAAGGCCCTCAAGCTGCCGGGCGAGGCCCGGTTCAATTACGAGTTGGCCGGCCAGACCGGTTTCCCGCCGGACCAGACAGCGGCAAAACTCGCCCACAAGAACGCCCTGGGCAAGCAGTGGCCGGCCCTCCCCCGCGACCGCCAGATTGCCGTCGTCGAACACCTGCTCGCCGTCGAGGACCCCGACGCCCTGGCGGAATGGCTGCGCGACACCCTTGGTATCGACACCGATAAGGCCAAGCACCTGACCACCGTGCGCTTGCCCGACGGACACGGACAATTCGGACGCGGCGTGCTGCGGGATCTGGTCCAGGGGATGGAGACGCAGTCCCGCGAGGACGGGGGCGATCCCGAGACGGGCGAGGTCTATGCCCGACCCCTAACCTACGATGAAGCTGTCGCGGCGATCGGCCACCACCACTCCGATCACCGCCGCGACGGGCTTGCAACGCGCCTGCCCTACTATGGCGAGGCGCTGCCCCGTCACGTGATCTCCAACCCGGCCGCGCCGGACGGTTCGCAGGAGCGGGTTGGCCGGGTGGCGAACCCGACCGTGCACATCGCGCTCAACCAGGTGCGCAAGCTGGTCAATGCGCTGATCGATAGCTATGGCCCGCCGACAGAAGTCGTGATCGAGCTGAGCCGCGAGCTGAAGCAGAACCAAGAGCAAAAGGCCAAGGATCAGCAGCGCAACCGGGAGAACGAGACCCGCAACGAGCAACGCCGCGCCCGACTGGCGGAGCTCGGTGTGCCTGTCAGCCGCGATTCGATGCTGCGGCTACGCCTTTACGAAGAGCTGCCTCCGGACGAACGGGTATGCGTCTTCACCGGCACCCCAATCGGCTGCCAAGACCTGTTCACGCCCCAGATCGAAATCGAGCATATTCTGCCGCACTCCAAGACCCTGGACGACAGCTTCGCGAACAAGGTGCTGTGCACGCGCGAAGCCAACCGCCAAAAGGGCAAGCGCCCGCCGGTGGATGTCTGGTCCGGGACGGAGTTGGAAGAGATCGTCGCCCGGGCCCAGCGGATCGTGCCGGCAAAAGCTTGGCGCTTCCAGCCGGATGCGATGGAAAAGCTCGCAGAGCACGGCGATTTCCTCGCCAGACAACTGAACGACACCAAATACATGTCGCGCCTCGCCAAGACCTACCTGGAGCAGGTTTGCGACCAAGTCTGGGTCGTGCCCGGACGGCTCACCGCGATGCTCCGCGGCAAGTGGGGTCTGAACGTCCTGCCACGGGAGGATAATCGCAAAACCGAAGCGGAAGCCGAGAGCGATACAGCGGCGAAAAACCGGAACGACCACCGGCACCACACGATCGACGCCTTTGTCGTCGCCAACACCGACCGCGGCCTGCTGAACCGGATCGCCCGCGCCTCCGCCCAAGCGGAAGAACTCGACCTCGACCGCCGGTTTCCGCAGGGCGCGTTTCCGGAGCCCTACCCCGGCTACCGCGACGACCTGTGGGCCCGGCTGCGGACAATGGTGGTGAGCCACAAGCCCGACCACGGCCTGGCCCCCGGCGCCCAGGCCGACGTGCATCAAACCGCCGGCCGCCTGCACGAGCAGACCGCCTATGGCCGGGTCGACGAGGAGATCGACGACAAGCGCTTCAACTTGGTGACCCGCAAACCGGTGACGGACCTCACCAACAAAGAGATCGGCCAGATTCGCGACGCCCGCCTGCGGGAGAAACTGCACGCCCACTTGCAGGCGGCAGAAACGCGGGAAGGCACATTGACCGGCGCACGCCGGCGCGCCCTGCTGGATGAATTCGCCCGGGACCAGCAGGTCTACCGCGTGCGCCTCCTGAAGACCGAGAAGTCCGTGCGCACCGTCCGCCATACCGACAGCCTGGGCCGGACCTTCGAGAAGGCGTACGTCCCCGGCGACAACCACCGGGTGGAGATTTTCGAGCTCCCCGACGGCACCTGGCAGGGCGAAGGGGTGACCATGCACGACGCCAACCAGCCCGGCTACACGCCGGACTGGCCAGATAAGAATCCGAACGCCCGGCTCGTGATGCGGCTGCACCCGGGTGACTGCGTCGAAGCGGATTTCGACAATGGGCTAGGCAGCTGTGTCTACCGCGTGCATCGCCTGGAACCCTCCGCAAAACGCGTGCGTCTCGCCGCCCATAACGAAGGCGGCAGCATTCAAGCGCGGCATGAAGACAAGGATGATCACCTGCAATGGGTGTTCGCCACTTGGAGCAAACTGAAAACTGCCAACGCCCGACGCGTCCATGTTGACGTTCTCGGCCGGGTCAAGCCTGCACGCGATGGAGAGCCCCGGTGATCGGGCGCGTGGTGGAGGTGGCGGAAACCGGGCGGCACCTTGCCAAGGACCGTGGCTTCCTGACCGTCGCCGCCAACGGCGCGGAAATCGGCCGCGTGCCGCTCGACGACGTGGTCGCGGTGATCGCCAGCGGCTATGGCCTGACCTACTCCAACGCGCTGATCGCCGCCCTGGCGGAGCGCGGTGCCCCGGTGGTGCTGTGCGGATCGAACCATTTGCCGGCTGCCTTCCTGCTGCCGGTCGCCGGCCACCACACCCAGGCCGGCCGGCTCGCCGACCAGGCGGCAGCGCCGAAGCCGCTGAAAAAGCGGCTGTGGGCCCAACTGGTCCGGGCCAAGATCGCCGGGCAGGCGGAAACGCTGCGTGCCGTCGGCGCAAGCCACACCGGTTTCCAACTGCTGCAGCGCAAGGTCCGTTCCGGCGATCCAGAGAATGTGGAGGCGCAGGCGGCCCGGCGCTACTGGCCGCTCCTGTTCGGACCGGACTTCCGCCGCAACCGCGACATGGACGGGGTCAACGCCCTGCTGAACTACGCCTATACCGTGCTGCGCGCCGGCACGGCGCGGGCGATCATGGCGGCGGGCCTGCACCCCAGCCTCGGTCTCGCCCATCGGCAGCGGGGCAACGCTTTCCAACTGGCCGACGACCTGATGGAACCGTTCCGCCCCATGGCGGACCTGTTGGTTGCCGATCTGGTGAACGACGGGGCGGAAACCGTCGACCGCACCACCAAGCCGGACCTGGCGCGAATCCTGACCCTGGACATGAGCACGACGGACGGGATGACCCCGGTCGGCACCTGCCTGGAACGCGCCGCCGTGTCGCTGGCGCAATGCTACGCCGGCACGGCACGTGAACTGGACCTGGCACGGCGGGTACCGCCGCTGCTGGCTTGACCCATGGCCCGGTCGTATCCGGCACTCAGCGGGTATCGTCTCATGTGGCTCTATGTGATGTTCGATCTACCGGTGGGCACCAAGCGGGAACGCAAGGCGGCGACCGACTTTCGCAACTTCCTGCTCGACGAAGGCTTCGAGATGGCGCAGTTTTCCGTCTATCTCCGCTTCGTCGAAAGCAAGGAAGCGGCGGAAACGCGCATCCAGCGCATTCGCGGCAGCTTGCCAGCAAGCGGCAAGGTGCACATCGTTACCCTGACCGATAAACAATACGCCAACGCGCGCATTTTTACGGGACGAAAACGGGAACGCGGCCGTGGAAATCCAAACCAACTCGCCCTTTTCTGACCGCCAAACGTTCAAATTCGCCCATTGGCTGGGCAAGAAAAAGCCCCTGGGTCAGGGGCTTAGCAAGGTATCTATTATAGCCGCTTAGAGATCGAGCGTCAGCCGCAACCTGGGAGGACGCGCACAATCGCCACCAGGTATTATAGCCGCTTAGAGATCGAGCGTCAGCCGCAACCCCTACGGTCGTGGCCCATTTGATGCCTGGATTATAGCCGCTTAGAGATCGAGCGTCAGCCGCAACCGCAGAAGAGGTGCCTTACTGATGGCGGAAATTATAGCCGCTTAGAGATCGAGCGTCAGCCGCAACACGCCGACGTTGCCGAAGCGCAGCGGGCGCATTATAGCCGCTTAGAGATCGAGCGTCAGCCGCAACCATCACTACCGGCTGGCATGCCGGGGCTTATTATAGCCGCTTAGAGATCGAGCGTCAGCCGCAACTTGCGTGTGCCGGTCGTCGTGGGCGTCGTCATTATAGCCGCTTAGAGATCGAGCGTCAGCCGCAACACTCGACGCCGGCGTCGGCGTTGCCGGCCGATTATAGCCGCTTAGAGATCGAGCGTCAGCCGCAACCGAGCGGATCACCGTCGAGATCGGGGCACCATTATAGCCGCTTAGAGATCGAGCGTCAGCCGCAACTTCGCAGGGGTCGACGTGCTCTCGAAACCATTATAGCCGCTTAGAGATCGAGCGTCAGCCGCAACCGTCTCGACCGCCTACCGCGGCCAAGAGCATTATAGCCGCTTAGAGATCGAGCGTCAGCCGCAACTCCCACGGACGCGCAGCGAACTCCATATCATTATAGCCGCTTAGAGATCGAGCGTCAGCCGCAACGGGATGCCGGCCCGCAGGCCGTCGGGCAGGATTATAGCCGCTTAGAGATCGAGCGTCAGCCGCAACTCAGCTTTCGTGCTAGTGCGCCAATTGTTTATTATAGCCGCTTAGAGATCGAGCGTCAGCCGCAACCAGGCCAGGACTTTCCCGCTGTAGAGATCCATTATAGCCGCTTAGAGATCGAGCGTCAGCCGCAACATGTCGTCGCGCCGCCCCGATACTCAGGAAGATTATAGCCGCTTAGAGATCGAGCGTCAGCCGCAACGTACGCGACCACGACTGCATACGGGTGTTCATTATAGCCGCTTAGAGATCGAGCGTCAGCCGCAACTGCGGCGCACCCTCGGCGTAGGTCAGAAATATTATAGCCGCTTAGAGATCGAGCGTCAGCCGCAACTCCAACACCTACCGCGGCGACATGAAGGCCATTATAGCCGCTTAGAGATCGAGCGTCAGCCGCAACTCGCGAGACCGGAATGAGCAAGCCGAAGCATTATAGCCGCTTAGAGATCGAGCGTCAGCCGCAACTTGTCCTCGAACAACGTCTTGCGGAACTCGATTATAGCCGCTTAGAGATCGAGCGTCAGCCGCAACGATTGAATTGACCGCCCGACTTCCTCGAACATTATAGCCGCTTAGAGATCGAGCGTCAGCCGCAACCGGTCTTCTGCTGCCGCACCATGATGTGCCATTATAGCCGCTTAGAGATCGAGCGTCAGCCGCAACTGCAGTGATTGTCAATATATTCTTGGAGCATTATAGCCGCTTAGAGATCGAGCGTCAGCCGCAACTTTCTGACGAGGCTATTGCGGACCGCTATCATTATAGCCGCTTAGAGATCGAGCGTCAGCCGCAACGGTGTGGACCCGATCCCGCTCCGGCCCGGCATTATAGCCGCTTAGAGATCGAGCGTCAGCCGCAACCCATCATCCGGTGAACCGCGTCGAGGTATCATTATAGCCGCTTAGAGATCGAGCGTCAGCCGCAACTGTCCACAACATCGACCGCATTATGCGGTTATTATAGCCGCTTAGAGATCGAGCGTCAGCCGCAACGACCGAATTGGTCGGTGGGATGCAGCTTTAATTATAGCCGCTTAGAGATCGAGCGTCAGCCGCAACCTTGTACGCGAGTTATCGACATAATATCGTATTATAGCCGCTTAGAGATCGAGCGTCAGCCGCAACTACGCCGGCGGGCGCATGCGGGGCGTGGCGATTATAGCCGCTTAGAGATCGAGCGTCAGCCGCAACTGCTACGACGGCGACACCTGCACGATGTACATTATAGCCGCTTAGAGATCGAGCGTCAGCCGCAACGGCCGCGTTGGCGTCTCGGTCGCGGACGAATGGTGCCCGCTCAGAGCACTTACCAGCGGTTCCGCCAACGGCGGGCGAACATTACCGGAAGGGAGGGGATGGTGGGCCTGCAAGGACTCGAACCTTGGACAAGTCGATTAAGAGTCGACTGCTCTACCAACTGAGCTACAGGCCCAACGCGGGCCGGGTGATAGCAAGGCGCGGGGGCTTTGTGAAGGCCTGTTTTGTCTCAGGCCCGTGGTTTTTGCCAAGCCGTGTCCGACTCCGGCCGGCCCGCGCTGCTCTCCGGCGCCCGACGCACAGCCGCCAGTGCCCCCGAGACCTAGGGTCAATCCTCCTCGCCCAGGCCGCGGCGCGGGATGCGCACGTCGCGGTGGACGTAGACCGAGACCACCAGACCGAACGAGATCATGATCGCCAGCATCGCCGTGCCACCGTAGGAGACCAGCGGCAGCGGCACGCCGACCACCGGGATCAGGCCCATCACCATGGCGATGTTGATGAAGACGTAGAGGAACAGGTTGGCTGTCAGGCCGATCGCGAGCAGGCGGCCGAACTGGTTGCGGGCGCGCAACGCGATTGCGAAGCCATAGAGGATGACGAGCGCGTACAGCACCAGCAGCGCCACCCCGCCCATCAGCCCGAACTCCTCGGCCAGCATGGTGAAGATGAAGTCGGTCTGCTTTTCCGGCAGGAAGTTCAGATGCGACTGCGAACCCTCCAGCAGCCCCTTGCCGAACATCCCGCCGGCCCCCAGCGCGATCTTGGACTGCATGATGTGGTAGCCGGCGCCCAGCGGATCGCTTTCCGGGTTCAGGAAGGTGAGCACCCGCTGCTTTTGATAGTCGTGCAGAAACTGCCAGGCGACCGGCACCGCGGCCGCGCCCAACGCCGCGACGACGCCGAACTTCCACAAGCGCACGCCGGCGGCGAAGAACAGCACGCCGGAAACCATGATCAGGATCAGCGAGGTGCCCAGGTCGGGCTGCTTCAGCACCAGCACGGTCGGCAGGCCAACCAGCACCAGCGGCCCGATCAGCTTGGTCGGACGGACGATCTCCTCTTCCGCCATGCCATGAAAGTAACGGGCGAGTGCCATTACGATGGCGACCTTCATCACCTCGGACGGCTGCAGGGTCAGGGGGCCCAGCTGGATCCAGCGCTGCGCGCCCATGCCGACCGTGCCCATCACCTCCACGGCGATCAGCAGCAACACGCCGACCACGTAGATTGGATACGACCAGCGGAACCAGAAGCGGATGTCGAACATCGCGACCGTCAGCAGCAGCACCAGGCCACCGCCGAAGCGCAGGGCGTGCCGCTGGGCCCACGGCGTCAGGCTGCCATCGGCCGCAGAGTAGAGCATCACGCAGCCGATCCCCGCCAACGCCGCGATCAGCAGGATCAGGCCCCAGTTCACCTGCAGGATCTTCTGACCCAGGCTGAGTTCGGGGTTGCGGTTGAAACCGGCAAGGCTCATGGCATGCGCCCCGTGCCCTGCGTCCGCGAGGGGGCGTCCGCGATCTGCCGCGGCGAGTCGTTGGCCAGCGGATCGAGGCGCTGGGCCTCCGTCAACACGTCGCGGCCGATCGGCGCGGCGGCGCTGCTGCCGCCCCCGCCGTGCTCGACCACGACCGCGCAGGCGTAGCGCGGCGCGTGCACGGGCGCGAAGGCGACGTATAAGCCGTGGTCGCGCCGGCGCCACGGCAGGTCCTCGTTCTCGACCACGCCCTGCCGACGCTCGGCCATGGTGATCCGGCGCACCTGCGAGGTGCCGGTCTTACCGGCCATGGCCCAGCCCTCGCGGGTAATCCGCTTGCTGTAGGCGGTGCCGCCGCGTTCGTTGACCACGGCATCCATGGCATCGCGGATCAATGCCAGATCGGCCTCGGGGATATCCAGCTTGGGGAACAGGCCGGCACGGGCGGCGGGCGTGGCGGCAGCCGCCTCCGCCGGATCGCCCTGCCGGGCCGCCATCGCCTGGGCGGCATCAACCGCCTGTGCCGTGGGATCGTCGTCGCCGCGCGGTTGCAGGTCGCGGGCGAAGTGCGGGGTCACGGCATGGCCGCCGGCGATACGCGCGGTCATCACCGCCAGTTGCAGCGGCGAGGTCAGCACGAAGCCCTGCCCGATCGAGGTGACCAGGGTCTCGCCGCCCTGCCAGGGCTCGCCGATCTGGGCGCGTTTCCAGGCCTTGGTCGGGATCGTGCCGCCGCGCTCGCCCGGCAGGTCGAGACCGGTGCGCGCGCCCAGGCCCAGCTTGTTCGACATCGCCGCGATGTTATCGACGCCAACCCGGCGCGAGACGTCATAGAAATAGACGTCGCACGACTCCTTGATCGCGGCGTGCATGTCCATCTTGCCGTGGCCCCAGCGCTTCCAGCAGTGGAAGCGGGCATTGCCCAGATCGTAGTGCCCCGGGCAGTAGACCTCCTCCGCGGGATCGATCCCCGCCTCCAGGGCCGCCAACGCGACGACCATCTTGTAGGTCGAGCCCGGGTTGTAGAGTCCGGCGGTCGCCTTGTTGGTCAGCGGGTGCAGCGGGTCGTTCAGCAGCTGACGCCAGTGGCTTGACGAGATGCCGAGGTTGAAGGCGTTCGGGTCGTAGGACGGCACGGAGCCCAGCGCCAGCACGCCGCCGGTGGCAATGTCCAGCAGCACGACGGAGGCGCTCTTCTCGCCCGCCAGACGCTGCTGCACGTAGGCCTGCAGCTGATTGTCGACGCTCAGCACCAAATCCTGTCCGGGTGTGCCTTCCTCGCGCTTCAGCTCGCGGATGGTGCGGCCAACGGCGTTGACCTCGACCGTCGTGGTGCCGGCGGTGCCGCGCAGCTTCTCGTCGTATTCCTTTTCCAGCCCGTTCTTGCCGATCTTGAAGCCCGGCAGTTCCAGCAGCGGGTCCTCGGCCGCTTTCAGCTCGGCCTCCGACACCGCGGCGACGTAGCCAAGGACGTGCGCCATTTCCTTGCCGAACGGATAGGCGCGGGTCTGGCCGACGTCGATCGAAATGCCCGGGAGGTCGGGCGCGTTCACCTCGATCCGGCTGACCGTCTGCCAATCCAGGTACTCCCGCACGGTGACGGGCACGAAGGCGCGCTTCTTGCGCACTTCGGTCATGATCCGCGCGCGCTCGTCCGCGCTCAGCTCGATGACCTGCCCCAGACGGTCGAGCGTGCGCTCAACGTCGTTCGCCTGCTCGGCGACCAGAACGACCTTGTAGTTCTGCTCGTTCGCCGCCAGCGGGATGCCGAAACGGTCGAGGATCCGCCCGCGCGGCGGGGGCAGCAGGCGCAGGGAGATGCGGTTGTCTTCGGCGAGCGTGGCGTACTTGTCCGATTCGACGACCTGCAGGTAGTACAACCGCGCCGCCAGCGCGCCGAACAGCAGCGCCTTGCCCCCGCCCAGCAGGGCTGCCCGCCGGGAAAAGGTCTTGAAGCGGCTATGATCTTCGTTCAGCAACGCCATCGTTGTCGGTCTCTCGTGCGGGTCCGCAAGGACGCTTATCAGGCCGCCACGCGCCCGGCCCTGGTCAGCGCAGCACCGCCCGCTGCACCTGCGCGAACAGCCAGGCGAGCGGCGGATAGGCCGCCACCGTCGTCAGGAATTGAAACACCGCCGGACGGGGCCCGATCAAGGCACCGGCCAGGATCGCGTTCAGCAGCCAGAGCACCACGCTGGCGCCCAGCGCGATGATGGCGAAGCCGGCCCAGACGACGAAGAACGACCGGCTGATGAAGAAGCGCCGCTGGGTGGCGATCAGCGCATGCACCAGCAGCAGGATCAGAACGCCCACGCCCAGCGCCGTGCCGCCGGCAAGATCGTGATACAGCCCGATCAGGAACACCACTGCCGCCGGCATCAGATCCGGCCGGTGGACCGACCAATAGTACACGCTGATCAGCGCGAGCCACGGCACCACCGGCGCGAAGTCCGGAATCCGATAAGGCACCAGCGTCAGTGTCACCAGGGCCAGGGTGAGCAGTAGCGGCGTGATCTGACGCGCGACCAGATCGAGGCGCTGCCAAAAGGTCGTTTTCACGCCGCACTCCCCGCGGTCCTGCGACACGTTCGGCTGACATGATCAAACTCCATGGCGCCTGTGCGCATGCGTCGTCCGACGTGCCCAAGCGCAAGCTGCGCCCACCGGATCACTCGCGCGGGGCCTCCGCCTCCAACGCGCGCTCGGCCAGCGCGCCGCCCTCGCCGCTTGCGCTCGGCAATTCGGGCAGCCTGTCCATCCCCGGACGTGGCGTGCCCGGCGGCTTGGGCGCCGTCGCGCCATCGGTCATCAGAATTCCCGGCATGCGATAGTCGGCCACGCGCAGGAATTCCATCCGGTTCCAGTCGGCGAACGGAGATATCCGGACGTTGCCCTCCTCCGCCGTGGCCACCCGGCCAACCGGCAGTCCCGGCGGGAAGACGCCGCCGTGGCCGCTGGTGACGATCCGCTCGCCCGGTTTCGGCCGGGCTTCCTCCGGCAGGTAGCGCAGCTGCGGGCGGGAGGTATTGTCGCCCGCGAGAATGCCGCGATAGCGGCTGTCGGCGATCACGACTGGAATGCGCGAGTTGATATCGGTCAGCAATAGCACGCGCGCGCTGTGCTGGCCCACCTCGGCCACACGCCCGGCCAGCCCATCGCCCGCCAAGGCCGCCTGGCCCTTCTGCACGCCCATCGTGCGGCCCGCGTTGATCAGCACGGAACGCACGAACGCCCCGCCGGTATCCGCAACGACCCGGCCGGTGGCGTAGCTGGTGCTGGGCTCGGGGGCGACATTCAGCAACTGGCTGAGGGCTGTATTCTCGGCCTGCAAGCGCCGGGCCACCGTCTGCCAATGCTGCAGCCGGGCGTTTTCCTGGCGCAGCGCAGCGTTCTGCGCGCGCAGCGCCGCCAGCTCCTGCCCCTCGCGCAGCACCTCCGCAACCGAGGCGATCGGCCGCGAAACGACGTCCAGAACGGGGGTAACGGTATCGGTGATCGCGGTACGGGCGCGTTCGACAAAGACCGTGTCCGCCTTGCCGAGCAGCATCAAGGCGAAGGCCGCACCCACGAGAAGCAGGAAAGCGAAGCGCTGGGCCCACGCCCGGATCGGCGTTGCCAAGGTCAGCAGCGTTCCTGCCGGTCGTCTCACGCGGTGCCTCCCGACTGCCGCACATTCGGTCCGAATCGGACCCGACGCATGTTGGCGGCAGATGCCAAACTAGACAAGAACGGTTAAGGATTAAACAACAGACCCGCCGAGCAGGTGAATTTTTCGCGTTCGACCTAGTCACCTGAATCTAAAGTTCGGCGCATAGGGTTTGCTCCGTTCGCTGGCAGAACCGCTTGACGGCGGCGAGTATTTCGTCGGCGGATTTGACCCATTTGTAGGGTTTTGGATTTTCGTTATGCGCCTTGATGAAGGCAGCGATATCGGCTTCCAGTTCGGTGGTCGAGCGGTGAACGCCGCGTTGCAACTGCTTGCGGGTCAGTTCCGCGAACCAACGTTCGACCTGGTTGATCCAGCTTGCCGATGTGGGGGTGAAGTGGACGTGCCAGTGCGGGCGGCGTGCCAACCAGGCCTTGATGCTCGGTGCCTTGTGGGTGGCGTAGTTATCCATCACCAGATGCACGTCCGGCCCCTTCGGCACGGCAGCATCGACCTTCTTGAGAAAGTCCAGGAACTCTGTCGTCCGGTGGCGCTTGTAACATTTCCCGATCACCGCCCCTGTGGCGATGTCGAGCGCAGCAAAGAGTGACGTGGTGCCATAGCGAATGTATGTGTGGGTTCGCCGCTCGGCGACACCCGGCGCCATCGGCAGCACCGGTTGCTCGCGATCCAGCGCCTGGATCTGGGATTTTTCGTCCACGCACAACACAATGGCCCGGTTCGGCGGCGACATGTAAAGGCCGACGATGTCCTGCACCTTGTCGACGAATAGGGGATCGGTCGAGAGCTTGAACGTCTCGCTCCGGTGTGGCTGCAGGCCGAAGGCTGTCCAGATCCGCCGGATCGTGGTGTGCGACAGCCCGCTCTCGGCGGCCATGGTTCGGATCGACCAGTGGGTGGCGTCCCTGGGCGTGGTGTGCAGCGTGCGCTCGATCACATCGGCAACCTGGTCGTCCGAAACTGTGCGCGGCCGGCCGGGGCGATGTTCGTCCGTGAGGCCCTCGATCCGGTCCTTCACGAACCGTCTGCGCCACTTTCCAACCGTGTGCTCATGCACACCGAGCCGGTTCGCGACTTCCTTACTCTGCAAACCCTGAGCACAGAGAAGGATCATTCGGCAGCGATCCGAAAGCGACCGTGCCGCCTTATGCCGACGAACCTGCGCTTCGAGAAAAACCTGCTCCTCGTCACTCAGAACAACTGCATCCGCCACCCGACCTGACATCCCATCATCTCCCGAAACTGATCCAGTAAATGATATGAATTACAGTTCCAGAAGACTAGTACATCGAAATGAGGACGTTCTTCAGCGTCTTCATTTCTTCCAGGCAACGACCGGTACCAAGCGCCACGCACGACAGCGGATCGTCGGCGATCGACACCGGCAGTCCCGTCGAGGCGCGCAGAACGTAGTCCAGATTGCCGAGCAGCGCGCCGCCGCCGGTGAGGACGATGCCCTTGTCGACGATGTCAGCGGCAAGCTCGGGGGCCGAGTGCTCGAGCGCAACCTTCACCGCCTCGACGATCGCCCCGACCGGCTCGGCCAGCGATTCCGCGATCTGCCGTTCGGAGATGACGAGTTCCTTGGGCACGCCGTTCATCAGGTCGCGGCCCTTGATCTCCATCGTGCGGCCCTCTTCCCCGTGCTCGGGCGGACAGGCGGAGCCGATCTGCTTCTTGATCCGCTCGGCCGAGCCCTCGCCGACCAGCAGGTTATGGTTGCGGCGGATGTAGGCGATGATCGCCTCGTCCATCTTATCGCCGCCCACGCGCACGGAGCGCGAATAGACGATGCCGCCTAGCGAGAGCACGGCGACCTCGGTGGTGCCGCCGCCGACGTCGACAACCATCGAGCCGGTCGGCTCGGTGACCGGCAGGCCCGCGCCGATCGCCGCCGCCATCGGTTCCTCGATCAGGAACACCCGACGCGCGCCCGCAGCCTCCGCGCTTTCCTGGATGGCGCGGCGCTCGACGGCAGTGGAGCCGGAGGGCACGCAGACGATGCACTGCGGCGAGGCAAAGGAGCGGCGATTGTGCACTTTGCGGATGAAGTGCTTGATCATCTCCTCGGCGACTTCGAAATCGGCGATCACGCCGTCGCGCAAGGGACGGATCGCCTGAATGTTGCCGGGCGTGCGACCCAGCATCATCTTCGCCTCGTCACCGACCGCGAGGACCTGTTTCTTGCCTTTCTGGTCGGCGATTGCGACCACCGAGGGCTCATTCAGAACGATGCCGCGGCCCTTCACGTAGACCAGCGTGTTCGCGGTCCCGAGGTCGATGGCCATGTCCGCGCTAAGGACGCCGAGAAGACGGGAAAACATTGTGGCTCTTGAAACTCCTTGGGACCCACACCGTAGCCGCGGGGAACGCACCGACCGGAGTCGTCGCGCCTAGGCCGCCGCCGATTCACTGCCGCGACAGTGTGCCCTAAGTGGTTAACGCGCGCTAAAGGATCACGCGCCCGCTTAACGATTTTTGACCCAGCACGGCAAGGATTTTTCCCGGCCAGGACGGCAGCAACAGGGAAAGATAAAAAAGCTGTCCTCTTCTGAACGGGAGAGGACAGGCACAGATGGCGAAGCTGTGTCGGCAACGAGGGTGGGATGCCCCGGGTTCGTCCCAAGGGTCCCACCCTCACCGATTTTCCCGGCTTTAAGCGAGAGTTACGCGCTCAGTGCGTCTGCCGCCTCTTCCGGCGGAACCTGCTTCTCGCGCTTCACCATCAGCTTGTTGAGCGCGTTGATGTAGGCCCGGGCGGAGGCGACCAGCGTGTCGTAGTCCGCGCCCTGCCCGTTAACGGTCTTGCCGTTTTCCTCCAGGCGTACCGTGACCTCGGCCTGGGCGTCGGTACCGCCGGTCACCGCGTGCACCTGGTAGAGTTCCAGGGTCGCCTCATGCGGCCAGATCTCCCGGATGGCGCGGAAGGTGGCGTCGACCGGCCCGGACCCTTCGGCGGTGACGCGCTTGCGCGTGCCCTCGACCTCCAGTTCCAGATCGGCGGTCTGCGGCCCGTCGTTGCCGCAGTTGATGCCCAGACGAACGAACCGGATGTGGTCGTTGTGCCGCAGCACCGCGTCGTCGACCAACGCCAGCAGGTCCTCGTCGAACACCTCCTTCTTGTGCCCGGCCAGGTCCTTGAAGCGTTGGAAGGCGTCTTTCAGCTCGTTGTCCGACAGCTCGTAGCCCAGTTCCTTCAACTTGGTCTTGAAGGCGTGCTTGCCGGAGTGCCGGCCCATCACCAGCGTCGAACGCGTCAGGCCGACGCTTTCCGGGGTCATGATCTCGTAGGTCTCGGCATTCTTCAGCATGCCGTCCTGGTGGATGCCGGACTCGTGCGCGAAGGCGTTCTTGCCGACGATCGCCTTGTTCGGCTGCACATTGAAGCCAGTGATCCCGGAGACCAGCCGCGAGGCCTTGGTGATGTAGCCGCTATCGACGCCCGTCTCGTAGGGCATCATGTCCTGGCGCGTCTTGAGCGCCATGACGATCTCTTCCAACGCGGCGTTGCCGGCGCGCTCGCCGATGCCGTTGATGGTGCATTCGACCTGCCGGGCGCCCGCCTCGACCGCGGCCAGCGAGTTGGCCACCGCCAGGCCCAGATCGTTATGGCAGTGCACCGAGATGATCGCCTGATCCATGTTCGGCACGCGGTTGCGCAGCATCCGGATCAGATCGCGGAACTCGTCCGGCACGGTATAGCCGACGGTATCGGGGATATTGATCGTGCGCGCGCCCGCCTTGATCGCCGCCTCGACGCAGCGGCACAGGAAGTCATGGTCGGTGCGCGTGCCGTCCTCCGGCGACCACTCCACGTTCGGGCATAGGTTGCGGGCGTAGGTAACGCTATCGATCACCGCCTGATAGACGTCCTCCGGGTCCATCTGCAGCTTGTACTTCATGTGCAGCGGACTGGTGGACAGGAAGGTATGGATGCGCGGGTTGGCGGCGTGCTGGAGGGCCTGCCACGCCCGGTCGATGTCGCCCGGCCGGGCGCGGGCCAGGCCGGCGACCTGGGCGCTCTGCACCACCCCGGCGATCTCGCTGACCGCCTCGAAGTCGCTGTTGGAGGAAACCGGGAAACCGCCCTCGATGACACCGACGCCCATCGCGTCGAGCACCTTGGCGACCTGGACCTTCTCCTCCTTGTTCATCGAACAACCGGGCGACTGCTCGCCGTCACGCAGGGTGGTATCGAAGATGGTGATGTGGTTCTCGCCGAAGCGTTGATCGTGCGCCGGCGTGGTGTGGTTTTCGGGCTGCGTCGTCATGGCGTGTTACTCGCGTCCTTCCTCGTCCCGCAGGCTCGGGCACGGCGCGCGACACGGGCGCGCGGTTCCGGCGATTCCGAGCCGGTGGCGTGGTCTCAACAAATGACCTGTCGCCACGAAGTGTCGGTGATTTTGCGGCTGGGGTGCTGTGCTGCCCTCTCCCCCCTGAACGCCCGCACCCCGGCGACTGACGCGCCAGCGCGTTCAGGGGCAGATAAGCAGAAGAAGGGTATCACCGAGGAGACGGTCAGCGGGTAGACGCACACCACCGTTCGCCAAGCCGGCAGCCGATGCCGCGGCGGCGTTTACAGTCCGATCGTTGGTGGCATTCAGCTTCACCATGATCCTCGACCCGGCGGTCCACGCATTGCAGACGCGCGCAAGATATGTGCGCTTCTGCGTCGTCCGGGATCAGTTGTAACCCTGCACCCCCGGAGACGACAACAGATAATCACGATCAACGTTAGCGAAGCCCTAACGTCTACTCCCCCGCTTGCGGCAGGCGGCAGAAGCCCTGCGGTGGGACGTCGAGGGCCGCGTTGAACTTGCTCGACATGTTTTGGAAGGCGATCAGGCCGGTCAGTTCGACCACCGCATCCTCGTCGAAATGGCGGCGCAGTTCCTCGTGAATCGCGTCGTCCGGCTCCCGGTCGGAATAGGTCACCGCCTCGGTGTAGGCCAGCGCCGCGCGCTCTGTTTCGTCGAACAGGTTGCTGTTCCGCCAATCGTCCAGCGCGGCCACCTTCTCCTCGCCGATGCCACGCTTCATCAAGGTCGCCGAATTGACGTCGACGCAGAAGCGGCAATGGTTGATCTGCGAGACCCGCACCGTAACCAGCGAGCGCAATGCCGGAGCGAGCGGATTCCGGCGCCGCTCGATCATGCCATAGAGCAGGGCCACCCCCATGAACAGCCTGGGCGACCGGCCCCAGACCAGCCCCGGCTCCAACACCTGCCCGTAGGTACGCTTCTGCTTCCAGAAAAACAGGCGAATGTACCAGGGGTACTCGCCAAGCGGCTTGGTGGTCACACGCATGCGATCTCCCTTGGTAGTGTGCCGTTTCAGCAGGTGGAGCACGCGCGCGTCAGGTTCAACGCGGCACAGGATCACGCATGCGTGACGGGGGATGCGTCAGCCAACCGCCGCGCCTCTAAGACGGCCAGGCGCGCCGACGAGTCCTTTCGTGGGTAATCGAACAATTCGATGGGGTTCCAGTGGACGGAAGGTCAAGCCGTATTTTTCTCAGTCGCCGTCTTGCCCGTTCTGCCTGAGTACTGTTGCATATTCCAATAAGGGGCGCCTGCATCGAATGGACCGTCGCGTTCCGCAGGCACGGCATTTCAGGCAACATGGAGAGCACGATGGCGCGCGACGCTGGTCGGAAACCGATTTCACGCCGGCTTGCCTTGGGGGCGGTCGCCGGCATTACCGCAACAGGCGTTCTGGCGAGCTTCGGTCCCGTCCACGCGGCCGAGGCCAAGACAATGCGCGTCTACAAGAGCCCGACGTGCGGTTGTTGCGAGCGGTGGGTGGACTACCTCCGCGCCAGCGGCTGGACGGTCGAGGTCGTCAATCTGCAAGACGTCTCGTCGATCAAGAAACAGGTCGGCCTGCTGCCCCAGCTTGCCGCCTGCCACACCGCGATCGCCGACGGCTATGTGATCGAGGGGCACGTGCCTTTGCCCGCGATCGAAAAGCTGGTGACCGAGCGCCCGGACGTGCACGGCATCGCCGTGCCGGGCATGCCGCAGGATTCTCCCGGCATGCGCGGCGGCGGCGTACAGGATGTCCTCGCCTTTACACGGGATGGGCAGACACACCTCTACACCCGCGTTGCTGGCTGAACAGCCGCCCGGCGGCGCAGGGCCGCACCGACCCACACGCGCCGCCGGGCGCTAGCCTTCTCCCTTGCCCTAGCCAGCCTTGAGTGCCGCCTGGGCGGCGGCGAGGCGGGCGATCGGCACCCGGAAGGGGGAACAGGACACGTAGTTCAGGCCGACCTCCTGGCACTGCCGGATCGAGTCGGGATCGCCGCCGTGCTCGCCGCAGATGCCGAGCTTGATGTCGGGCCGGGTCTGCCGGCCGCGCTCGGCCGCCAGCTGCACCAATGCGCCGACGCCGTCCGGGTCCATGGTGATGAAGGGGTCGCGCTCGATGATCCCCTGATGCTCGTAGGACGGCAGGAAGCTTGCGGAATCGTCGCGGCTGATGCCGTAGGCGGTCTGGGTCAGATCGTTGGTGCCGAACGAGAAGAAGTCGGCGTGCTGCGCGATGTGGTTGGCCGTCATGCAGGCGCGCGGCAGCTCGATCATCGTGCCGACCAGATAGTTCACCGTTCGGCCGTGCTTTTCCATCACCTCGGCCGCGACCCGGTCGGTCAGCTCGCGCAGCTGCTTCAGTTCGCGGTCGATGGCGACCAGCGGGATCATGATCTCCGGCTCGACCGTCTCACCCGCCTCTTCGGCAACCTGACAGGCCGCTTCGAAAATCGCGCGGACCTGCATCTCGTAGATTTCAGGATAGGTCACGCCCAACCGGCAGCCCCGGTGCCCCAGCATCGGGTTGGTCTCGCGTAGGCGGTTGGCCCGGGCACGGACCTCGTCGACCGTCAGCCCGGTCGCTTCCGCCATCTCCGCCATCTCGGAGTCCTCGTGGGGCAGGAACTCGTGCAGCGGCGGATCCAGCAGGCGGATGGTCACCGGCAGGCCACGCATGATCCGGAACAGCTGCGCGAAGTCGTCGCGCTGCATGGGCAGGATGCGTTCGAGCGGCTTGCGCCGTCCCTCCGCGCTATCCGCCAGGATCATTTCGCGCACCGCGACGATGCGGTCGCTTTCGAAGAACATGTGCTCGGTGCGGCACAGGCCGATGCCCTCGGCCCCGAACTTGACGGCCGTGCGGGCATCGTTCGGCGTCTCGGCGTTGGTGCGCACCGCCAGCTGACGGATCTTGTCGGCCCACCCCATCAAGGTGGCGAAGTCGCCCGACAGCTCGGGCTCCACGGTGGGTACCCGGCCGCGCATGATCTCGCCGGAGCCGCCGTCGATCGTGATCGTATCGCCGGCCTTCAACTCGATGTCGCGCGCGCGCATCGTGCCGGACTTGGTGTCGATCCGGATTTCGCCCGCCCCGGCGACGCAGGGCCGGCCCATACCGCGCGCGACCACGGCCGCGTGACTGGTCATGCCGCCGCGGGTGGTCAGGATGCCTTCGGCGGCGTGCATGCCGTGGATGTCCTCGGGCGAGGTCTCGGCCCGGCAGAGGATCACCTTCTCGCCCTGCTCGGCCCGCTGTTCGGCCTCGTCAGCGGTAAACACGATGGTACCCGAGGCCGCGCCCGGGGAGGCCGGCAGACCGCGGGAGATCACGTCCTTTTCCGCATCCGGATCGAGGGTCGGGTGCAGCAGCTGATCCAGCGAGCCCGGCGTGACCCGCTGCACCGCCTGCTCTTGCCCGATCAGGCCGTCGTGCACCATGTCGACGGCGATCTTAAGCGCGGCCTTGGCGGTGCGCTTACCGTTGCGGGTCTGCAGCATGTAGAGCGTGCCGCGCTGCACGGTGAACTCGATGTCCTGCATGTCGAGGTAGTGGGACTCGAGCTTGGCGCGCACGTCGCACAGCTGAAGGTAGACCTCCGGCATGGTCTGTTCCATGGACGGCAGGTCGCTCTCGTTCTTCTCCCGGCTGTGCTCGGTCAGCGGCTGCGGCGTGCGGATGCCCGCGACCACGTCCTCGCCCTGGGCGTTGGGCAGGAACTCGCCGTAAAAGTCGTTGTCGCCGGTCGAGGGGTCGCGGGTGAAGGCGACGCCGGTGGCGCAGTCCTCGCCCATGTTGCCGAACACCATGGCCTGCACGTTGACGGCCGTGCCCCACTCCTCGGGGATGTTGTGCAGACGCCGGTAGGTCTTGGCGCGCTGGTTCATCCAGGAGCCGAACACCGCGCCAACGGAATCCCAGAGCTGCTCGTGAACGTCCTGCGGGAAGGGATTGCCGGTGTCCGCCTTGACGATCGCCTTGTACTCCTCGATCAGCTCACGCCAGTCATCGGCGGTCAGCTCGGTGTCGAGGATGTAGCCCTTGCCGTCCTTGTACTGTTCCAGCGCATCCTCGAAGCGGTGATGCTCGACGCCCAGCACGACGTCGCCGAACATCTGGATGAACCGGCGGTAGCTGTCGAAGGCGAAGCGCTCGTCTTCCGATTTGCGCGCCAGACCGGCCACCGTCTCGTCGTTCAGGCCCAGGTTCAGCACCGTATCCATCATGCCCGGCATCGACACCGGCGCGCCCGAGCGCACGGAGACCAGCAGCGGGTTCTCCGGGTCGCCGAAGCTGTGGCCCACCTCGTTCTCGACGCTTTTCAGCGCCTCGCGGACCTGCTGCATCAGGTCGTCGGGATAGGCGCCGTGCTTGATCTGGTAGGCGCAGACCTCGGTGGTGATGGTAAAGCCCGGCGGCACCGGCAGATGCAGCGAGGCCATCTCGGCCAGGTTCGCGCCCTTGCCACCCAAGAGCTGACGCATGTCTTCCCGGCCGTCGGAGCCGTTCGGACCGAAGCTGTAGACCCACTTGGTCATGGTCGTCCCTACCCTTCGATTTTCGAGAAGTCGGCCACCTGGGCCAAGGTCGTGCCGATCCGCTTCAGCAGGCGTAAACGGTTGGCGCGGAGCGTTGGATCCTGAGCGTTGACGGTCACGTCCTCGAAGAAGGCGTCGACCGGCGCCCGCAGCTCTGCCAATGCCTGCATCGCGGCTTGGAAGTCTTCTTGCGCCAACGCACCGTTCGCCTGCCGCGCCGCGGTATCGAGCGCGCGGAACAGGTTGGCCTCCGCCGTCTCGCTCAACGCGTCCTCGGCAACGTCGGTGTCGTAGACCTGCTTGTCCTTCTTCTCCTCGATCCGGACGATATTGGCCGCGCGGCGATACGCGATCAGCAGGTTGGCGCCGTCGTCGGAACGCAAAAAGCCTTCCAGCGCGTCCACCCGCGCCAGCAGCCGGACCAGATCGTCCTCCGGCCCGCCCTCGGGCCGCTCGACCGCGAACACGGCCGCGATCAGGTCGTGGCGCACGCCGCGATCGCGCAGCACCACCTTCAGGCGGTCGGTCAGGAAAGCGAGAACTTCGTCCGCGACCGTCCCGGCATTGGCGGCCTTGCGCACCGCCTCCGGCAGCAGGCCGTGCGCCTCGATAAGCGCGCCGCGCAGGCCCACGCGCAGGCCGTTATCCGTGATCAGCCGCACCACGCCCAGCGCCGCACGGCGCAGGGCGTAGGGGTCCTTGGAGCCGGTCGGTTTCTCGCCGATCGCGAAGAAGCCGGTCAGCGTGTCCAGCTTGTCGGCGAGCGCCACGGCCACGCTTTCGGGCGCGCTCGGGCAGTCGTCGCTCGGGCCCAGTGGCGAATAGTGCTCGCCAACCGCGCGCACGACTTCCGGCGCCTCGCCGTCGGCTTCAGCGTAGTAGCTGCCCATCAGGCCCTGCAGCTCGGGGAACTCGTCGACCATGCCGGTGACGAGGTCCGCCTTGGCGAGGTAGGCGGCGGAGCGCGCCTTGTCCCGATCCGCGCCGACCGGCCCGGCCAACGTGGCGGCCAGCGTCTGCATCCGCTCGACCTTGTCGTGCAGCGTACCCAGCTTCTCCTGGAAAACCACCTCGTGCAGTTGCGCCACCCGGTCGCGCAGCGGCTGCTGGCGGTCGGTCTGCCAGAAGAACTCGGCATCCGCCAGGCGCGCGCGCAGCACCCGCTCGTTGCCGGCGACGATCGCGGCCCCGTTGTCCGGCGTCTTAATGTTGGTGACCACGATGAAGCGGTTGGCGAGCCGGCCGCATTCAGTCTCGGTGGCGAAATACTTCTGGTGGGTGCGCATGGAGACCTGCAGCACCTCCGGCGGCAGCGCCATGAAGCGGTCCTCGATCCGCCCCAGCAGCACCTCCGGCCACTCGGTCAGGCCGGCGTTCTCATCCAAGAGACCGTCGTCGGGGCGCAGCCGCAGCCCTTCCGCCGCGGCGACACGTTCAGCCTCCGTGCGGATGCGTTCGCGGCGGGCATCGCGCGACAGCACGACCCCGGCCTGCTTCAGCTTGGCGCGGTAGTCCTCGAAGTCCGCGACCGCGAAGGCTTCCGGCGCCGTGAAGGGATGGCCGCGCGTTTCGGTCGTGAACTCGAGCGCTTCGCCGCGTCCGAGGTCGAGGCGGCCCGGCACCGGCTCGCCACCAAAGAGGGCCAGAATGCCATGCAGCGGGCGAACGTAGCGCGCGCTCGTCTCCGACCAGCGCATCGACTTCGGCCAAGGCAGTTCCAGCGGCAGCTCCGCCGCCATGTCGGCCAACACCTCGCGGGTCGGCCGGCCGGCGATCTCGCGGACGTGAAACAGGAAGGTACCCTTTTCGGTCTCGCGCTGCTCCGCCTCCTCGATCGAGTTCAAGCCGACCGAGCGCAGGAAGCCGTCGACCGCCTTCTGCGGGGCGTCGACCTTGGGGCCCTTCTTCTCCTCGCGCGTGTCCGGCTGCTTCTCCGGCAACCCATCGACCAGAAGCGCAAGCCGGCGAGGGGAGACGAAGCCCTCAAGCCCTTCGTAGCTCAGGCTCGCGACCTCCAGCTTCTGCTGGGCCAGCTTCTTCAGATCGGCGCACGCCTTGGCCTGCATGCGCGCGGGGATTTCCTCGCTGCGCAGCTCAAGCAGGAACTGGGGCATCAGGCCGCCTCCCCGGCGTCGGTCGTCTGGGTTCGGCTGGCCAGCCACGCCTCGCAGCAGCCCTTCGCCAGCGCGCGCACCCGGCCGATGTAGCTGGCCCGCTCGGTTACCGAGATCACGCCGCGGGCGTCCAGCAGATTGAACAGGTGGCTCGCCTTCATGCACTGGTCGTAAGCCGGTAGGGACAGCGGCGGATCGCGGCGTAGCAGATGATTGCAGGCGTTCTCCGCGTCCTGGAAGTGGCGGAACAGCACCTCGGTATCCGCTTCCTCGAAGTTGTAGGCGGAGAATTCGCGCTCGTTCTGCAGGAAGACGTCGGCGTAGGTCTTGCCGCCCTGGTCCTTGGGCACGCCGTCCCAGTCCAGGTCGAAGATGTTCTCCACGCCCTGGACGTACATCGCCAGGCGCTCCAGCCCGTAGGTCAGCTCCAGCGACACGGGATCGCAGTCGATCCCGCCGACCTGCTGGAAGTAGGTGAACTGACTGACCTCCATGCCATCGCACCAGACCTCCCAGCCGAGGCCCCAGGCGCCCAGCGTCGGGCTTTCCCAGTCGTCCTCCACGAAGCGGATGTCGTGGGCGCGCGTATCGATCCCGATCGCGCGCAGCGAGCCGAGGTAGAGTTCCTGGCTGTCTTTCGGCGAGGGCTTCATCAGCACCTGAAACTGATAATAGTGCTGCACCCGGTTGGGGTTCTCGCCATACCGCCCGTCGGTCGGCCGACGCGAAGGCTGGACATAGGCGCAGTTCCAGGTCTCCGGCCCAAGCGAACGCAGAGTGGTCGCCGGGTGGAAGGTCCCCGCGCCGACCTCCATGTCGTAGGGCTGCAGCAGCACGCAGCCGCGCTCCGCCCAGTAGGTCTGGAGCTTCAGCAGCAGGCGCTGGAAACAGGTTTCGGGGTCGTGGTGTTGGGTGTCGCGGCCTTGGCTGCGGGCCTCGGTGGGCATCGCGTCGTCTGCCTAGCGGTTCGCCGGGGCCTTGAGCGCCCGCCGGTCGCGGGGCTGCCGCCGGTTGTGGTGCACTGCGGGAACGGCGCGGACCTTAGCCGCGACGATACGGCGAATCAACGCCGTACCTCCGTAGCTTTGCGTCCCGCTGATGGCTGGCGAAAACGGCCGCTTGGGCGCCTCGCACTTGAGAGGAAGGGGAGAGGGCGACCGTCGCTAATACGGACAGTCCGGACGGCCGCAGTTACGCGCGCCCTTGGGCGCGACGTAGGCCATGCAGGCCGGGCACTGGACCATGTCCTGCGCCTTCTCGCGGCCTTTCCGGGCGTTCACCGGCTCGCCGTCGCGCCGGCGTTCGACGCGGTCGCGCGCCTCCGCGGCCTTCTCGCGCTGGTACTGCAGGCGCGCGACGTACTTGAAGCCGAACCAGACGGCCGCGATCACCGCAGCCAGAACGAGCAGTTTCGAAAAGGAGAACATGCCCGCATTTGGCCCGGACGCCTTGGGCTGGTCAAGCCGGTGGCACCCCACTAGGGCTGCCACGCATCCAAGGGATGTGAGCGGTCGGGAGAAGCTTGGGGCGCCCGCACCCTGCGGCAAAACGCCCCTGATAGCTGAAACCCGCGCGTCAGCCCGCCGCCACGCCCCCGGAGAAGGGCTTACAACCCATAGCGCGACCAGAGCGCGCGTTCTTCCGCCGCGGACAGGAGATCGCCGGCCCAACTGCCGTCGCCAGCCCCGTCGAAAAAGGTACTCAGGGAAGCGCCGCCGAACTTGCGCTTGAGCCAGGACTGCTTCGGTTCGACCAGCGGCAGCCGCACCTTCTCGCCGAACACGCCCCGCAACGTCTGGCGCAGCTCGCCGAGGCCGTCGATCAGGCCCAGCTTGTAGGCTTCCTGTCCGGTCCAGAACGCGCCGGAAAAGAGTTCGGATTCCTCGGCGTTCAGCTTGCCCTGGCGGCGGTCGCGCACCATCGCCTTAAAGTGTTCGTGGATCTCCGCCTGGATCTCCTTGAGCCGTGCGACCTCGTCCGGGTCCTCTTTCTGGAAGGGGTCGAGGATCACCTTCTTCTCGCCACTGGTATGCACCCGGCGCTCCACGCCGTAGCGCTGAATCAGGTCCTGGAAGCCAAAGCCGGCCGCGACCACACCGATCGAGCCCACGATCGAAGCCTTCGAGGCATAGATCTCGTCGCCCGCGCACGCGAGCCAATAGCCGCCCGAGGCCGCGACGTCCTCGCAGAAAACGTAGACCTTGAGGTCCTTCTCCTCGGCGTGCTGGCGAATCCGGCTGGCGATCAACTCGGACTGCACGGGCGAACCGCCCGGCGAATTGACCGCGAGCGCCACCGCCTTGGCGCCGGAGGTGGAGAACGCCCGGCGAATCGGCTCCGCCAGCGCGCTGGCGGTCAGGCCCGAGCGCAGCGCCCCGCCCTGCCCGATCGCGCCGTTGAGGCGCAGAACGGGCACCACGGGCTTGTTCTTGGAAAAGCGTCTAAGGCCGGGAATCCGAGAGATGAGCTTATATATCATGGTGGCTAAATGACCCCGAGTTCGGGTGTTTGCCAAGGATGGGTTACAGGCCTGCACGCACCTGGGGCTAAAACGCGAAAATTCGATAGGGGACTTTCACGCTGGACACCCTATCGCAGCTTCAGCGGGACAACGTCCTCCAGGATCGCGCGCGCTTCCAAGGTAAAACCGCCATCGCTATGCAGGGTCAGGCCGGTCGCGAGCGTCGCCGGACCGCCAACGCCGACACGCCCCTGCACCAGCACGCGCTTGGCCGGCTTGCCGGCCGCGGGCCAAAGCGGACAGACGACCAGCGCGCCAGCAACCCGCCCCATCTCGCTCAACAGTTCAGGCAGGCGATCGGCGCGGTGGATGACCGTAACGGTCCCGCCACGCCGTGTTGCCCGCGCCAGCGCCGAGATCCAATCGGGCAGGCGCGCCGCGCCCTCGACGTTCGCCGCCGCGCGCAGCGGATCGCTCGGCGCATCCGCCGTGCCGGCCGCCAGGTAGGGCGGATTCGCGAACGCATGGTCGAAGGCGCCCGACGCCACGTCCGACGGCGGGTCGAGCAGGTCGCCCGCGTATACCTCGAAACGATCGCCCACGTCGTTTGTCGCCGCGTTAGACCGGGCCAGGCGAACCAAGGCGGGCTGCGCCTCCAGACCGCTCACCCGCCCCTCCGGCACGCGCGCCAGCAGGCACAGCGCCGCCGCCCCGGCGCCGCAGCCGAGTTCCAGCGCCCGCTCGCCGCCCCGCAGCGGCACCGCGGCGGCCAGCAGCACCGGATCGAGGGCGGCCCGATAGCCATGCATCGGCTGGGCCAGCGCGACCCGCCCCCCCAGCAGGCGGTCGTGCGTCACCGCCAGATCGTCGCTCCCCGTAGACTCCGCTTCCGGATCGGCTGGCCTCACCATTCGCTGTAGCCCTCGCCCGCATCCTCCAGCACCCGCCGCGCGCGCTCCAGATCTTCCGCCAGGACGCACAGCCGGCGCGGGATCGCGCCGATCGACCCCTCGACGATCGAGGTATGGGTGTCCAGCACCACCGCCTCGATCCCGGCATCGGCCAGCAACGCCTGGATCCAGGAAAGCTTCACGGGATCGTTGGTGCGCAGCAGTTCGCGCATGCTTCTTCTCGTCCCCTGCCGCCACGCTCTGGCGGTCCCTGCGGGGGTTTGGCACAGCGGCGGTGCCCTTGACCCCCTTTGAATGCCCTCTATGCTCCCGCCCCAATGCGGCGTACCGCAGACGTAGTGCGGCATACCGCAAGCTGACAAACCAGATAAATCGACACCGATCCGACAAAAGACGGGCGAGGAGCCGGGACGTGGCCGTGGCCCCCGACGCGAACAAGCAGGCCCCGGGCAATACACCGGGCACAGACAGCGATAAGGGCAGCGACAAGGGCGACGCCAAGCAGGGGATCGCGCCGCTGCAACAGCTGTGCGCGGAGGACCTGCAGGCCGTCAACGCGGTGATTCGCGAGCATATGCAGTCGCCCGTGGCGCTGATCCCACAACTCGCCGGCCACATCATCGCCGCCGGCGGCAAGCGCCTGCGCCCGCTGCTGACCCTCGCCAGCGCGCGGATGTGCGGCTACCAGGGCCGCCGGCACATCGGCCTGGCTGCCAGCGTGGAGTTCATCCACACCGCGACCCTGCTGCACGACGACGTGGTCGACGAGAGCGAACTGCGCCGCGGGCTGGACACCGCCAACTCGCTGTGGGGCAATCAGGCCAGTGTGCTGGTCGGTGACTTCCTGTTCTCCCGCGCCTTTCAGCTGATGGTCGCCGACGGCTCGATGCGCACGCTGGAGATCCTGTCCAACGCCTCCGCGATCATCTCCGAGGGCGAGGTTCACCAGCTGATCACCACCAACGACACCGACACCAACGAGCAGGCCTACCTTGAGGTGATCGAGGGCAAGACGGCCGCGCTGTTCGCCGCCGCCTGCCAGATCGGCGCGGTGATGGCGGAGCGCTCGGCGGACGAAGAGCAGGCCCTGCGCAGCTTCGGCACCGGCCTGGGCATGGCGTTCCAGCTGGTCGATGACGTGCTCGACTACTCCGCCAAGCAGGAAGCGCTTGGCAAGACGGTCGGTGACGACTTCCGCGAGGGGAAGATCACCCTGCCCGTCGTGCTCGCCTTCGAGCGCGCGGACGCGGACGAAAAGGCGTTCTGGCGGCGCTGCCTGGAGGAGATGGACCAGCGCGAGGGCGACCTGCCCCACGCCATGCAGCTCCTGCAGAAGCACGACTGCCTGAATGACAGCCTGGAACGCGCCCGCGCCTATGGCCGCAACGCCCGCACCGCGATGGACGTCTTCCCCGACGGCGAGATCAAGCAGGCCCTGATCGACGCGCTCGACTTCTCGATCGAGCGGGCCTACTAGGCATCCCCCCCTATCATCGCGGCCGCATCTGCAGGGGGCCGTAGAGCGCCACGTACAGTCCAAAGCCGGCGATCCAGGCAAGTGCGCTGGCGCCGAGCAAGCTCAGGTATCCCCCACCCGACATCGGGGCCGCGAGACGCAACGCGGCGGCAAGCGCCACCAGCGCGAACAGCGCGGCCGACCCTGCCCCCCCGGTGAGCGCGCGGCCCGTGTGTCCCAGCGTCGCGCGGGTCATCACGGCGGCGGGCATGGTCCCCATCGCCCCGGCGGTCAGCGCGTGCAACGCCGTCGTCTGCGCCACCGCATCGCTCAGCGCGGCGAGCGCGAGCAATCCGAACCCGACCGCCAGCCAGGCGTAACCGACGTGCAGCACGAGCAGCAGTGGCTCGCGCCAGGTCCGGTGCCCCTGCCAGCGGCTCAGCCGCCAGGCGTTGGCGAGCGCGGCCCCGCCCGACAACACGCCCGTGACCGCATGGTCCGGCCACCCCGTCCAGGCTGCCGCCGCAAGACCGGTCAGCGCAACCACCGCCCGATCCGCCCGATTGGCGGAGGCCGGGCGGTGCCTGCCATCCCGCTTAGCGAGCCAGTTGCGGGTAAACGACGGCACGATCCGCCCACCGACCAGCGCGATCAGGAACGCGAACGCCCCGATCGCCAGCCGCAGGCCATAGCCGGAGTCGACGCCGGCGACCGGGTCCAGGTGCACAAGCGCATTGGCGCCCGCGACCACGAGCGTCGCCCCCACGACCGGCAGGTTGCGCCAGTTCCGCCCGGCCACAACCTCGCGCGCGAGCGCGGCCGGCAAGGCCAGGAAGAACAACAGATCGAGGATCATCGCCGCCGGCGCGCCGATCACGCCGGAGGTGGCACAGGCGAGCCGTCCCAATGCCCAAAGACCGGCGAGCATGGCAAGGGGCGCGCCCTGGATCGGCATCCGGCCGGTCCAGTTCGGCACCGCGGTCGCCAGGAACCCGGCCATCGCCGCGCCGACGAAGCCGAACAGCATGGCGTGCGCGTGCCAAACCGCGGGCCGGAACGCGGTGGGCAGCGGCACGCCCTCAAGCAATACGCCCGACCACAGCAGCATCCCGGCGACCGCCCAAACGCCGGCGCCCAGGAAAAACGGCCGGAACCCCTGCGACAGCACCGCCGGCCCGCTATACCGGCGATACCGCGGAATCGCAGCGCCCCGCCCGGCCATCCAAACCTCCATTCCACGTATAACTTCGCAGCGCGACGCTAAGGGCTCGGCAACCGGGCAGGCAATGGCACAACGCAAAAAAGCCGGCTCCCCTCGGAGAACCGGCTTCTTGCGACGTGCCAATCATATTGGTCGGGGCGGCTGGATTCGAACCAACGGCCTCCGCCTCCCGAAGACGGCGCTCTACCAGGCTGAGCTACGCCCCGTCAGCGCGGGCGTGTATATCGCCTGACGGACGCCCTGACAATGGCCGCGTTCGAGATTTTGTTCAACTTCTGGCACGCCCTCGCCCCGCCCGGAGTCGCGGGAGGCTTGGCGGGCCCGGCAGCGGCGGCGTAGCCTGTCGCGGTCGAACGACACCCCCTTCTATTTACGCAGGACAGCCGAGCCGAAAGCCATGCAGCACGATCGTCCGAATTCCCCGGCCGCACGCGACGTCGCCTATCACTTCCACCCCTACACCGACGCGCGCGCGCACGAAGAGCAGGGCCCGCTGATCATCACCAAGGGCGCGGGCTGCACCGTCACCGACGACAGCGGCAAGCAGTACATCGAAGGGATGGCCGGGCTGTGGTGCACGGCGCTGGGCTACGGCCAGGAGCGGCTGATCCAGGCGGCCGAGCGGCAGCTGCGCGAACTCGCCTACTACCACTCCTTCGCGCACAAGGTGCCGCCCAGCGTCATCGAGCTGTCGGAGACGCTGCTCGGAATCGCGCCGGGGAAGATGGGCAAGGTTGCCTACGCCAACTCCGGGTCGGAGGCGAACGACACGGCCGTGAAGTTCGTCTGGTACTACAACAACGCCCTCGGCCGGCGGGAGAAGAAGAAGATCATCTCCCGCAAGCGCGGCTACCACGGCATCACGATCGCCTCCGGCTCGCTGACCGGCATCCCGAAGAACCACCTCGACTTCGACCTGCCGATCGAGGGCGTACGCCACACCGGCTGTCCGCACTACCATGCCGAGGCGCACGCCGGGGAGAGCGAGGAGGCGTTCAGCCAGCGCCTGGCCGACGAGTTGGACCAGTTGATCCAGGACGAGGGGCCGGAGACGGTCGCCGCGATGATCGCCGAGCCAGTGATGGGCGCGGGCGGCGTCGTGATCCCGCCGGCCGGCTACTGGAAGAAAGTCCAGGCGGTGCTGAAGAAGCACGACGTGCTGCTGATCGCCGACGAGGTGATCTGCGGCTTCGGCCGGACCGGACAGATGTTCGGCTGCCAGACCTTCGGGATCGAGCCCGACATGGTGACCTGCGCCAAGGCGCTGTCGAGCGCCTACGTGCCGATCTCCGCGATCATGATGCGCGACGAGATCTACCAGGCGATCGCCGACAACACGCACAAGATCGGCACCTTCGCCCACGGCTTCACCTACTCCGGCCACCCGGTCGCCGCGGCCGTGGCGCTGGAGACGCTGAAGATCTACGAGGAGATGGATATCGCCGCGCGGGCCCGCGACCTGTCGCCGCACCTGCAGGACGGCCTGCGCGCCTACGCCGACCATCCGCTGGTCGGCGAGGTTCGCGGCGTCGGCCTGATCGCCGGCGTCGAGCTGCTGGCCGACAAGGCGACCCGCACGCCGTTCGATCCGGTGGGCAAGGTCGGCGGCTACCTCGACGCGCGCTGCCGCGACCATGGCGTGATCTTGCGCAACATGGGCGACACGCTGGCGTTCTGCCCGCCGCTGGTGATCGAGCCGAAACAGATCGACGAGATCGTCGCCGCTTTCGGCCGAGCGCTGGAGGAGACCTGGGACTGGGTCCAGCGCGAAGGCCTGGCGGCGGCCTGACTTCACCCACCGGCACACGTTCATCGGATGTTCAGTCGAGGCACGCTATGCCCCGACACCGATGAGCGTGTCGGACGAATGGCGTGTCAACCTGGCTTGTCGTTTTCGGATTGACGTTGTGTCAACTCAGCGCGACAGTTTGTTCTTGGCAGCAACGCCAACAGTCGGCAGACTGAAGGCTGGCTATCGGTCCCGATCCGGCGCGACGGAAGCGCACATGGGGCGTCTGCGGTCTTGATCCGCACCCCCTGTTATCGACACGTGACGGATTGGATCGTACCGCACATATGGACGTCAGCGATCGGCTGTACGTCAGTGATCGGCGGACAGGGCACGCGCAACGGCCCCGCGAGCCCGCCGACCAGTATCCCAAGGACGCGGCGCATGGGGGACAGCCCCGCGCCGGGTCCACCGAGCATCGGGGCGAGGTAGTATTATGGACTACGGGCAGTTCTTCAAAGGCAAGCTGGACGAGCTCAAGCAGGAGGGCCGTTACCGCTACTTCGCGGAGCTTGAGCGCTGCGCCGGGGATTTCCCGCACGCCGTCCACCACGGCAAGCCCGAAGTTGGTCAGGTCACCGTTTGGTGCTCCAACGACTACCTCGGCATGGGGCAGAACCCCAAGGTGCTGCAGGCCATGCACGAGGCGATCGACCGCTGCGGCGCTGGCGCCGGCGGCACGCGCAACATCTCCGGCACCAACTACTACCACGTCCAGCTGGAGAAAGCGCTGGCCGACTGGCATAACAAGGAAGCGGCCCTGCTGTTCACCAGCGGCTACGTCTCCAACATGGCCTCGCTCGCCACGCTGGGGGCGCGGTTGCCCGACTGCGTGATCCTGTCGGACTCCTACAATCACGCCTCGATGATCGAGGGCATCCGGCATTCCCGCGCCGAAAAGGTGATCTGGAAGCACAACGACGTCGCCGATCTGGAGCGCAAGCTGGCGGCGATCGATCCCAGCCGGCCGAAGGTCGTGGCATTCGAGAGCGTCTACTCGATGGACGGCGACATCGCCCCGATCGCAGATATTTGCGACGTCGCGGAGAAGTACAACGCGCTCACCTACCTCGACGAGGTGCACGCGATCGGCCTGTACGGTCCGACCGGCGGGGGCGTGGCGGAGCGTGACGGCCTGATGGACCGTCTGGACATCATCGAGGCGACCCTGGGCAAGGCGATCGGCTGCGTTGGCGGTTACATCACCGGCAACGCCGACCTCGTCGACTTCATCCGTTCTTATTCCTCCGGCTTCATCTTCACCACCGCCCTGCCGCCGCACGTCGCAGCCGGCGCGCTGGCGAGCGTCGAGCACCTGAAGGAAAGCCAGATCGAGCGCGAGCGCCACCAGGAGCGCGCCGCGACGCTGAAGCGCAAGCTGGCCGCCGCCGGGCTGCCGGTGGTGCACACCGAAAGCCACATCGTGCCGGTGATGGTGTGCGACCCGACGCTGTGTCGCGAAGCTTCGGACCTGTTGCTGGAGCGTCACGGCCTGTACGTCCAGCCGATCAACTATCCGACCGTCCCGCGCGGCAGCGAGCGGCTGCGGTTGACGCCGAACCCCTGCCACAGCGACGCGGACATGGACCACCTGACCCAGGCCCTGATCGACGTCTGGGCACGCCTGGGGCTGCGTCAGGCGGCGTAGCCGCCCACGCACGACGGGGGAGGACGGGCTCCGCCGCCCTTTCGCGACCCGATCAACGCTTTAACGGTCCATCCGCGAAGAGCGAGATGGACCGTTTTGTATGCGCGTTTCCAAGGACGCACTCCCCTACCCGATCGCGACCTCCAACGCCCCGATGCCGGCGACATGGCCGTGCAGGCGGTCGCCGCGCTGTACAGGACCGACGCCGGCCGGCGTGCCCGTCATGATCAGATCGCCGGGTTGGAGTGTGAACAGGCCGGACAGGATCGCGATCATCTCCGGCACCTTCCAGATCATCTGCACCAGGTCGCCTTCCTGCCGCCGTTCGCCGTTGACGTCGAGCCAGATCGCGCCGGCATCCGGGTGGCCGATCTTTGAGGCTGGCACGACCGGACCGCACGGAGCCGAGTGCTCGAACGCCTTGCCGACCGCCCAGGGGCGGCCGAGCTTCTTCGCCTCCCCCTGCAGATCGCGCCGGGTCATGTCGAGCGCGACCGCATAGCCGTAAACGTAGTCGAGCGCGCGCGCGGTCGGGATATCGCGGCCGCCCGCCTGCAGCGCGACCACGAGTTCGATCTCGTGGTGCAGATCCGAGGTCGCGGGCGGATAGGGCATCTCGGGCACCCCACACAGCAGGTTGTCCGGGTTCTTTTGAAAGAAGAACGGCGGCTCCTTGTTGGGGTCGTGGCCCATCTCAACGGCGTGCGCGGCGTAGTTCCGTCCGACGCAATACACCCGGTGCACCGGGAACCGCCGGCTGTCGCCGACGACCGGCAGCAGGACGGACGTGGGCGCGGGCACGACCGTGTCGTGGGTTGCGGAGCAATCGGACACGCTTTTCCTCCTTGGGCTGCGTCTTGCTGATCGCCGGCGGCAAGCCGTCACGTTCTCGTCAAAGCGTTCCGGCTCCGACCTTCTGCCGGATCACCCGATCGGAGGCCAGAGGAACAGTCCGTATGCTCCCGACCGGCGCACTCGGGCCAGTCCCAATCTTGAAACAAAATGACTCCCAATCAGGTAGCGGATCGATTAGCCTTAGCCAAACGGCGACAGGGCGCCGTGGTGTCGGGACCGTCAAAAAAACAACGGGTCGACGCCGAACCAAGGCAAATCACGCACCACTGGCGGACTGGTTGGTGCGGGCATAGCGCCGTGACGGCAAGTCGTTCCAGGCTCGGCATTCGTGCAAGACCTCGTGAACGCTTGTAAGCGCCACGGTGCCTGGGAGACGAAAAGGACGGGGATGTCGCACGACAATATCGTTGAATTCAACCATGTGCAGAAGAGCTATGACGGCGAAACGCTCGTCGTAAAAGACCTCAACCTGCACGTGGCCCGCGGCGAATTTCTCACCCTCCTCGGCCCATCCGGCTCCGGCAAGACCACCGTCTTGATGATGCTGGCCGGCTTCGAGGTCCCCACCCATGGCGAAATCCTGCTGAACGGCACGCCGATCAACGCGGTGCCGCCGCACAAGCGTGGGATCGGGATGGTGTTCCAGAACTACGCACTGTTCCCGCACATGACGGTGGCGGAGAACCTCCGCTTCCCACTCGACGTGCGTAAGATGAACCGGGCGGATGCCGACAAGAAGGTGCAGCGCGCGCTCGACATGGTCCGGCTGGGCCAGTTCGGCAATCGTCGCCCGGGCCAGTTGTCCGGCGGCCAACAGCAGCGCGTAGCGGTCGCCCGGGCGTTGGTGTTCGATCCGGATCTGGTGTTGATGGACGAGCCGCTCGGCGCGCTGGACAAGAACCTGCGCGAGGAGATGCAGCTCGAGATCAAGCACATCCACGAGCAGCTGGGCGTCTCGGTCGTCTACGTCACGCACGACCAGTCGGAGGCGCTGACCATGTCGAACAGGATCGCCGTGTTCGACGATGGCATCATCCAGCAGCTGGCCACCCCGGATCAGCTTTACGAGCAACCGCAAAACGCGTTCGTCGCCTACTTCATCGGCGAGAACAACCGCCTGCGCGGCACGGTCAAGCACGTCAACGGCGAAGCCTGCGACGTCGAACTGGACAACAACGGCGGCACGGTGAAGGCGCTGCCGGTCAACGTTGCCGGCGAGGGGCAGAAAACCACGCTGTCGCTCCGTCCCGAACGGGTCGAGGTCAATCCCAGTAACGGCATCGACAACGCCTTCGATGCGCAGGTCGAAGAGCTGATCTACCTGGGCGATCACATCCGCACGCGGGTACGCGTCTGCGGCAACGACGAGTTCGTCATCAAAATCCCCAACGCCTCCGGTCACGCCATCATTAAGAAGGGCGAAACCGTGAAGGTCGGCTGGGCGACGCAGGATTGCCGCGCCCTGGATGCATGATGCGCCAGGCGCGGCGGCGTGGCCGTCGAGGTCGGCGAAGCCGACAAGCCGGCGGCCCTCAGGCCGGCGCTACGGTGCCGTGCCTTCGAATTCGGTCGAACACCGGGTTCGCTGAGCCGAGTTCGCCGAATCGATCTCAAAGCATCATGGCCCGACTGCCGGTCGACACGCACAAGCCCCGACCGGCCAACAAATCAGGGAGAGCCTAATGAAGCTTCACAAAGCCACCCTTCTGGCCGCCAGCAGCGCGCTTGCGCTTGGCGTGACGGCCGGGGCCGCGTCTGCGGAGACCCTGACCATCGTCTCCTGGGGCGGTGCGTACACCATGTCCCAGCAGAAGGCCTATCACGAGCCGTACATGGAGAATAATCCCGACGTTAACATCGTTAACGAGGATAAATCCGCGAACGGCCTCGCCGGCATCCGCGCCCAGGTGCAGGCCGGCAATGTGACCTGGGACATCGTCGACATGCTGGAAGGCCCGGCGATGACCGCCTGTGCCGAGGGCATCGTCGAGCCGCTGCCGGCCGACGAGATCCTGGCCGACGCGCCGGACGGCACGCCGCCCAGCGAGGACTTCGTCCAGCTGCGCGAATGCTTCGTGCCGTCGATCGTCTACGCCACCCTGTTCGCCTACAACAAGGAAGCATTCCCGGACGGCAACTATCCATCGAAGGTTAGCGACGTTTGGGACATGGACACCTATCCCGGCAAGCGGGCGCTGCGGAAGGTCCCGGATGGCAACATGGAGTGGGCCCTGGTCGCCGACGGCGTGCCGATGGACGAGGTCTATGAGGTGCTCGACACCGACGAGGGCATCGGCCGCGCGTTCGCCAAGCTCGACGAACTGAAAGACGACGCCATCTGGTGGACCGAGGGCGCGCAGCCACCGCAGCTGCTGGCCGACCAGGAGGTCTCGATCGCCACCGGCTACAACGGCCGCTTCTTCAACGCGCAGGTGATGGAAGACCAGCCGTTCGAACTGATGTGGCACGGGCAGTACTTCGAGCTGGACGGCTGGGTCGTCCCGCGCGGCAAGCTGACTGACCGGGTGAAGGACTACCTGAACTTCGCCACGGACACCCAGCGCCTCGCCGACCAGGCCAAGTACATCTCCTACGGCCCGGCCCGGAAGTCCTCGGCGCCGCTCGTGTCGACCCACGCGGAAGCGGGCATCGACATGAAGCCGCACATGCCGACCACCCCGGAGAACTTCAAGAACCCGATCAAGAAGGACGCCGAGTGGTGGGCCGATAACGGCGACGCCATGTCGGAACGCTTCAACGCCTGGCTGGCCCGCTAACTAACAGCGCACAGCCTGGCTGACGGGGCACACCGGAAGCCAGCGGGCGGGGCCACGGGACACCGTCCCAGCCCCGCCCGCATCCGGCCAAGCCCCGGCGACACCCGGCGACACGTAGATGACCCGGCAGATGTCCCAGGGCTGCCGCCTTAGGCGACGAAAAAAGACAACGACTCCCGAGAAAGAGCCGGACGTGCCGACCCGCGGCCGAACCGCCGCGGCAACCCGGCCACCGGACCAGCCGCAGCGGGGACAGGGATGGCTCAGGCCGACATCACACAGAGCGGGGACGGCGACACCCGCCTCGACAAGCTGACCACGGCCGACGGCACGCCGCTCAAGGCGTCGATCCGCCGGGCGATGCGGCGCAACAAGCTGATCGCCTTCGGGCTCGCCGCACCGTTGCTGTTCTTCATTTTCTTTTCTTTCCTGATGCCGATCTTCGACATGGCCAGCCGGTCGGTCGAGAACCACCAGATCCCCGAGGCACTGCCGCGCACGGTGGCCGCGCTGGAGACCTGGGACGGCGAAAGCGTGCCCGGCGAAGCCGCCTTCGAGGCGCTCGCGCTCGATATCCAGGAAGGCCAACGCTCCCGTACCATCGGCCAGGCGGCGACCCGGCTGAACTACCAAGACGCCGGCATGCGCTCGCTGATCATGGGCACCGCACGCCGGTCCGATCAGCTTGAACCGCCCTACAAGGAAGCCCTGATCGAGATCAACGACGACTGGGGCGACTTGGATGTCTGGCGCCTGATCGAGCGGGAAAGCGGCTACTACACCACCAGCTACTACCTCAACGCGATCGATCTGACCTACTCCGATACGGGCGAAATCGTCGCCCAGCCGGAATACCGGCAGATCTACGTCATGCTGTTCATCCGCACGCTTTGGATGTCGGCGCTGATCACCGGTCTCGCACTGCTGCTGGGCTTCCCGGTCGCGCACCTGCTGGCCACCCTGCCCGCGCGTCACGCCAACCTGCTGATGATCCTGGTGTTGCTGCCGTTCTGGACCTCGCTGCTGGTGCGCACGACGACCTGGATCGTGGTGCTGCAGACCGAAGGCGTGCTGAACGACATGATGGTCTGGCTCGGCATTCTCTCCGATGAAGGCCGATTACAGATGATCTACAACCAGACCGGCACGATCGTGGCGATGACGCAGATCCTGCTGCCGTTCATGATCCTGCCGCTGTATTCGGTGATGAAGGGCATCTCGCCCTCCTACATGCGCGCGGCGAAATCGCTCGGCGCCCGGCCGCCGGTCGCCTTCTGGCGGGTCTACGTGCCGCAGACGATCCCCGGCATGGGGGCGGGTGGTATCCTCGTCTTCATCCTGGCGATCGGCTACTACATCACCCCCGCCCTGGTTGGCGGCCAATCCGGCCAGCTGATCTCCAACTACATCGCCTATCACATGCAGCAGTCCCTGAACTGGGGCCTGGCGGCCGCGATCGGCACGATCCTGCTGTTCGGCGTGCTGCTCCTCTATGCCGGCTACAACCGCATCGTCGGCATCGACAACATGAAGCTGGGGTAAGCCCGATGGCGAAGTTCGCACCCTACGTCGGCCGCCTCGAGCGGACCTGGCACTACACCTACCTGACGATCTGCGGGCTGGTGTTCCTCTACCTGATCCTGCCGATCATCATGATCGTGCCGCTGTCGTTCAACGCGGAACCCTACTTCACCTTCACGGAAGGCATGCTCGACCTGGATCCGGAGGCCTACTCGACGCGCTGGTATCAGGACTTCTTCACCTCCGAGAGCTGGCTGCATTCGATCAAGAACAGCTTTCTGATCGCGATCGCCGCCACCTTCATCGCGACCGCGCTCGGCACGCTCGCCGCCCTCGGCCTGTCGCGCCCGCACATGCCAGCGCGCGAGGCGATCATGTCGATCCTGATCTCGCCGATGATCGTGCCGCTGATCATCTCGGGCGCGGCGATGTTCTTCTTCTACTCCCAGATCAACCTGGCGCAGACGCACCTGGGCGTGATCCTGGCCCACGCCGCGCTCGGCACGCCGTTCGTGGTGATTACCGTGACCGCGACCCTGGTCGGCTTCGACCGCTCGCTGATCCGGGCGGCGAACAACCTGGGCGCCAACGAACGGATTGTATTCTTCCGAATCATCCTGCCGTTGATCGCGCCCGGCGTGATCTCGGGCGCGCTGTTCGCCTTCATCACCTCGTTCGACGAGGTGGTGATCGTTCTGTTCCTGGCCGGCTACGAGCAGCGGACCATCCCGCTGGAGATGTGGTCCGGCATCCGCGAGCAGATCAGCCCGACGATCCTGGCGGTCGCGACCATGCTGGTCACGCTGTCGGTGATCCTGTTGGCCACGCTGGAAATCCTGCGCCGGCGCAGCGAGGCGCAGCGCGGTATGGCGCCGTCGTAGAAAACGCGACGCACGCGTGGAGCCGTGCCAAACTGCCGTTCGGGACCGCCCGAACGGCGGTTTCTGCCTCACCCGTCGCGCACGGAACGCCATAACCAGCGGCAATCCGTCGCGGACGCGCGATGGATGTGATCCGATCGGCCTCGGACCACGTATCTCAAGACAGAGATATCGATGGTTAAAAGTGCAACTGGACAGCGTTCGCACAATCCAGTATCTAATCAAGAGTGATATGGTCCGGATTGCCGCGCCGGGACCGGCGCCGCCTTCGGGCCGACGGCTGGGAGGTTTGGCGATGTACCGCGACAACACCCTGATCCCGACGGAAGCGATCCGCCTCGCCGCGCTCGGGGCGCTGGCTGGCCGGAACCTGCACTACGCCGAGCTCGCGGAAGACGTGCGCCACTTCACCCAGCGCATCGTCGGTCCGTCGCTGGACCTGGTCGGCACGCCGGTCGAGTTGCTGATCGTTGAGGGCCTGATCGAGCCGGTTTCCGGCAAGGGCATGGAAGACAACGCCCTGCTGCGCATCACCGACGCCGGGCAAAGCGACCTGCACCGCTTGATGACCTCCTCGGTACGCGCGCCGATCAACGACATCAACAAGCTGATCATCGCGCTCAAGATGCGCTTCCTGCACCTGCTGGAGGGCGAGGATCGCCAGGAGCAGGTGGATACGCTGGTCGAGATGATCGAACGTGAACTCGCCCGCCTGACCGACCTGCGTGCGCATTACGACCAGGACGCGGGCTTCTTCCTCGACTGGCTCGACCAGGACATCGCCGCCACCAAGGAACGCCTGAACTGGTTCAAGGACCTACAGGCTCGGGTGGGATAATCCCGCTGCGGCCAGTCAGGGCGTGCCCCAAAAGGCACACAGGAGAACAAGGCGCTGTACAGAAGTCTCCCCCTCGTTTGAGGGCAGCCTGGCCACGGTCAGCACAGAGATTCGGTGACGGTTCTGACTGTATCGCTTAATCAGTGCCGTAAGCTTTTCCACGCGGCGCGCGTCTAACTATTCCCTGACTTCCCGCTGACCCAGCGGGCTTGCGGAACATCATCTGTATCTTACCGATTTATTCCAAGGCACGCAGCGCCTGACGACGGCGCAACCTCTTTGTCCCGTCGTGCCCTTTGTGGTGCCCCTCCCCACAACCAGACGGGCGTCAGTACAGGTGCTGGCCGCCGGTAACGAACACTTCGGTTCCGGTCACATAGCCGAAGTCGGGGGAGGTCAGCTGGAACACCGCGCCAGCGACCTCTTCCGGCGTGCCCATGCGATGCATCGGGATGCGCGGGATCAGGGTCTCGTACTCCGGCCCCACCATCGAGGTCTCGATCTCCCCCGGCGCGACCGCGTTGACCCGCACGCCAAGCGCGGCGAACTCCACCGCCAGTTCGCGCGTCAGCGCGGACAATGCGGCCTTGGAGGTCGAGTAGGCGCTGCCGGCGAAGGGGTGGATCGCGTGGCCCGCGATCGAGGTGATGTTGACGATACATCCCTTGCCCTTGCGCAGCGGCACCGCGAAACCGCGCGCCAGCGCCAGCGGGGCGAACAGGTTCAACTCGAACACCGTACGCCACTCGCTCATGTCGCCGTTGAGCACGCCCAAGCGCTCCTTGAACGGCGTCTTCGGCGACACGGCGGCATTATTGACCAGGGCATGCACCGGCCCGCCATCCAGAATCTCGGTCCCGCGCTTGATAAAGGCGTCGAGACCTTCCTGGTTGCGCAGATCTGCGGTGACGTGGTGCGTCCAGTTCGGGTCGCGCCGACAGTCCTCCGGCACCTCCTCGCGCGAGCAGGTGATCACGCGCCAGCCTTCGTTGGAGAAACGGCGGACGGTGGCGTGACCGATGCCGCGGCTGGCGCCGGTCAGGATGATCGTCTTACGGGTATCCTCGCTCATCGCGGGTCTTTTCGGTTCCGGATCGGCGGCAATGCACCCTCAGCGGTGCGCCGCGGGTCAGTGGGCCAGCAGCAACGGCAGGTTCGCCCGGCGCAGCACGGTCGAGGTCACGCCGCCCAGGATCAGCTGACGCAGCCGGCTATGCGCGTAGGCCCCCATCACCAGCATGTCGGCGTCCATCTCCCCCGCCTGCTGCAGGATCGCATCGCCGGCATCGCGCCCGCGCGCAGCCACATGGCGGCTTTCCGCGCGGATGCCATGGCGCGCCAGATAAGCTGTGACCTGCTCCGGCTGGGCGTCCTCGCTGTGCCCGTCGTCGACGGTGATCACCGTGACCGCCTCGGCCCCCGCAAGCAAGGGCAATGCGCCTTGCAGGGCGTGAACGCCCGGCGCGGTGGCACGCCAGGCGATCGCGACGCGATGACCGATCTTGGGCGGGACGGTGGGAGCGGCCACCAGGACCGGTCGCCCACTCTCCATCAACGCGATTTCCAGCGTTGGCGTCGCCGGCGCTTCCCCCTCGGCGTGGCGCCGCGTGAGCACGACCAGATCGAACAGCATGCCGCGGCGGGCGACCAAGTCATGCTCGCGCCCCCGCAACTTGTGGAAGACAACGGCGAAGCCTGGCTTGGCCTCTGCCTGCGGGTCCGAAAGGCTGAGACCGGCAGCCTCGACTGCCTCGCGCACCGCCTGTTCCGCCGCCTTGGCGCGCTTCTCGCTCTCCTTGGCAACCGTCTCGACGATATCCTCGATCATCGTCGCGGTCATGCCGTCGGCAGCGATCGGAACGGCGTATTGCGGATCAAGTTCGACGTGCAGCACTTCAAGGTAGGCGTCCTGCGCCTGCGCAATCTGGAGGGCGCTGCGGACCGTGGCCACGCTGTCCTCACCGCCGTCGACCAGACACAGAATAGATCGGATTGCCATGACGCATTCCTTTCTCGCGGTTATCCCCGCGAATCTCACAAGTGGCCCCGCGGCTCGCCGCCGAACCGACAGGTAGGATCAGGCTAGGCCCGCCGGGGCGTCAACGCCTTGATGGGCGTCAATCGCGCGCATCCCCGACGGACGGCGCCTCTTCGCTTTCCCCCTCGGCCTGCTGCTTCGCAAAAGGCATGGAGTCGTCGTCCACCCCGTGCGGGTCCTGGTGGATGATCACCTCCGCATCCGGGAAGGCGTTGGCGACATCGGTTTCCACCGTGTCGGCAATCACGTTCGCCTGATACAGGTTCATCCGGCCGTCCAGTTCCAGATGCAGCTGGATGAAGCTGTGCGGTCCGCTCGCGCGGGTGCGCAGGTCGTGCATGCCGATCACCTGCGGGTGCTGGCGCACGATTTCGACGATCCGCTGGCGCTCCTCCTCCGGAAGCTCGCGGTCCATCAGCATGTCGTAGGCGCCGCGGACGATCCGCACGGCGGTGATCAGGATATAGACGGCAATCGCGATGGCGAAGGCCGGGTCGAGCCAGGTCCAGCCGGTCTGCAGCCATAGGACCAGCGCCAGGATCACCGCCGCGTTGACCAGCAGGTCGCCGGTATAGTGCAGGCTGTCCGCCTGGATCGCCAGCGAGCCCGTGCGCCGGACGACCCGCCGCTGGTAGCTGACCAGCAGCAGGGTGGCGATGATCGAGGCCAGCATGACCAGGATACCGACCTCCTCCTGCTGCACCGGTCGCGGGGCGATGAACCGCTGGCCGGCCGTGATCGCCAGGAACAGCGCCGACCCGGTAATGAAAGCCGCCTGCCCCAGCGCGGCCAACGGTTCCAGCTTGCCGTGGCCGAAACGGTGCTCCCGGTCAGCCGGGCTGAGCGCCTGGCGCACCGCCAGCAGGTTCACCAGCGACGCAGCGACGTCGAGCAGCGAGTCGACCAGGGTGGACAGCAGGCTGATCGAATCGGTGATCAGCCAGGCGCCGGTCTTGAGCAGGACCAAACCGCTGGCAACCGAGACGGAGGCATAGGTCGCCCGACGCATCAGTCTGTGCTGCTGCGTGCCGGTTACCCGCTGCTGGCTGTTGGTCGCGTCTGTCTGCGTCATCCGCCGATGCGCCCTGCCCCGGTCCGCGTGAACCACCTCGTCCCCTCTCGCGCGTGGCAGAAGAGGAGCGAGAGGGAATTGGATCGTGCCCGTTTACCCCTAAGGATACAGGCGCTCGGTCGTCCAACCGCCCTGGCCATCTGGGAGGTACACGACCCGGTCGTGCAGGCGGAAGCGTCCTTCCGCCCAGAACTCGATACGCTGCGGCTCGATGCGCAGCCCCGACCAGTGCGGCGGGCGCGGTACCTTGGCGATATGGAACTTGGCGCCGTATTGCGCCACGCGTTTTTCCAGGGCATGCCGGGATTCCAGCGGCTGCGACTGCTTGCTGGCCCAGGCGCCGATCTGACTGCCACGCGCGCGGCTGGCGAAATAGGCATCCGCTTCCGCGTCGTCGACCTGTGCAACCGGTCCCTCAACGCGCACCTGCCGGCGCAGCGTTTTCCAGTGCATCACAAAGCCTGCCTTGGGCGTCTCGGTCAGTTGCTGACCTTTGCGGCTTTCCAGGTTGGTGTAGAAGACGAACCCGCGCTGGTCGAACTCCTTCAGCAGCACCATGCGTACCGAAGGCGTCCCGTCCGGCGCCACGGTGGCAAGCGCGATGGCGTTGGGATCGGTCGGTTCGCTCTGCTTGGCGTCTTCATACCAAGTGGAAAGTAGCTCGATCGGGTCGGCAGGCAGATGGTCGGGAAACATGCCAGTCCTTGGTCGGTATCAAGGCGCGGGACACGCGCGCCGGCTGTTCCGGGCGCGCGTGCCTTGCGCTGGATGAAAGCGGTGTCCGATTTTTCGCACAGCAGCGCTAAGCTTGTGGACGCTAAACTAGAGATGCGCGCGTGCGCCGCCAAGCCGGCGACGACGCCTCTTCCAGCCGCCCCGGGCGGCGCGTTCAAAAACTCAGGAGTGCCTCCCATGACCATCCAAGCCATTCGCCTGAAGACCGCCATCGTCCTTGTGATCGCCGCCTTCGGTCTGGGCGCCTGCGAAGGCAACAACGTCGGCCCCAAGCAGACCGTGGGCGCGCTCGGCGGCGCCGTGTTGGGCGGCTTTCTGGGCAGCCAGGTCGGTGGCGGCTCCGGTCAGCTGTGGGCAACCGGCGCGGGCGCGGTACTGGGCGCGCTCGCCGGCTCCGAAGTTGGCAAATCGCTCGACCGTGCGGACAAGGCTTATATGGCCCAGACCACGCAAGCCACGCTCGAGCACACCCGCTCGGGCGAGACGTCGACCTGGAATAACCCGGACAGCGGCCACTCCGGCAGCGTGACGCCGACGCGCACGTATCAACAGAACGGGAGCTATTGCCGGGAGTTCCAGCAGACCGTCACGATCGGCGGGGAAACCGAACAGGCCTACGGCACCGCCTGCCGACAGCCTGATGGGACTTGGAAGGTGCAGTAACCCGACCTACCTAAAGTCCGGACGCGATTGATTAAAAATTAATCAGCTCACGCGCGGAATGCCCTCGACGCCCGGGGGCATTCCCGCGGACGCAAGTTGCAGGCGCCACACGCACCCAAAGGACGACGGGACGAACAACGGCCCCATGAAAGACCTCTACAAAGTCCTCGGCATCTCCGAAAGCGCGAGCCAGGACGAGATCAAGAAGGCCTACCGCAAGCTCGCGAAGCAGTACCACCCGGACCTGAACCCCGGGAACAAGGAAGCCGAGCAGAAATTCAAGGATATCTCCCAGGCCTACGACATCCTGGCGGATGCGGATAAGCGCAAGCGCTACGACGCCGGCGAGATCGACGAAACCGGCCAGGAGCAAGCGCGCGCCAATCCGGGCGGCGGCTTCTACCGCAGCTACACCAGCGGCGGACGCGGCGCGAAGTACACCGGGTTCGACTTCGGCGGCGAGCAGTTCACGGCCGAGGACATCTTCGCCGACCTGTTCGGCGGCGGTTTCGGCGGCATGGGCGGCGGCCCGCGCGGCGCGGCCGGTGGCGGCCCCAGGGGTGCCGGTCCCGGCGCCGGCGGGCCCGGAGCGGGCATGGGCGCCGGTGCCGGCGGTACCAAGCGCAAGGGCGAAGACGTCACCTATGCCATCAAGGTCGGCTTCCTGGAGGCCGCGAACGGCGCGCGCAAACGCGTGCGTCTGGCCGACGGGCAGACGGTCGACGTCAACATCCCGGCCGGCACGGAGGACGGCAAGCAACTGCGCCTGAAGGGCAAGGGCAAACCCGGGCCGGGCCGGGGCGCAGCCGGCGATGCCTACGTCCGGATCAACGTCGAGCCGCACCCCTATTTCGCGCGCGACGGCGCGGACGTCCACCTGACCTTGCCGATCACCCTGCAGGAAGCCGTCGAAGGCGCGATCGTCACCGTCCCCACGGTCGACGGCACGGTGCAAATGAAGATCCCGGCCGGCAGCAACTCAGGCAAGACGCTGCGGCTGCGCGGGCGCGGCATCCAGCCCAAAGGCAGCAGCGAACGCGGCGACCAGTTGGTCAAGCTGCAGGTCGTTCTGCCCGACCAACCGGACGACGAACTCAAGAAGTTCGTCCAGAAGTGGGGGCAGAAGCACCCCTATAACCCGCGCGAGAAGGCGGGTCTGGTCTAACCCACGAGACCGCGTTTGAGGGAGGCTGACACGCTATGGCGCGCACGCTGGCGGAAGTGGTCGCAACCACCGAAGTCGCCGAGAACGACGTCGTCGCCTGGGTCGAGCAGCGCTGGGTCCTGCCCAGCGAACAGGACGACCAGTGGCTGTTCGACGACGCCGATGTCGCCCGCGTCTCCCTGATCCAGGAACTACGCGAGGACATGGACGTCAACGACGACGCCATGCCGGTGGTGCTCAAGTTGCTGGATCAAGTCTACGGTCTGCGCGCGGCGCTGCAGGAGATGCAGGAAGCGGTGCAGAGTCTGCCCGAGGAGCACCGCCAAGCCCTGCAGGACCGCGTACAGGATGTCCTGCGCCGGCACGGGCAGGGGTAACGCGGCGTTACGTCCCCTCCCCGCGCGCCACAACGCGCGGCAGCGGCTGGCCGCTGCGCTTCAGGACCTCGGCGATCGTCAGATCGGTCAGCGGTGCGTGCGAGTCGCGAAGTTCCTCGATCGCACTGCGGACCGGGCCCGGCCACCCCATCCCCACCTCGAGCGACAGACCGATCGCCTGCAGCAGTTCGCCCAGCGTCGCGGCCGACAGGTCATAGGACAGCACCCAGCGCAGCCCCGGACTTCGGGCGATGAAACCGGCCTCCCGCAAGGCGTTCGCGATCTCGTCGATCTCGGCCGGGGTGACGGGCAAGCCACGGATCGCCTCGGCGCGTTTCAGCTGCCGGCCCTCCAGCGCGCCCGCATGCAGCCGGTCCAGGATCGCAAGCGCCAGCGCCAGCTTGCCGCCAGGTCCAACGCGCGCATGGCCGCGGGCGCGCGCCGCGCGCCATTCGGGCAGCCCCGCGACGACCTCCGCCCCCAACAGGACGACGCACCACACCAGGAACAGCCAGACCAGGAAAATCGGGATGCTGGCGAGCGCGCCGTAAACCGCCTGGTAGCCAGGCACCAATGACAGATAGAGCGCAAAGGCGCCCTTCAGCAGTTCGAACAGGACCGCCGCGACCAGCCCCCCCAAGGCGGCGTGCCAGGCGTGCACCCGCCGGTTGGGCGCGACGTAGAAGATGATCCCGAAGCCCACGGCCGCCAGCGCAATCGCAAAGCCACGCGTCAACAGAATGTCCAAGCCGCCCCAGCTATCCAGCCCGCTCTGCCGGATCGAGGCGAAGAAGTAACTGGTCACCGAGATCGAGCCGCCCAGCAGCAGCGGCCCCAGGGTCAACAGCGTCCAGTAAACCAGCACGCGCGTGGCCAGGGGACGGGGTTCGTGCACCCGCCAGATCGTGTTGAACGCCCCGTTGATGTTCGACAGCAGCAACAGCGCAGTCGCCGCTAACCCGAGGAGACCCGGCGCCGTCAGCCTGTTCGCGTTATCGAGGAAAGTCTCGAACCGCACGGCCATTTCGGCATCGGTTTGCGGCAGGAACTCGTCGAGCAGCGTGGCAACCACCCGCTTCTCGACACCGTCGAACACCGGGAAGGCGGTCAGAATCGCCAGCGCGATCGCCAGCAGCGGCACCAACGCCAGCAGCGAGGCATAGCTGAGGCCCGAGGCCAGCCGCAGCCCATCGTCGCCGACGAAGCGCTTGACCACATAGCTGGTGAAAGCTGCGAGCCGACTGCCGCGTGCGGCGAACCGTAGACGCACCCAGAGCCGGCGCAGGGTACGCGCCGTCCCGCTGTTGCCCGCGTGCAAAAGGGCTTGGCGCAGATTCATGCTTCGGAGTATAGCCGCACTGGTCCGGTGGAGGGAAATCCCTGCGATTCGCGGCCCTTAACGTTGGGTTACTGGCGTTTGCGCGCTGGAAGCGTTGGTGTAGGATGCGCCCACCTCGAAGCCAGGGTGGCGCCGTCTCTCATAAGGAGCCCGCCGCCCGAGCCATCGAGATCGGTGCGCCGCCACTTGCCAGAGGCCGCCCCCGCGCCACCGGCGCCAGGGCGAGTTCCGGCGCAACCGCCATCCGAGTTAAAAACACGCGTGAGAGCGAGGAGACGCATGGCCGAGGAAAAAGGGCTGATGCAGGGCAAGCGCGGCCTGATCATGGGCGTGGCGAACGACCGATCGATCGCCTGGGGCATCGCCAAGGCCGCGCACGCCGCGGGCGCCCGGCTCGGCTTCACCTATCAGAACGACGCGCTGTTGAAGCGCATCCGTCCGCTCGCCCAGCAGGTCGATGCCGAAGTCCTGGAGCCCTGCGACGTCTCGGACGATGACAGCATCCAGGCGGTGTTCGACAAGGTCGAGGAGACCTGGGGCCAGATCGACTTTATCGTTCATGCGATCGCTTATGCCGACCGGGACGAGCTCAAGGACACCTACGTGCGGACAAGCCGCGAGGGCTTCCTGCGCTCGTTGGAGATTTCCTGCTACTCCTTCACGGCCGTTGCACAGCGCGCCGTGCCGTTGATGAGCGAGGGCGGCAGCCTGCTGACCCTGACCTACTACGGCGCCGAGCGGGTGATGCCGCACTACAACGTCATGGGCGTCGCCAAGGCCGCGTTGGAGAACAGCGTGCGCTACCTGGCCGCCGACCTGGGCAACACCGGCATCCGGGTGAACGCGATCTCCGCCGGGCCGATCCGCACGCTGGCGGCCTCGGGCATCGGGGATTTCCGCTACATCCTGAAGTGGAACGAGCTGAACTCGCCGCTGCGCCAGAACGTCACCATCGACCAGGTCGGCAAGGCGGGCATGTACCTGCTGTCCGACATGTCGAGCGGGGTCACCGGCGAGGTGCACCACGTCGATAGCGGTTATCACACCGTTGGAATGATGGCCGTCGACAACGCCCCGCAGCTCGCCGACCTGCTGGAGAGCCTGCGCCGCGAGCCGCCGCCGCAGTAGGCCGCCGCTTCCCCGCCGTTCAGATTCAGGGCTTTGATCGTCATGCCGGGCAACGCCTTCGGCCAAGCTTTTACGTTCACCACCTGGGGCGAAAGCCACGGGCCTGCGCTCGGCTGCGTGATCGATGGCGTGCCGCCGCAGGTGCCGCTGTCGGAGGCGGACCTGCAGGGCTGGTTGGACGCGCGCAAGCCGGGGCAATCGCGCTACACCACCCAGCGGCGCGAGTCGGATACGGTGCGCATCCTCTCCGGGGTGTTCGAGGGGCTGACCACCGGCACGCCGGTCTGCCTGATGATCGAGAACGAGGACCAGCGGTCCAAGGACTACTCGGAGATCAAGGACAAGTTCCGCCCCGGACACGCGGACTACACCTACCTCGCCAAGTACGGCATCCGCGACTATCGCGGCGGCGGCCGCTCCAGCGCGCGCGAGACAGCCGCGCGCGTCGCCGCCGGTGGGGTGGCCCGCCGGGTGCTGGAACACCTGCTCGCTCCCGCCCCGCTGATCCGCGGCGCGCTGGTTCAGATGGGCCCGCACGAGGTCGACCGTGCGAACTGGGACTGGGCGCAGGTTGGCGCCAACCCCTTCTTCGCGCCCGACGCCACGGCGGCCACCACCTGGGCCGGCTATCTGGACGAGGTGCGCAAGGCCGGCAGCAGCATCGGCGCGGTGGTCGAGGTGGTCGCCGACAACGTCCCCGCCGGCCTGGGCGAACCGGTCTACGACAAGATCGACAGCGACCTCGCCAAGGCGATGATGTCAATCAACGCGGTCAAGGGCGTGGAGATCGGCAACGGCTTCGCCGCCGCCGCAACAAGCGGCGAGGACAACGCCGACGAGATGCGCATGGCGGGCGAGACGCCTACCTTCCTGACCAACAACAACGGCGGCGCGCTGGGCGGCATCACCACCGGCCAGCCGCTGGTCTGCCGCTTCGCGGTCAAGCCGACCAGCTCGATCACCGTGGCGCGGCAGACGGTCGACCGTTTCGGGAACGAGGTCGAGGTCCAAACCAAGGGCCGCCACGACCCCTGCGTCGGCATCCGCGCGGTCCCGGTGGGCGAGGCGATGATGGCGCTGGTGCTGTGCGACCACCTGCTCCGCCACCGCGCCCAGACCGGCGCGCATGGCCCGGTGACCCCGGCGTTCGACGAGAACTGAGGCGCTAGGGCGCCCGCAGCGCCCCTACAACCGCGCCGCCAGCTCGCTCAGCCGCGAGAAGGGCGACGTGCCGGCATCCAAAGTAACCTTACCAAGACGCTTCAAGCCCTCCCGGCCATGGCGATCGCGCAGGGCCTCGATCAGCCACTGCTCTGCCTGCCGGGCGCGGTGCGCGGCCAGACGGTCGTGCTGGCCGAGCCAGGCACGGTGGGCATCCAGCGCGGCGATCAGATCGTCCAGGCCCTCGCCCGTCTCCGCCGACAGCTTGAGGCAGCGGGCCTGCCAGGTGTCGTCCTCTTCCTCGTTCAGGCTGAGCGCGCCCTTGAGATCGGACAGCGCGCGCTCGGCCGGCGCCCCGGTATCGGCCTTGGTGATCGCGGCCACGTCCGGGATCTCGACGATGCCGGCCTTCATGAACTGCAGGCTGTCGCCGGAACCGGGCTGGACGCAGAACAGCACCGTGTCGGCCACGCCCGCGACGTCGGTCTCCGACTGTCCCACCCCGACCGTCTCGATCAATACGACATCGTAGACCGCGCGCATCAGCACCATGCCGGCGACCGTGAGTTCGGCCAGACCGCCCAGCCGGTCGCGCGCGGCCATGGAACGCACGAAGATGCCGCGGTCGTCGGGGTCGCTCAAAAGCCGCACGCGGTCGCCCAGCAAAGCGCCACCGGAGCGCTTGGAGGAGGGGTCGACCGCGATTACGCCGACCGTCCGACCCTTGGCGCGCAGGGATCGGATCAGCGCGCCCATCAGCGTCGACTTGCCCACCCCGGGCGGGCCGGTGACACCGACCACCTGCCCCTTGGACGCCTGGTAGGCGGCGTCAAGCAGGGCCAACGTATCCGCCGCTTCCGGCGCGCGTTCCAGGCGGGCCAGCGCGCGCGCCAGCGCAGCCTTGTCGCCGTGCGCCATGGTGCCCAGGCGGTCTTGCGGATCGTCGCGGGTCGCGGTTTCGGCCACCTCGTTATGTCTCCTCCGGCTTGAACGCGCAGCGGCCAGCTAGCCGCGCCGCACACTACCGGTCAAGCCGCCACACGGCCAAACCTTCCCGATCGGAACAAGTCATCTGGACGGGCGTATTCGCGGCGTGCAAAAGTTGCCGTCCGTCCAGATGCGCGCAGGCCCGATGACCGACAGTCCGTCCCCCGCCCCGACCCGCGACCGTGGTGACCGTCAGCCCAGCCCCGAGCCGATCGTCCAGCACTACAGCCGCAACGGCGATTGGGCGCCCCGGATCACAGCGTTGCTGCGCGAGCACGGGTTGGACCCGCACGATCCCGAGGCGGTGGCGCGGCTGGATCAACTGCATTTGGGCGGGGAAGACGCGACGCAGGCGCTTGCCGACTGGGCCGGAATTTCAGGGACACAGCTGCTCGACGTCGGCTGCGGGCTCGGCGGGCCGGCACGCATGCTGGCACACGCGCGGGGCTGCGACGTCACCGGCATCGACATCACCCCCAGCTACTGCCGCGACGCGGCCGTGCTCAGCGACCAAGTGGGCCTGGGCGCACGCACCCGCTTCGCCTGCGCCAGCGCCCACGACATCCCCTTCCCGTCCGGCAGCTTTCCCTGGGTCTGGACCCAACACGCGGCGATGAACATCCCCGACAAGCGCGCGATGTACGCCGAGGTCACCCGCGTGCTGCAACCGGGCGGACGGTTCGTGCTGCACGACATCGTCGCCGGACCAGGGCGGGAGCCGTACTTCCCCGTCCCCTGGGCGAGCACGCCGGACGCCTCCTTCCTGCTGCCCGCGCGCGGGGTGCATGAGCTGCTGCGCCAGGCCGGGCTGCGGGAGCGTGCCTGGGAGGATCTGAGCCAGGCCGCCGTGCAGCGCATCCAGCGCGCCCGCGCCCGTTTGCGCGCCGGCGAGCCGGAAGGCCTCGGCCCGCACCTGCTGCAGGGCGACGACTTCCAGAGCATGCGCCGCAACCTCGCCCGCAACCTGGAAGAAGGTCGCGTTGGCGTGATCCGCGCGGTGTTCGAGAAGGCAGTGTAACGCCCTCTCCCACGTACTGGCAGACATGGCCCCTCGCCCTTCAAGGGAGAGGGGCCTTTCAGTTGCAGCCCGCCACAGCGGAAAAGAGACGCGCGGGGTTAGGCCGCCTGCTCGGTCGTGTCCGCGTTCTTGAGCTGCTCAAGCAGGCGCTCCGCCAGGGCCTGGGCACTCATCGGGTTCTGACCGGTGATCAGATTGCCGTCCTCGACGACCTTCTCGGTGAACTTATCGGCCGTTTCGACCTCGGCGCCCAGCTCGCGCAGCTTGCTCTCCAGGAGGAAGGGCACGACGTTCTCGAGCTCGACCGCCTTCTCCTCGTCGTCGGAGAAGCAGTTGACCTTTTTGCCCTGGATCAGCGGCCGACCGTCCGAGCGGGTCGCGCCGACGAAGCCAGCCGGGCCATGACAGACGGCGGCGACCGGTTTGCCCGCCTCGTAGACTTTGGCGAGCAGCGGGCCGAGCCGCGCGTCATGCGGCAGATCCCACATCGTGCCGTGGCCGCCTGGCAGGAACACGCCGAGGTAGCCTTCCGCCAGCACCTGATCCAGGCGCTTGGTCAGCTTCAGCTTGTCCATGGCGTACTGGTCGTCGAGGAAGCGCTCGACGTTGGCCGGGTTCTCGCCGCGCTCCGCCTGATTGTCGATCGGCGCCGCGCCGCCCTGGGGCGAGGCGATCTCCACCTCGATGCCCGCGTCCTGCAGGACGTAATAGGGGGTCGCCAACTCATCGAAGTGCACGCCGGTCTTCCGGCCGGTGTCGCCGAGCTTCTGGTTGGAGGTGACAACGAACAGCACCTTGCGCGCCATGAGACGCCTCCTTTCGCGTTGATCTGTCTCCTGTCCCCGCAGCTAAGTGGCTGCGCGAGACGATCAACCGGGCGCCGGGGCGCCCCCGGCGTCGCCAGTGCGTTTCGTCATGGGAAACGATTAACCGAACACGAAAAAGGGGATTGGCCGCACAAAGCCAATCCCCCCTTTATCAGTCTCTCGCGGCCCGCTCGGCTACCCCTCTCGCTTTAAGCGCGCAAGGAGGCGCGGCAGGGTCCCGCCTTAAGAGCCAGCGACCGCTAGTTCTTGGACTTGTCGACCAGCGCGCCTTCGCCCAGCCAAGGCATCATCGCGCGCAGCTTCTCGCCGACCTGCTCGATGTCGTGGTTGGCCCAGCGGCGACGCTCCGCCTTGAAGTGCGGCTGGCCGGCCTTGTTCTCCAGCACCCAGTTGCGGGCGAACTCGCCGGACTGGATCTCCTCCAGGACCTGCCGCATCTCATCCTTGGTGTAATCGTCAACGATCCGCTTGCCGATGCAGTAGTCGCCGTACTCGGCGGTGTTGGAGATCGAGTAGCGTACGTTGGCGAGACCGCCCTCGTACATCAGGTCGACAATCAGCTTCACCTCGTGCAGGCACTCGAAGTAGGCCATCTCCGGCTGATAGCCGGCCTCGACCAGGACCTCGTAGCCGGTGGCGACCAGCTTGGACAGGCCGCCGCACAGCACCGCCTGCTCGCCGAACAGGTCGGTCTCGCACTCCTCGCGGAAGGTCGTCTCGATCACGCCGGAGCGACCGCCGCCGATCGCGCAGGCGTAGGACAGGCCGACGTCGTGGGCGTTGCCGCTGGCGTCCTGCTCGACCGCGATCAGGCAGGGCACGCCGGCGCCGCGGACATACTCGCTGCGCACCAGGTGACCGGGGCCCTTCGGCGCGACCATGAAGACGTCGATGTCATCACGCGGCTCGATCAGGTTGAAGTGGATGTTGAAGCCGTGCGCGAAGGCGATCGCGGCGTTCGGCTTCATGTTCGGCCCAAGGTGCTCGGTGTAGAGGTCGGCCTGCAACTCATCGGGCGTGAGCACCATGATGACGTCGGCCCACTGCGCGCCCTCGGCCGGGGTGGTGACCTCCAGGCCGGCGTTCTTGACTTTCTCGGCCGTCTTCGAGCCCGGACGCAGCGCGACCTTGACCTGGCTGCAGCCGCTTTCGTGCAGGTTGTTGGCATGGGCGTGGCCCTGGCTGCCGTAGCCGACGATCAGGATCTTCTTGCCCTTGATCAGGTTCACGTCGGCGTCGCGATCGTAATAGACACGCATGGCGCGGTGTTTCCCCTACTCGCTTGTGGATGTGCGTTTTGGTGTACCCGTGAGCGGCCTTTAACGCTGGCCCGTGCTTAAGGCGCCCGGCCAGCGCCGTCCAGTCCAGGTGGGCGCCGCTATAACCCTTCGGGCCCGCGCTGGATCGCGACGACGCCGGTGCGGGAGACGTCGATCAAACCGAGCGGGCTCATCAGCTCGACGAAAGCGTCGAGCTTGTCGGTCTTGCCGGTCATCTCGAAGACGAAGTGCTCGTGGCTGGCGTCGACGACGCGGGCCTTGAAGATGTCGGCGATGCGCAGCGCCTCGACCCGCTTCTCGCCGGCGCCGTTGACCTTGATCAGCGCCAGCTCGCGCTCGACATACGGCCCGGCCATGGTCAGGTCGGAAACCTTGTGCACCGGCACCAGCCGGCCGAGCTGCGCCTTGATCTGCTCCAGGATCATCGGCGTGCCGGAGGTGACGACGGTGATCCGGGAGAGCGCGTTCTCCGGATCGACCTCGGTCACGGTCAGGCTTTCGATGTTGTAGCCGCGCCCGGAAAACAGGCCGATCACGCGGGCGAGCACGCCCGGCTCGTTGTCGACCAGGACGGCGATCGTGCGCTTTTCGGTGTGGGTGGAGGCGCGGAGTTCTTCCGGTGTTTGAGCCATGGTTGTCGGGGCCATGAGGTTCTGGGCCGTAATCTTATGAGCGCATCTTGGACGACTGCGCGGGGCGGCGGCATTGGAAGGGCGCGGCGATCGGCTAAAAGCGCGCCGCACCGAGGTCTAAAGCAACGGCGTGCGCGGAAAAAGCCCCGCGGGGTCTGCCCGCGGGGCTTTTCGCCGGTCGGTTAGACCAAAACCATGCCGTCTTCGCTGGTTTCGTGGCGGGCGTGGTCTTCCGGGCCCAGCAGCATCTGGTTGTGCGCCGCGCCCGAGGGGATCATCGGGAAGCAGTTCTCCACCTGATCCACGCAGCAGTCGAAGATCACCGGCTTGGGCGTATCCAGCATCTCCTGGATCTTGTCGTCCAGCTCGGCCGCCTTGGTCGCGCGGATGCCGACCGCGCCATAGGCCTCCGCCAGCTTGACGAAGTCCGGCAGGCTGTCGGTGTAACTCTCGGCATAGCGCTCGCCGTGGAGGAGCTGCTGCCACTGCCGGACCATGCCCATCCACTGGTTGTTCACGATGAAGATCTTCACCGGCAGGCGGTACTGCACCAGCGTCGACATCTCCTGCATGTTCATCAGGATCGACGCCTCGCCGGCGATATCGATCACCAGCGCGTCCGGGTGGGCCACCTGCACGCCCATCGCCGCCGGCAAGCCGTAGCCCATCGTGCCGAGACCGCCCGAGGTCATCCAGTGGTTGGGCTTCTCGAAGTGGTAGTACTGCGCCGCCCACATCTGGTGCTGGCCGACCTCGGTGGTGATGAAGGCGTCGCGGTCGGCCGTCAGCTCGTACAGCCGCTTGATCGCGTACTGCGGCTTCATCACGTCGCCGGTCTGCTCGAAGTGCAGGCAGTTGCGCTGGCGCCAGCTGTCGATCTGCGCCCACCAGGTCTTGAGCGCCTGGGCGTCCAGCTTGTGCTGGCGCGCCTTCCACAGCCGGACCATCTCCTCCAGCACGTGGGCGACATCGCCCACGATCGGCACGTCGACCACCACGTTCTTGTTGATCGAAGAGGGGTCGATATCGATCTGGATCTTCTTGGAGTGCGGCGAGAACTCCGACAGCTTGCCGGTCACGCGGTCGTCGAAGCGCGCGCCCACCGCCAGCATGACGTCGCAGCCATGCATGGCGAGGTTCGCCTCGTAGGTTCCGTGCATGCCGAGCATGCCCAGGAACTGGCGGTCGCCGGCCGGATAGGCGCCCAGGCCCATCAGCGTGTTGGTGATCGGCGCGCCGGTCAGCCGCGCGAACTCGGTCAACAGCGCGCTCGCCCGGTCGCCCGAGTTGATCACGCCGCCGCCGGAATAGATGATCGGCCGCTTGCCCTGCGCGAACAGCTCGACCGCCTGCTCGATCGCGCTCGTCTCACCCTGGACCTGCGGGTTGTAGGAGCGGTGCTTGACCTGCTCCTTCGACAGGTAGGTGCCGAGCGCCTGCTGCACGTCCTTGGGCAGATCGACCACGACCGGACCCGGCCGGCCGGAGCGGGCGACGTGGAAGGCCTCGTGGATGATCCGCGGCAGATCCTCGACCGACTTCACGAGGTAGTTGTGCTTGGTGCACGGGCGGGTGATGCCGGTGGTGTCCGCCTCCTGGAAGGCGTCGTTGCCGATCAGGTGGGTCGGCACCTGGCCGGTGAAGCAGACCAGCGGGATGCTGTCCATCAGCGCATCGGTCAGCCCGGTGACGGCGTTGGTCGCGCCCGGACCGCTGGTGACCAGCACGACGCCAACCTCCCCGGTGGAGCGCGCGTAGCCTTCCGCCGCGTGCACGGCCGCCTGTTCATGGCGGACCAGGATGTGGCGCAGGCTGTTCTGCTTGAACATCGCGTCATAAAGCGGAAGGACCGCGCCGCCCGGATAGCCGAAGATCGTCTCGACCTCCTGCTCGATCAACGCCTTGATCACGATCTCCGAACCGGTCAACTGCTCGGCCGACGTGGTGGTCTCCTCGGTCGGCCTGGTTTCCGTCGACATGCTGTCCTTCCTTACTTCTTCACTTCTTCTCGTTCTCGCGTCCGTGCGTGCACGCACCGCACCGGACCTGCCGCGAACGGCCGGCATGGTCTCTAGCGAAATGGACACACCCGGCCTGTCATGCCCCGTCAGGCGCGGCGCGCAAGGGAAGCTAGGGCCTCAAGGTTGCGCGGTCAATATGCACTCGCGAATTTCATTAAAGAAGAAGGCCTGTGCGCTTTTCGAAAATTGCGCATACGCGATCGCTGCCTTGTCCGCATCCTTCGGCGTCTGGGTACGCAGCCAGGTCAGTTGGCGCTTGGCGAACTGGCGGGTCGCCTGCTGGGCCTTCGCGAGCGCATCCGAATAAGACATTTCGCCGCGCAGGTAGCGGGCAAGCTGCGGCACCCCAACCGCCTTCAGCGCCGGCAAATCGGCGGACAGGCCCTGATCGAGCAGCTCTTGCACCTCCTCCAGTCCGCCATGCTCGACCATCCAGGCCAGTCGGTCGTCGATTTTACGATACAGCGGCCCGCGCGGAGGCAACGTGGCCAGCGTCAAAACGTCGTAGTCGCGGCACGCCGGGTGCGCATCCGCCTGCCAGGCGGCCAGCGATCGGCCGGTGGCGCGCACCACCTCCAGCGCGCGAGCCTGGCGCTGACCATCGTCGGGGGCCAGATGCGCGGCCATCGTCGGATCCTCGCTCAGAAGCGCCCGGCGCAGGCCCGCCGGCCCCGCCGCGTGCTGTAGCCCGCGAACGCGCTGGCGGACGTCCGCCGGAATATCCGGCACGGGCGCCAGGCCGCGCAGAAAGGCGCGCAGGTAGAGTCCCGTCCCACCGACCAGGATCGGTAAGCGGCCCGCCTCATGCGCTTCTGCCACGGCGTCCAACGCCCAACTGCGCCAGCGTTCCGCCGTGCAGGGATCGCTGGCCGGCAACACGCCGTACAAGCGGTGCGGCACGGCGGCCTCGTCCGCCGGCGTCGGGCGGTCGGAGAGCACGCGCAGCTCGCGATAAACCTGCATGGAATCCGCATTGATCACCGTGCCCCTGTAGGCCCGCGCGACATTCAGGGCGAAGCCGGACTTGCCACTGGCTGTCGGGCCGGTGACGAGCAGCACGGGCGGCCGGGACCTGTCGGCGAAGCGGTGAGGCGTCACGGTGAAGGCGTCCTTGGAGTCCACGGGGCAATCGGCGCACACGATGGCAGGCCGCTTGCCCTCAGGCGGCGGCCCGCTTATCACCGTAGGTATGACGGACCAATCCGAGCGTGCCGACGAACGGCAAGTCTGTACCCTGATCGCCGATCCGGCGTCCAGGGACCTCGACCTCACGGGCATCCAGGACGTGCGGGAGGCGCTGCGCGCGGCTGGCGCAGAGGTGAGCGACCACCGCTGGCTGAGTGAGCACGTCGCGGCCGACCTGCCCTACCGTGGCATCACCCCCAGCGCAGCCGGGACTGCGGCCCGGAAAGCGGTCGCCGACCGCCCGCTCGACACCGCCGCCCAGCCGGAAACCGGCCGACGCAAGGCAGTGCTGATCGCCGATATGGACTCCACCATCGTGACCGGCGAGACGCTGGACGAGATGTCGGAAGCGGTCGGCCTGAAGGACAAGATCGCGGAAATCACCCGCCGGGCGATGAACGGCGAGCTGAACTTCGAGGAAGCCCTGCGCGAACGGGTCGGCATGCTGACCGGCCTCAAGGAAGCGGACGTCAAGGCCACCCTGGACCGGGTCGCGCTGTCGAAGGGCGCCAAGACCGCCATCGCCACCCTGAAGCGCCATGGGGTCACTTGTGCGCTGGTCTCCGGCGGGTTCACCGCGATCGCGGAGCCGGTGGCCGAATGGTGCGGGTTCGACCGCGTGGTCGCCAACCGCCTGATCATCGAGGACGGTGCCCTGACCGGCGAGGTGGCCGAGCCGATCGTGGGCAAGGAAGCCAAGCTCGCCACCCTGCGCGAGATGGCGGGCCAGCGCGGCGTGCACGAAAGCGCGGTCGCCAGCATCGGCGACGGCGCCAACGACCTACCCATGCTGCTCGCCGCCGGCCTGGGTGTCGCCTACCGCGCCAAGCCGAGCGTCAAGGCCGAGGCCCGCTTCGCCCTGGAGCACGGCGACCTGACCGGCCTGCTGTACCTGCAGGGCTACAGCGACGACGAGATCGCGCAGGTGGCGTAGTTCGCTCCACGAAGGAAATGTGGCGCAATCTGTTGGTCGATCCCCTTCCCCGAGGTGATAATAGGGTCTTTCTGTTCCGCTGCACGTTTTGAGGGCCCGCATCGCCATGACGACCCTACTTCAGGACGCCCAACCACAGACCCTGGGTCAGCGCATCCGCACGCAGCGCAAGCGCCTCGGCCTATCCGTCACCGAACTGGCCCGACGCGCCGGCGTTACCCGGGACACCCTCTCGGAGTGGGAACGCGATGGGACCGCGCCGCGGTCGAACCGCCTGCTGACCCTGGCCGGGGTCATGGAAACCAACATCGGCTGGCTGCTGGAAGGCCATGGCGAATGCAGCCCGCAAACGGATCCGGACGGCGAAATCGCCGCGCTGCGCGAGCAGCTCGGCCAGGCGCGCGAACTGGTACACCAGCTCTCGACCAACCTGGATGCGTTGCAAACCCGCGTAAACGCCCTGGAAAGCCGGCGCAGCAGCGGCAGCTGAACGCACCCGCCTACGGCTGCACCATCGGGAAGGTCACCCCGATCGCCCAGGCGAAGATCAGGGCGTTGGCGATACCGGCCACGGCTGGGTGCCCGGTCGTCTTGTACGACCAGCGGCTGAACAGGCCGAACACGAGGAAGAACAGCACCATCACCGGCACGATGATGAACAGGAAGAACAGCTGTTCGATGTCGAGCGCCGCCGCGGCCATCAGCGAGACCAGGAACAGCGCCTTGGTCGCCGGATAGGCGCCCCGGGCATGTCCCGGCCCCCGGGTCAGCCACTCGTCCGCCAGGAAAAACGGCAACGTGCCGAGGAACAGCGCCGCGATCAGCGGCAGCCGCTCAGGGATCGGCCAGAAGCTGATGAAGAAGCGATCGATCGGCAGGCCGACGGCCAGAACCCCATAGGCGGCGACACCGGCTATGGCGACCGCCAGCCGTCCCCAAGGCAGGGCCGGCTTCTGCTGTGCGATATCGCGCCCGCGCCCGATATACCAAAGCGACAGGCCCGTCAGCACGCCGTATAGGCCGAAATGCGCGGCCAGATAGTCGCCCACCAGCAGCGACAGGAAGTTGGTCGGCAGCAGCCAGAGTACCAGCGGCGTCATCACCGCCGGAATCACCACGGCTGGCCACACCCGTCGCCAGCCCAGGCCTGCGCCCACGGGCTGCGCGCGCACGGCTGGCAACAAGGTGGACAGAGGGCGCGCCAGCGCCGCCACGGCCAACACGAGCAGCAGGATCCAGGGGCCCCACTGCACCGGTCCCGCAAGACTCTCGCGCCCGAAACTCCGGTTCAGCCAGTCGCGCGCGGCTGTCAGGCTCTCCTGGCTATACAGCACGCCAATGTGCTCGACCCGGTCGGCGATCCGCCAGCCGCGCGCGCTGCCATCGGCGAAGTCGCCGTAAACCTCGCCTTCTCTGGGATCGTCGACGCCAGGCTTGAGCGCGACCGCATCCCGGGCGGCATCGAGCAGCGGTTGCGGCTCCAGTCCGCCGACGATCACCAGCAGGTTCCGTGGCGTCTGCGCCGACACGGTGGGTGCAAACATCGATATCGCCACGGTGGCCTGGATCGGCTGGTCGGCGCGCTGGGCGAAGCGCACGACGATATCGGACGCCATGGAATGGCCGAGCAGCGCCAGGCGGCCGTCGCTGCGCGGCAGCGCGCGGGCGAACGCGGCGACCTCGCTCATTTGCTCCAGCAGGTTCTGCGTTGCCCCGTCGACCTGTGTGATGTTGCCGGTGAGCGGCAGCGGGTTCCGGCCATGGCCCAGGAAATCGAAGGTCACGGCGATATAGCCGTTGCGCGCCAGGGTCAGGGCCGCGGGCTGCATCAACTGCTGCGAGCCGGCGAAACCGTGGGCGATCAGGACAACGGGGGCCGTGTCGTCACCTGCCGGTCGATAAACGGTTGCCGGCGTATGCGCACCCACCGTGGTTTGATTAACCGTGACCCCGTCGAAAGGTGCCAAGAGACGCCATAGGGCCAGCCCAATGGCGACCAAGGCCACCACGGCGATCAACAGATTGGACAGGCGGGTCAAGACGGAAGCTCCAGGCGGACGTGAGTCGGGGACGCAGCGGCGCCCGCATCCTTGCGCGCTTCGCACCCGACATGCAACGCGGCGGCCCCGACCTTCGGGACCGCCGCGTCAACAGACGATCAGGTCTTGCAAAAAGGTCGGCGATCAGCCCAGCCGGACCGCGACCCAGCGGAAGTCACCCTGGTTGTAGACCAAAAGCGTGACCACCCGGTAGCCGCCCTTCCGGGCTTGCTCGATCTTCTGCGCGACCTCGCCCGGGGCGTTCACCTCTTCCTGGTCGACCTCGACGATCACATCGCCGGGAGAAAGCCCCTTCTCGGCGGCGGAGCTGCTCGGGTCGACCTCGGTGATAACCACGCCCTTGGCGTTTTCGTCGAGGCCGAAGCGCTGGCGCGCGTCCTCGTTCAATTCGGCCAGGCCCATGCCCAGCACGCTGCTGGTCTCCGCACCATTCGTGCCGCCGTTCGGCTGGCTCTCCTGATCGCGGAAGCTGGCCAACGCATCCTCGTCCAGCTTGCCAAGGTCGACCTCAACGGTCTCCCGCTCGCCCTTGCGCCAGACCACGACATCGACCTTCTTGCCGATACGTGTCTCGGCGACCATGCGTGGCAACTCACGCATGTCACCGACATCTTTGCCGTCGAACCGCAGGATCACGTCCCCCTGGCGGATTCCGGCATTCTCCGCCGGGCCACCCTCGGAGACGGAGGCGACCAGGGCCCCGCGTGGGTGATCGAGCCGCAACCCCTCGGCCAACTCCTCCGTGACCGACTGGATACGCACGCCCAGCCACGCGCGGCGCACGTCGCCATACTCGCGCAGCTGCTGGACCACGTTCTCCGCGATCTCGCTGGGGATTGCGAAGCCGATGCCGATCGAGCCGCCGGACGGCGAGAAGATCGCCGTGTTGACACCGATCACGTCGCCATCGGTGTTGAACATCGGCCCGCCGGAATTGCCGCGGTTGATCGACGCGTCGGTCTGGATGAAATCATCGTACGGGCCCGCATTGATGTCGCGCGAACGCGCCGAGACGATGCCTGCGGTCACCGTGCCGCCCAGCCCGAACGGGTTGCCGATCGCCAGGACCCAATCGCCGATCCGCGTTTCGGTGCTGTCGCCCCAGGACGCGGCCTTTAGCTTGCGGTCGGTGTCGACCTTCAGCAGCGCCAGATCGGTCTTGTCGTCCCGGCCAACCAGTTCGGCGGACATCGTCGTGTCGTCATGGAAGCGCACCGTGATCTCGTCGGCGCCTTCGATCACATGGTTGTTGGTGACGATATACCCGTCCTCGTCGATGACGAAGCCGGAGCCGAGCGACGACGGCGCGCGGCGCGGCCCCTGTCGGCCCGGCGGCTGTGGTTGCCCCTCGCGCCGACGGTTGAAGAAGTCCTCGAAGAACTCCTCGAACTGACGACGCTGCGGGCTTTCCTCGACCTTCTGGGTGGTGGAGATGTTGACCACGGTGGGCAGCAACGCATCCGCCAGGTCGGCGAAGGAATCTGGACGGTTCTTGGCCTGTACGCCGGCCGGCAGCGCGAGCACCACGGCCAGAAACGCGCCCAACGCCACAGCGGCCAGCCGGGCGAAGCGCGTCCGACGGATCGGCGCATTGACGATGGCAGATGTCTGCAAGGTCATGTCTCCGTTGCACGAGAGCTGTCGGCCGCACGGACGGGAGACCGCACAGCCGAGGTTGTGGCTGCGACACCCAGTTGGGGCCGCTTTCGCGAGCCGCCCGGCGCCGGGGCCCGATGGTCTGGCGTCCCCCCGATCCCGGGTTTTGTCGTGCGGCCAGGAGGCCACGCGCTCAAGGGTGGGCCAGGGATGGCTCGGGTCAAGCTGCCGCATCCCTAGATCGGCTGAGAGTTTGGCCATTCTAGGGCGGTCTCTAGCGTAGCATGTAAAGGAAAAACATGCCGATCAATGCCAACAGCAGACCGCCCCAGCGCAGCGCCTCCGCAGGCAGCTGATCCAATTGCTCAAGCGCGCGGCGCAAGACGCCGGGAAACAGCGACATCGACACCCCCTCGATCACGAGTACGAGGGCGAGCGCAGTCCACAGGTCAATCCAAGCGATATCGGGCATGGCCTCTCAAATGGCCTTCGAGAGCGGGAGCGGTGGGCGACGGGGGCACAAAAAAGAACGGGCCGGGGTCTTGCAAGACCCCGGCCCGTATCGGCTCGACGAAACTGCCAACGCGCAGACGTTAGTTGGCGTTGCTCGCGTTGTTATCCGGCGAGCGCTCGGCCCGCGGGCCCAACGCCGGCTGGTCGGCGGACTGCTTGCCCGCTTCGCGCAGTTCGTTAGACAGCGCGCCCTCCCCGAACATCCGGAAAAACGCGTTGTCCTCAGTCGAGAGGACCAGATAGGAGTTCTTCGCCTGACCCTGGTTGATCGAGCCTTCATAGGCCTGCATCGCACGATAGAAGGCGAAGAAGTTCTCGTCCTGGCCATAGGACTCAGACAGCACCCGGGTACGCTTCGCTTCGCCGCGACCGCGGATAATGTCGGACTCCCGCTGCGCCTCGGCGCGAATCACGGTCGCCTCGCGATCGGCGGAGGCGCGAATGCGCTGCGCCTCCTCCCGGCCCTGGGCACGGAACTCGGCGGCCTCGCGCTCACGCTCGGAGCGCATCCGGGCGTAGACGGCCTCGGACACCTGTTCCGGCAGGTCGGTCCGGCCGATCCGCAGGTCGACGATGTTGATGCCGAAGCGGTTGGACTCCGTGTTCACCTGCTTTTGGATCTGCGCCATGATGTCGTCGCGCTGATCCGACAGGATGCTGGCGAGGTTCACCGTGCCCAACTCGCTCCGCAAGGCGGAGTTGATGATCGAGCCCAGCCGGTCGCGCAGGCTCCGCTCGAACGTCACCGTCTGGTAGAACTTTAGCGGATCGGTGATCTCGTAGCGGGCGAAGGAGTCCACATCGAGCGGCTTCTGGTCGGCCAGCAGCACGCGTTCGACCGGCGGGTCCAGGTCCAGGATGCGCTTCTCGTAGTACAGCACGTCCTGGATGAACGGCACCTTGGCGTTCAAGCCGGGTTCGGAGATCACCCGCTTTGGATCGCCGAACTGCATGACGATCGCCTGCTGCGTCTGGTGCACCGTGAACAGCGCGCTGTACGCCACGATCGCCAGAAGGATCGCAAGTACGCCGCCCGCAATCAAAAAGACGCGGTTCATAATCGATGCCCTCCTGGCTTAGTTCGTCGTGGCGTTGGACGACATGCCGCCGCCCGTCGCCGAACGATTGCGTGACGTGCCCGTCTGATCCGAGGGGTTGTCCCCGGCCATCCGGTTACGCAGCTGGTCAAGCGGCAAGTAAGGGACCGTTCCGCCCGACGAGCCGGCATCCATCAGGACTTTGTCGGTACGCGCGAACACGTTCTGCATCGTCTCGAGGTACATCCGGCGTTTGGTGACATCCGGGTTGACCTTGTAGGCGCTGAGCACCTGGTTGAAGCGCTCGGCCTCACCCTCGGCCTCGTTGATGATCCGCTCGCGATAGGCCTCGGCCTCCTGGATCATCTTCTGCGCCTCACCGCGGGCTTTGGGGATCAAGTCGTTGCGATAGGCCTGCGCCTCGTTGCGCAGCCGGTCACGGTCCTGCAGGGCGCGCTGCACGTCGTTGAACGCGTCGACCACCTGCCCCGGCGGCTGCACGTTCTGCAACTTCAGGCCGGTGACCAGAATGCCGGACTCGTAGTTGCTCAGGATTTCCTGCAGCAGGTCCTTGGTCTTGTTCTCGATCTCCGCGCGCGCCTCGGTCAGGGCGGGTTGAATGTCGGTCCGGCCGATGATCTCGCGCATCGCGGATTCGGCGGCGATCTTCACCGTGCCCTCGGGATCGCGGATATTGAACAGGTACCGCCCGGCGTCCGAGATCTTCCACTGCACCGAAAAATCGATGTCGATGATGTTCTGGTCGCCGGTGAGCATCAGGCTTTCGCCCTCGACATCGCGCTCGCTGGCGGACTGCCCGCCGCCGATCTGGCGGAAGCCGATGTTGATCTGGTTGATCCGCTCGACCGACGGGGTCAGCACCGTTTCGATCGGATAGGGCAAGTGCCAGTTCAGACCCGGCTTCGTCGTGTTCACCCACTCACCGAAGCGCAACACCACGCCTTGCTGATCCGTCTGAACGCGGTAAAAGCCGCTCAGGAACCAGATACCGACCAAGACGGCTGCGATCAGCACGATGCCGCGGCCGCCCAAGCCGCCGCCGGAGCCCGAGCCGCCGGGGATAATCTTTTTCAGGCGCTCCTGGCCCTTACGCACCAGATCGTCGAAGTCCGGCGGACGCTGCCCGCCGCCGCCGAAGGGACCGCCACCGCCATTGTTGCGGCCGCCGCCACCGCCGCCGGAGCCACGGCCGCCCCACGGGCCACCGTTGCCACCGCCGCCGCCGGAACCGCCGCCCCAGGGGCCGCCACCTTGATTCTGCCAAGGCATGTTCTGCTGTACTCCGTGTATCGAATTGCGGGCGTGAGGTTTGGGCAGCAGAAGTTGTGGCCCGATCGGGCTTCACAGGACTCCGCGACTGACCATATCGAACCCTATACGTAACGCGTCGAGCCGACCTCGCAAAACCGGTCACCGGAATATCGGGCGCGAAAGGGAGAATTCAAGCATGAGCGGCGTCACCGAGGAGAGCATCTGGACGGCCCTGCGCAGCGTTCAGGACCCCGAAGCGGGTCAGGATATCGTCAGCCTTCAGATGGTCTCCGGATTGGTCATCAAGGACGGCAACGTCGGATTCGCGATCGAGGTTGATTCGCGCAAGGGCCAGGAGAAGGAGCCGCTGCGCAAGGAGGCCGAAGGTGCGGTGCGGGCGCTCAAGGGCGTCCAGTCGGTCACCGCGGTACTGACCGCGCACGCCCAGGCCCCAGGTAGGCAAGCGCCCGGCAGCGGCCCCACCAGCCAGGGCACCCGCACGCAGACATCGCACGGCCCCCGATCCGGCGGCGCCGGCCAGCCCAACGACTCGCACCAGCAACGTAGCAGCGGCAGCGGCGCGGGCGGCCAGCAGCAGATCGCCGTACCGGGCGTGAAGGCGATCGTCGCCGTGGCTTCCGGCAAGGGCGGAGTCGGTAAATCCACCACCGCCGCCAACCTGGCCCTCGCCTTCCAGCGCCAGGGGCATGCGACCGGCATCCTGGACGCCGACATCTACGGCCCTTCGCAGCCGCGTATGATGGGCGTCTCGGGCCGTCCCGAATCGCCGGACGGCAAGCGTCTGCGCCCGATGGAAGCCTACGGCGTCAAGGTGATGTCGATGGGCTTCCTGGTCGGCGAGGACACGCCGATGATCTGGCGCGGCCCGATGGTGCAGAGCGCCATCCAGCAGATGCTGCGCGACGTCGACTGGGGCGAGTTGGACGTGCTGGTGGTCGACATGCCGCCCGGCACCGGCGATGCGCAGCTCACGCTGGCCCAGCAGGTCCCGCTCGCCGGCTCGGTGATCATCACCACCCCGCAGGACATCTCCCTGCTGGACGCCAAGAAGGGCCTCAACATGTTCCGTAAGGTCGACGTGCCAGTGTTCGGCATGGTCGAGAACATGAGCTACTACCTGTGCCCACACTGCGGCGAGCGCTCGGACATCTTCTCCGCCGGCGGCGGCCGGCGCGAGGCCGAGAAGATGGGCACCGAACTGCTGGGCGAGATCCCGCTCGACATCGTGATCCGCGAGACCAGCGACGGCGGCCAGCCGGTCGTCGTCTCCCATCCGGAGAGCGCGCACGCGCAAGCCTACCTGTCGATCGCCGAGCAGGTCTGGGGCAAGATCACGAACAGCGATCCCGCCACCGCCCGCAAGGCACCCAGCATCAAGATGAGCTAACGGTCGCCGAAGCTGCGTGCGTCACGGGCACCCTCCGTGACGCGCGTCGAATAAGGGCGCGGCGCCGACGGGTGTTAGAAGACCGTCACCCCCGCACCAACTCGATAAAGCTGTAGGGGTGCGGGTTGCGGGCGTCGGCGGCGTGGTCCTCCCGCCAGGTTTCCTGCCAGACCTGCGGGTCCAAGTCCTCAAGGAAGGTGTCCGCGGAAAAGGTGTCGTGCACGCGGGTCAGCAGCACACGATCCGCGAGGGGCAGCGCGCTGCGGAAAATCTGCGCCCCGCCGATCACCATCACCTCCTCGGCCACCTCTTCGGCGTTGCCCTGCGCGGCGCGATCCAGCGCCGCCTCCAGCGAATCCGCCAGCACGGCGTCCGCATACGGCGCGTAGTCCGGCTGACGGGTGACCACGATGTTCAGTCGGCCCGGCAGGCTACGGCCGATCGACTCGTGGGTTTTCCGGCCCATCACCAGCGGATGCCCCATCGTGACCCGCTTGAACCACTTCAGGTCATCCGGCAGACGCCACGGCAGCCCGCCTTCCTGGCCGATTCCCCCCGCCGCGTCGGCGGCGACGACGAGGGTCATGCGCGGACGGACGGGCGAATCGGGAGCGACCATGGCCAAGGCGTCTTTCCTGTCAGAACGAACTATCGCAAACGACCCTAGACGAGCGGCAGCGACCGCGCGAGGCCGAAGCGAGAGCCCTCCTGCGCGGCCACCCTTTAAAAAGGTAAGCCTCTGCCCCACATGGATAAATGTCCGGTCGCACCGGACTATGGGCATAAACGGCACGTTCACTAGCCGTAGCGGACCCGGGGGCAGTACCCGGCGCCTCCACCAACATCACCGACCCGCGTATCGCCGTTCCCCTCTTTCGGCGTTGCACGTCGGGTCGGGCTGCCACCTCATGGGGGCGAACCAGGATCGACGCGCGGCAAAAGACGTGTCTTTGCCCCGGCATGGCATCCGCCGTTATCGGGCCATCCAAGAAGTGCGAACGACAATCGCGCTCCGGTTGCCGCGGCCGCGTAACAGCGCCAAGGCAACCACGGCATAAATCCCTAGTCGGGTCGAGTCCGGCTAGGTGGGGTCTGGGGCTACCTAGCAACAGAAAGCCCCACTTTCATTGCTCCCACGCATCCGCTTTAATAGCCTCCGCCGCAAGCAGACGAGGCGTAGGAAGGATTTGATATGGCCGAAACCGGCGGCTCCGAGGACGACCTGCATTACGACGTGATGGTCGAGAACGCTCTGAGGGGCGTGGTGCGTCAGGCGCTCGCCCAGGTCGCCGAACACGGGCTGCCGGGCGAACACCACTTCTATGTGACCTTCCGCACCGACCATCCCGACGTCGTCATGCCGGATTCGCTAAAGGAGCGTTACCCGCGCGAGATGACGATCGTCCTGCAGTACCAGTTCTGGGATCTGCAGGTCGGCGAGGACGCTTTCCAGGTCACGCTGACGTTCAACAACGTGTCCGAACAGCTGCACATCCCCTTCGAGGCGATCGCCGCCTTCGCCGATCCCTCGGTGCGCTTTGGCCTGCAGTTCGACGCGGGCGAGGACGACGACAGCGAAAACGCGACCCCCGAACAGGCCTCGAACTATCAGGGCAACGCCAGCGAGGCCGGCGGTGCCCCGGAAAAGGCCGAAGGCGGGGACGACGACACCGGTGGCGACGACAACGTCGTGACCCTGGACCGCTTTCGCAAAAAGCAATAGCGCCACGGAACAGGCGCCCACAGGCGACTTTTTCCGAACCATAAGCGCGTCCAGCAGCCACAGTCTGTGACGGGTTCGGCGTGAGCATCCTGCCCGACATTCTGGCACCCGGGCTCGACGTGGTATTCTGCGGCAGTGCGGCCGGCGCCGTCTCGGCGCGCGTTGGTGCGTATTACGCGGGACCCGGGAATCGCTTCTGGCCGACCCTGACACGGGTAGGCCTGACGCCGGTTGAACTGCCGCCCGAACGTTTCCGCGAGCTGCCAAACTACGGTCTGGGGCTGACCGACCTGTGCCAAACGGCCAGCGGCGCCGACGCCGCCCTCCCGGCCGGCGGCGACGACCCGGCCGCCCTCGCCGCCAAGATGCGGCGCTACACGCCGCGTGTGCTGGCCTTCGTGGGTAAGCGCCCGGCCAAGGTCTTTCTGGGCAGCCGCCAAGTTGTAACGGGCCGACAGCCCGAAAGCCCGTTCCCTGACATCGACGTGTTCGTGCTGCCGTCGCCCTCCGGGGCCGCACGGGGAAGCTGGGACCTTGCGCCCTGGCAGGAACTGGCGGCCCATGTCGGTCGGCATCGCTCACACCCGGCGGGTGACACGCCATAACAGCAAGACACCTGGGGTGACCTCCGGGTGTAGACGCCGTCATCAATGCGCAGCACAGGTGTCACCGCTCTGCAAACAACTCGCCTGCACAATCTGGCCGTTAACCACCTGGACAGACAGGCCAGAAACAGGGATTTGCACAATGAGCGATGGTACCCCCCTCTCCCGGGAGCCGGAACAGGATCCGGTCGACCAGGGCTACAGCAGCTCGACGCGGATGGAATTCGCGGAGGATACGCCGTCCTCCCCGCTCGACCGACCGACCATCGGCGAGGTGATCGGCGCGCGCTACGGCCGGCGGGACGTATTGCGCGGCGCGCTCGCGATGACAGCCGTGGCGACCCTGACCGCCAAGACCGGCGGTCTCGTCGGTAGCCAGGCCGAGGCGGCGGAGACCAGCGGTGCCGGTAGCGTCCCCGAATCCGCCTGGAGCTTCCAGTTCCCTGAGTTGGAGGCCGCGGTCGACGAGACCCACCACGTCGCCGAGGGCTACGATGCCGACATCCTGATCCGCTGGGGCGATCCGGTCGCGCCGGGCGCTCCCGCCTTCGACCCGATGCACCAGACCGCCGAGGCGCAGGAACAGCAGTTCGGCTACAACAACGACTTCATCGGCTTCGTCCCGCTGCCCGCAGGGTCCGACAGCGCCGACCACGGACTGCTGTGCATCAACCACGAATACACCAACGAAGAGTTGATGTTCCCCAACTACGAGCAGCCGACGGCGGAGACGGTGGCGATCGAGATGGCCGCGCATGGCCACTCGGTGATCGAGGTGCAGCGCGGGCGCGACGGCAAGTGGAGCTACCGCAAGGACAGCCCGTACAACCGCCGCTATTCGCTGCGCTCGACGGAGATGGCCATCTCCGGGCCGGCCGCCGGCCATCCCCGCCTGCAAACCTCCCACGATTCTTCCGGCACGCGGGTAATCGGCACCGTCAATAACTGCGCCGGCGGCGTGACGCCGTGGAACACGGTGCTGATCGCCGAGGAGAACTTCCACGGCTACTTCAAGGGCGAGAACGCCGACCCGGCTGAAGCGCAGAACCACACCCGCTACGGCGTCCCGGGCGGCTGGTACGCCTGGGCGGATTTTGACGACCGCTTCGACATCGGCAAGGAGCCGCACGAGCCGAACCGGTTCGGCTGGATGGTCGAGTACGATCCCTACGACCCATCGTTCACGCCGGTGAAGCGCACCGCCATGGGCCGCTTCAAGCACGAGGGCGCGGAGACGATCGAGAACAAGGACGGTCGCGTCGTCTCGGTGATGGGCGACGACCAGCGGTTCGACTATGTCTACAAGTTCGTGTCCTACGGCCGGGTCGACCACAACAACCGGACCAACAACTTCGGCCTGCTCGACAGCGGCACACTGTACGTCGCCCGCTTCAACGAGGACGGCACGGTCGACTGGCTGCCGATCGTCTACGGCACCGGGCCGTTGACCCCGGAGAACGGCTTCAACAGCCAGGCGGACGTGCTGATCGAGACCCGCCGGGCCGCCGACCTGCTGGGCGCCACGCCGATGGACCGGCCGGAAGACGTCGCGCCGGACGCTCAGGAGGGCAAGATCTACGTGATGCTGACCTCCAACGAGAAGCGCAAACCGGATGCCACCCACCCGGCCAACCCGCGCGCCGGCAACTCCGCCGGGCACGTGCTGGAGATCGACGTCACCGACGGCGACTTCGCCGGTCTGCAGGACCGCTGGGATATCCTGGTGCTGGCGGGCGATCCGAACGACCCGAACGCCGGCGCCCAATGGGGCAAGGGCACCAGCCAGCACGGCTGGTTCGTCAATCCGGACAACGCCGTGGTCGACCACCGCGGGCGGCTGTGGATCTCCACCGACGGCAACGACCAGGAAACCTCCGGCCGCGCCGACGGTGTCTGGGCGATCGAGACCAAGGGCGATCTCCGCGGCTCCAGCCGCCACTTCTTCCGCTGTCCGGTCGGGGCTGAGATGTGTGGACCGTTCTTTACCCCCGACGACGGCACGCTGTTCGTTGCGGTCCAGCATCCGGGCGATGCCGAGGGCTCGACCTTCGAGAACCCGGTGACCCGCTGGCCCGACTTCGACGACAATCTGCCGGTCCGTCCGGCGGTTGTCGCGATCACGCGGAACGAGGGCGGCCAGATCGGCTAAACGACGGTCCGGCTAAATACGCAAAGGGCCGGCGCCGTGACACGGCGCCGGCCCTGAGCGTTTTGGGGCCGATCCGATACTGCCTCGCCGGTAGGCGCAGGCGCTACGCCTTCTGGCCTGGCGTCCATTTGCGAATGCGCTTCTTGGCACCGACCGCGCCGCCCTTGCCAGCGCCGCGCAGACCGCACGCCTTCGGGCCGCGCGCCTGGACCATCTGCGAGAACTCCTTGAACCGACGGCTCAGTTCACGCTTTTCCTCGTCACTGAGCGCATGGTTGGGTTTACGCGACAGATCGCGCTCGTGGATGTCGTCCATGCCCGTCTCTCCCGGGGTTTGTCGGCGGGTCGGGAACGAGCATCGCGGGCGCGCGGTTAAGATCGCGTTAGGGAGCAGCGGATGACGGCGGAGCCCCCGCAGATCACGTTCGATGGCCCACAGGACGGTCCGGTTCTGGCTCTCGCCCACGGCGCCGGGGTCGGTATGGACAGCCCGTTCATGGCGGCGATGGCGGAGCTTCTGGCCGCACGCGGGGTGCGGGTAGCGCGCTTCGAGTTCGGCTACATGGCCGAGCGGCGGGCGGGTGGCAAGAAACGTCCGCCACCGGCGCAGAATACGCTACTGGCCGAATTCCGGGCGGTCATCGACGCGTTGGGAGGCCCCGGTTCGGTGGTCGTCGGCGGCAAGTCAATGGGCGGGCGCATGGCAAGCCTGCTCGCCGCCGACCAGGAACAGACGGACCAGCCGGTGGCTGGCGTCGTCGCCCTCGGCTACCCCTTCCACCCGCCCGGCAAGCCGGAAAAGCTGCGCACCGAGCACCTGCAGGCGCTTGCCACGTCCATGCTGGTCTGTCAGGGCGAGCGCGACCCGTTCGGCACGGCCGAGGAGGTCGCGACCTACCCGCTGTCGGCGGCAGTTCAGCTCACCTGTCTACCGGACGGCGATCACGATCTGAAGCCGCGCAAATCCTCCGGCTACAGTGCAGAGACAAACTGGGCGACAGCCGCCGACACGGTTGCCGCCTTCCTGCGCGGCCACACCTGATTGCAGCGCAAGAAGGACGTTCTGGAATGGCCGAAGAACCGCCCAAGCGCCCGTTCCGCGTCACCCTGACCAAGCCGCTTGCCGCGGGAACGCTCGCGTTTACTGCCGACGTGCCGCGTTTGGCGAACAAGAGGCCTTCCGCAAGGCGACCGGCCTCTACCACGAGGCGGTACGCGACCTGGGCGAAGCACCGGTGGACTGGAAGTTCGCGTTCGAAGACGCGCAGATTCAAGCGACGTGAAACGCCTGCGCGCCGTCAGGTCAGGCGTCGCCCCTGGCATCCACGCCCGCGAGCAGCTACAACCCCGCCAGGTTAACGCCGGCAAACGAGCCCCACGACAACCGACAAGGCGAGCGTCATGAGCGAGCAAGCCACCCGTACCGAAAGCGATTCGATCGGCGAGATCGAGGTTCCAGCCAGCGCCTACTGGGGCGCACAGACCCAGCGGTCGCTGCAGAACTTCAAGATCGGCGGGGAACGGATGCCGACCCAGGTGGTTCGCGCGCTCGGCATCCAGAAGCTCGCGGCGGCCCGCGCGAATATCAAGCTGGGTCAGCTCGACAAGCGGGTCGGCGATGCGATTTGCAAAGCCGCGCAGGAAGTGATCGACGGCGAACTCGACGATCACTTCCCGCTGGTGGTCTGGCAAACCGGCAGCGGCACGCAGTCGAACATGAACGCCAACGAGGTGATCGCCGGCCGGGCGAACGAAATGCTGGCCGGCACGCGCGGCGGCAAGTCGCCGGTGCACCCGAACGATCACTGCAACTACGGGCAATCGTCCAACGACACCTTCCCCACCGTGATGCACATCGCCGCCGTCCGGCTGATCACGACCGAGACGATCCCGAAGCTGAAGCGTCTGGCCGACGCCCTGCAGGAGAAGGCGAAGGCGTTCGACCAGATCATCAAGATCGGCCGTACCCACCTGATGGACGCGACGCCGCTCACCCTGGGCCAGGAGTTCTCCGGCTACGCCACCCAGGCGGCCTATGCGGTCGCGCGGCTGGAAGGCAGCCTGCCCCGGCTGCGCCAGCTCGCCCAGGGCGGCACGGCCGTCGGCACCGGCCTGAACAGCACCCAGGGCTTCGCCGAGGCATTCGCCGAGGAGGTTTCGGCCATCGTTGGAGAGCGCTTCCAAACGGCGGAGAACAAGTTCGAGGCGCTGGCCGCACACGACGCGGTGGTCGAGGCCTCCGGCGCGGCCAACACCGTGGCGACCTCGCTGATGAAGATCGCCAACGACATCCGCCTGATGGGCTCCGGCCCGCGGTGCGGCTTCTTCGAGCTGCTGCTGCCGGCGAACGAGCCCGGCTCCTCGATCATGCCCGGCAAGGTCAACCCGACCCAGTGCGAAGCGATGACCCAGGTGTGCGCGCAGGTGATGGGCAACCACACCGCCGTCACGGTCGCCGGCTCGAACGGCCACTTCGAACTCAACGTCTTCAAGCCGGTGATGATCTACAACCTGCTGCAGTCCTGCCAACTGCTGGGCGATGCGGCAGAGAGCTTCAACACCAACTGCGTGGCCGGAATCGAGGCGAACGAGGAGCGGATCAACCAGCTCATGCGCGATTCCCTGATGCTGGTGACCGCACTCAACCCGCACATCGGCTATGACAACGCCGCCAAGGTCGCGAAGAAGGCGTTCGCCGAAAGCAAGACGCTGAAGCAGGCCGCCGCCGAGCTGGACCTGCTGAGCCAGCAGCAGTTCGACCAGCTGGTCCGGCCGGAAGAGATGCTGGGCCCGCGCAAGGCGGACTGAGATGGCCGAGGTGCGCGCCGAGGGGGCGCCCACCATCGCGCTCGATCCCGGCGATCAGCGGCTGGAAAAGCATTCGGTCACGTTGTTCCAGCACCGCACCTCGCTCAGCCTGGAACCGCCCTTCTGGGCGGCCCTGCGCCGGCTGGCGGCGGCACGTGGTCAATCCTTGAACGCCCTGATCGCCGAGATCGACGCGGCGCGCAGTGGCAACCTGTCGAGTGCCTTACGCGTCTGGGTGTTGCAGCAGATCTCGGCGGGGCGCTGAACGTCGCCCCGACCAGATGAGTGCAGATGAGTACGCCAACGGTCCCTACCTGATCGGCGGGCGTTCCACGCCGCCGTCAAACGGCACGTAGACGACCGGACTGCGGCCAGCCATCAATTTTTCCGCAAGCACACCCGGGCTCGCGATACCTGCCAGCGCACCGGATGCCGGTCAGGTCCCAGCCACTATCCGTTCGGACAGGCAACACATACCCCAGTGCGTGTGAACGTCTGAAGATTTTGGGGTAGTTTCCTACCTACAGTTTTCGATGCAGCTCGGCTGATAACGACTGGAGAGCTATAGGTATGCCAGAAACCCGAACGGCCCCGCCGTTACCGACGGACGAGGCGCACCGGCTTGCTGCGCTACGCCGTGTTCGGATGCTGGATACGCCGCGCGAGCTTGCGTTCGACCGCTTGACCCGCCTGGCCGCGCGCGTCGGTGGGGTTCCCATGGCGGCGATCGCGTTCCTGGACCGCGACCGCAACTGGTTCAAATCCTCCATCGGTTTGCCGGTTTCCCAGGTGCCGCGCGATCAGGCGTTCTGCGCCTTCACGATCGCCAATGGCAGCCCCTTGATCGTCCCCGACGTTGCCGCGGATCGGCGGTTCGACGAGATGGTTCAGGGCGAACACGCCCGCGGTATCGGCTTCTACGCCGGTGTGCCGGTGCGCAGCCCGGACGGGGCCAACGTCGGCACGCTGTGCCTGCTGGCGCCAGAACCACGCCCGACGTTCAGCAACGACGACCGGGCCAACCTGCGCGACATCGCCCGCCTGGTGGAGGACGAAATCAGCCGTCACGCGGAAGGCGACCTGCCCATCGCGGCCGACAGCAAGGAAATCGGCTGGCAACCCTGGTTGTAAGGGGCCCCGCGACGCGCGTTATTTGGTCTTGCGCGCCGGATCCGGCCCGGAGACCGGGGGATCGATGGGCACATCATCCGGCTGGGTGTTACGCACATCCCAGGCAATACCGACGATGTGATTCCGGTCGAGCCAAGATAGGCCATAAACCGGCCCGACTTCCCGGATCAGCCCGCCGTCGGCGTGGTAGACGGTCGCCGCGAACTTGGCGATGCCAGTACGGTCCAGTTCCTTCCACAACGCAAGTTCGGGCGTTTCCAGCGAGGTCGTTGTCGGAACCGGAATCTCGATCGCGGGAAAGCCCACCAGAAAGTCCCGGCGCGTGGTCGACAGCGCGCCCGAACGCACCTCAACGATCACCTCGGCATCGCCCCTGTTGCTGACGAGGTGCGCGCCCTGCGCCAGCAATGCGGAACGTAATGCGCCAACTGCATAGGCGCGGTCGTAGGAGTCGAAGTAGCGGCCATCCAGGTAAACCCGGCTGCCGTCGTCAAGGCTGAACTCCATCCGCTTGATCGCCTCGTCCGCGGCCGTCGACAACAGCAGTTGCTCGTTCGCGCCGCGTTCGGGCTCGGTGCGACGTATGTCCGTGCAGCCGGCGATCATGAGGGCTAGCAAGGCGAACACGACGGCGCGGGCCGCAGTCGCGGTCATAGGCGCACTCCTTGAGATTGCGGATGGGTGGGCCGCCGGTTGGGGGCTAATTTACCAGCAGCACTTGGAGACTAGGCTCAGGGCTCGCTTTGCAATTGGTCGAGGACGCCGCGGATGATTTCCTCCGCGCGCTTGGGCGCCTGGCCGCCGTTCGCCGCAGACGTATCGTCCGACGGCTGTGCGCCAGCCTCGTCTCCGGCAGGTTCCCCCGAGCTATCGTCGGCTTCCGGCGCGGCGTCCCCGGTCTGCTGTTGACTCTTACCGGGCGTCAACTGGTCCCGGAAGGCGCCGCCGGTGATCGCGACGTTGGGCGCATCCAGCGACCCCGTCTGGCGGGTCACGACGAAGGGGGCATCGGGCGCGTCCTTCGCACGGAACAACTCGGTCGTCAGGTCCAGGCGCCAGGTCGGCAGGTTGATCTGCCCACGCGTCTCGGCCCGGCCTTCCAAGCCATCGAGCGTCAGATCGGAGGTGGTCATGATCCCCTCGGCGATGGCGAAGGTACCGGCCAGCTTGGCACGTTCCTGGGTGAAAGCCATGCCGACAAAGTCCAGGGCCCGGGTCAGACCGCCGATCTTCACCTCCGCCCCGAAGGCATCGCCCAGCATATTGGAGAGACGCTGCCCCATCCGACCGTCAGGCGCGCCATTCTGTTCCAGCAATTGGCCGGCCTGCGGCCCCAGGAACAGTTGTGGTTCGACCGTCACGCGGCCAGACAGTTCGCCTTGCCCGGTCAGACTTCCGATCATCGCATTCGGACTGGCGCCTTTGGCGTTCAAATCCGCATTCAGGTCGATCGGCCCGTCCAAGGCCTGGACCCCGAACAGATGCGCCAGCAGCGGGCTGCTGGCGACCTGCTGCGCCTCAATCACGAGCGACAGCGCCGCGGTATCGCGCGCATCGAGCGTGCCGTTGGCGCGCAGATCGCCGCCGAAAAGCGTGCCTTGCAGCCGATCCAGATCGAGGACGCCGTCGGTCAAGGTCGCAGCCAGCTCGGCGTCTTCGAGCCGGCTATCATCGGGCAGAACGAGCGCGTCGCTCGCCAGGGTCAGGTCCAGATCGACCCCGGTCAGGGCAGCCAACGGCAGCGGCTGCGCCGACCAGCGGGCGCCGGTTGCCGTACCGTCCTCGCCGACGTCTTCCGACGCCGGAGTTTGCGCGCCGGCCCCCGCGGCCGCGAAAGCCGCAAGCGGCAGCTCGCCCGTCTCCAGATTGGCCGTCAGGCGCGGCCGGTCACCGGCGAGGTCGAGCGAAACCGGACCCTCGACCGTCACCGGCCCGATCCGCCCCGTCAGGTTATCCGTGCTGAAGCTGCGCGTCGTCCCGGCGAGCCGGGCGGTCAGGTCGAGCGCGCCAGCCTCTTGCCGCAGCCGGGGCAGCCCTGGCGCCTGCTCGGTGAACGCACGCAGGCTGTCATGCTGCAAGGCGAGCACGAGGTCGAAGGCCATGGGGGCGGCCAGCGGTTCGATCTGTCCCTGGAAGGTCGCAGTGCCGCCCAGCGCGGTCAGCGTGCCATCGACCTTGGCGTCGGCTACCCCGCCTTGGGCGGTGCCGGTCAGCGCGACCGGACCGACCCCGGCTGGAACCGAGTCCGACAGGCCGGCCACCCCGGCAAAGCGCGACAGGTTCTGCACGTCCAGATCGACGTTGAAGTCGAGCTGCGGATCGAGCCCCACCAGTTCGCTGAGTTTGCCATCCAGGCGTACGGCCGCGCCGGCGAGATTGCCGACCGAAGCCTCGCGCACCGTCAGCGCCTGGTTGTGCAGGGTCGCATCCAGCCTGACGTCTCGCGCCGTGGTGCCGGCGTAGGTCAACTGACCCGCGCGCAGGTCGAAGTTGGCATCGAAACCGCCCAGCCAGCCGAGCGGCGGGCCAGCATCTTCGCCCGTTTGGCGCCCGCCCGCGTCACCAGATGGCAAGTAGGCGTCGAGGTTCAGCTTGTCGACAGTCAACCCGATGCCAAATCCCGGACGCTGGCGCAACGCGATCGCCACACCGCCCTGCACCTGCGCGGTGTCGACGTCCAAGTCGACGTTGGTGAGCGTTACCTGCCCGGGACGCGCCTGCAGATCGGCCAACAGCTCCATCCGGCGCAGGCGATCTTCTGATACGCGCTCGACCTGTACGCCCAGCCAGTCCAGCATGCCGCGCAGGTTGTCGGAAGCGGTCTCCAGCCGGCCATCGAACACCGGCCGGCCATCCTGCGCGGCAAGCGTGCCGAACAGCGCGAGATCGCTGGACCCGGGCAGCAGCGCCATCGCCTGATTGAGCGTGACCGTACCGTCGGCCAGGACAGCGTTCGCCCGGCCCTGCCGGATCACCCGGTCATGATACAAGATCGCGCCGACGTTCACATTGAGCTCAGCCTGCACATCCTGCGGCAGGGAGAAGGCGTCGCCGTCGGATCCGCGTGAGCCCTCGCCATCGACGCCGGCGTCGGTGTCACGCTGCATGGCGAGCAGACGGTCGAGGTCCAGACGCTGGATCGTGAGGTCGGCGACCGCTTCGGTACGCTCGCTCTCGTCCGCGGTCGGGAGGGTGACCTGCAATCGTCCGTCCGCGCCCGTGTCGCCGAGCTGTAGCGAGAGGTTTTGCGCCTTCAGCGTATCAGCGTCGAGCGTCAGCTGGCTCTCGCTGGAAAACGTCTGGGCCAGCTGCGGCGGATAGCTCCCGGCCGCACGCCCGGTGATGCGGGCCAGCGTGTCCGCAAGACTGCTGCCCCGCGCCTCCAGGTCGCCCTGAAGCCGTACCGCGTCCCCCGTCGACAGCGCGCCGCCGAGTTCGGCGTATGCATCCGTCCCGTTCAACTGGACCCGCAGGCTGTAGGGCGCCGGACCGCCGGTGTTCAGCTGCCCCAGTTCTCCCTCGAAGCTCAACGGCACGCCATTCGCGCTCAGGCTGCCCTGCGCTTGCAGTGGGCCCGAAAGCGACTGCGCGGACAGTCGCGCGTCGATTCCTGTGACCTGCCGGTCGATCCCGGCTGCGGCATCGACGAAGCGCAGTGTGCCATCGACAACGCGCACGCTTTGCAGGCTGACCTGCCCCAGGAGCCCGCGATCGAGCGGGCCGCCGTCGCCTGTCGCCGGACCATCGCCATCGCGGAAGCGCCAGTTGGCCCGGCCGGCGGCGGTGCGTTCCAGCAACACCCGTGGCTCGACCAGCACCAGCTGCTCGACCTTGACCTGCCCCTGAAGCAAGGGCGCAAGGGCGACGCGCACGCGCAAGTCGGCAATCTCCGCCATCGCCTGTTCACGCCCACCCGCGACGTTGGCAAGCGTCACCTGCTGGGCGGAGAAAGCGGGGCTGGGTAGCAGCGACAGGCTGACCGACCCGCCGACCGTGATGTTGCGTCCGGTCGCCCGCTCGACCTGCTGGGCCAGCTGGTCCTTATACGCGTTCCAGTCGATCAGGCTCGGCAGGAGCAGCACCGCCGCCACCAACAGCAGGACAACGGCGAGCAGGGCGTAGAGCAGCTTCTTCAACGCGTGACCTTCTGTCGCGCACGACGTGCGTCTGGGCGGGCGTTAGCATCATCGCG